>JANMCE010000012.1:0-17578 GCA_031360915.1 Actinomycetes bacterium | reverse complement strand
GCATCGCATCCATCGACGCAGATCGGGAAGTGCCGCTCGCACTGCGCTCGTCATTGCATCGTATGTGGGCCGATCGACGGAGTTGGCGTACAGCGATGCATCGAGCGGGTTCGACCACGAGCGCCGCCGATTCACGATGTTCGCCTCACCCTTGATCGCGTTCAGAGCATGAGCCAGCGTGACCGAAACAGTCGGCCATGCCGTCATCTCGGCTTCGTACCCTGCTGCTCGCACGGTTGGGTCGCTATGGGTGTTGAGGCCTCTTACGGCTGCCATGGGCAGGTTGCCCCGACCCTTGACGTCGGCCGTGAGTTGCGAGGTGACATCGTTGAAGAGTTGTGCCCATGCCTGACCGCCGGTGGTCGACGTCTCGGCGAACAGATCCTCCTCGCCAGCGCTCATCTGATGCACCGCCCGTACCTCGGTACGTCGCAACGGCCAGCCGTGCGCGGCCGCCACCTGCCCGGTTGCGATCATCGCGTCGGCACCACACGCACCAACCCATGCTGCGAACCGAGCACCGAGTCGCGCGAGTTCCGATGAGAGACCGCGAAGCTCGCTCTGGGCCCGCTGACCGTCAGAGTCGAACGAATCCGTCGACACGACAGACAGCGTGTATGCACCCAACAATCGTGCGGTTTCGTTCACTGTGTTCGTTTCGGCAATGACCTCATCGATACCCGACGGATCGGAGTTGTCGCCGCCGACACGATGACGGGTGTAGAGCGCACCGAGTCGAGCGATGTCGGCTCCGAAGGACTCCGTTGCATCCACATACGCGCGACTGTCCAGCGACGGAAACACGTCGGTCAGATCCCAGCGCGGCAGGACATCTGGTTGGCTCATGGGGTCAGTCTGGCACCAACGATTGCGTCGTTAGGCGGAAGCGGCAGCCAGGGTGACCACGATGCGGGTGCCCTTGTGCGCGTCGGCAACGGTGATGGTGGCGTCGTGCGCGTCGGCAATCGACTTCACTATCGCCAGACCAAGTCCGGCACCGCCGTGCCGACGTTGTCGTGCGGTGTCCAGTCGGGCGAAGCGCTCAAAGATCCGTTCGCGGTCAACGACCGGAATGCCCGGCCCGTCGTCGGCGATGATGAGCTCGACGGTGGCGTCGGTCGTGTGGAGTTCGACGGTGATCTGGTCGGCGTGATGCTCGGCGTTGTCAAGCAGGTTCGCAATGAGGCGGGCCAGTTGGCTGGCATTACCGCGAACGCGACCTCCCTCCACCTTCGAGATGTCCACCTGCACGGCTTTGCGAGCCCGGATTGGTTCCACTGCGTTGATTACCAGTTCATCGAGATCGACGAGCGCCCGAACGGGCTCTCGTTGTCCGTCGTCGTGGACGGCGAGGAAAAGGAGATCCTCGGCCAAGTGTTGGAGCCGTCGAGCATCCTCATGCAGGCGCCGCACCACCAGGGGTTGATCGATCCGCTCAGGGTTGGCCAACAACACGTCGAGTTGCGCTTGCAGTGATGCGAGCGGCGTGCGGAGCTCATGAGACGCGTCCCCGACAAAGGCTCGCTGCTTGTCGTTGGCAGCTTGCAACCGGTCGAGCGTCTGGTTCATCGTGCGCGCAAGTCGGGAGATCTCGTCGCGACCCGTCGGTTCTGGCACTCGTTGGCTCAGATCTGATGCCGAGATGTCAGCCACGGTTGCCCGTATGGATTCGACGGGCGCGAGCACCCGGCCCGCCGCGAACCACGTAACCGCGCCCACCAGGAGAAGCAGCAAAGGGATGCCGAGGAGCAAAGAACGGCGAAGCGTGTGGACACTCTCCCGGGTGGGATCGAGCGAGGAGCCGACGACCAAGTCGATCTCGCGGTCGGAAGAGATTGCGCGGCGAATAGCCAATCGATACGCGGCGGTCTCGCCTATTGGCGCCTGCTCGAAGGTTCGGATCCGGGTGATTCCCGCGGGACCCGAAGTGACCAGCGCGATGCGTTGCTTGATGTTGGCGCTCTGGGTGATGACGACGCCGTCGGTGCCGAGAATCTGAACCACCGTGCCCTCATCACCGGTGTCGGGGAGCGAGGCAGGCAGGCGAATCCCTCCAGTCGAAGCGGTCTGTAGATCATCCAGCCGAGTACGTAGTGCGGTGTCGATCTCGGTGATCAGTTGGTGCTGCAGAACAGCCACCAGTGCGGTGGCGCCGGTAACAAATGCTGCCGCAACGATAGTGACGGCGATGAGGGTCGTCCGCAATCGGATGGACGCGCCACGCATCAGGTCAGCCACCGTCACCTCTCAATCGATAGCCAACCCCACGCACTGTTTCCAACGATGCCTTCGAGAACGGCCGGTCGATCTTGCCTCGCAGATAGCCCACATAAACCTCAACGATGTTGGCATCTCCGTCAAACGCGTAGTCCCAGACCTCATCGAGCAGTTCCTGTTTCGAAATGGCCTCATCAACGCGACGCATCAGCATTTCGAGAAGTGAGAACTCGCGTCGCGTAAGTGGGATTTCGATAGTTCCCCGCCAGCAGCGGTGCTGTCGCGTATCGAGCGTGAGATCACCGGCAATGAGGTGCGCAGATCCGGTCTTTCGACGACGCGCCAGGGCCCGCACGTGGGCGATCAGCACGGGGAACGAGAACGGTTTGGACAAGAAGTCGTCGGCACCGGAGTCAAGCACGTCGGTCTGGTCGAACTCGCCTTGCTTGGCGGTGAGCACAAGAATTGGCGTCCAGTCGTCGCGAGCCCGAAGCTCGGAGATCACCCGGTAGCCGTTGAGGCCGGGCAGCATGAGATCGAGCACGATCACGTCATAGGTGATGTCGAGCGGGCGATCAAGGGCAACATTCCCGTCGCCAACGATGTCGACCTCGAAACCTTGATCGACCAACCCGCGCTGCAGGGCCTCGGCCAATGGTTCGTCGTCCTCAACGACGAGCACCTTCACGGCTAGCCCCTTCCGACGTCTCCTGCCCGGAGACTAGCCGGGGGTCGTTGTTGCTCACTCCTCGGTCTTATCGCTCACAACCTTGCCCGTTGTTGCGCTGACCTGCACTTCCCAGACCCTGGAACCATCATCGACCTTTACTTCCCACACCAGCCCATTGTCTTCGGTCTCGAGGTGCACGTCGGAGGTGGTCCCCTTGTGGGCGTTGATCGCAGCCCGCTCGGCATCGGCTTCACTGATTGTGGCGTCCTTTCGGTGCGCATCGGTGAAGGCGATCTCACCGTCGCGCTCGGTCCCGGACGAGGTGTCGCTAGAAGCGCTCACCGCCGCCGCCGCTGACAGTGAGGTAACGGTGGCAATGGTTATAGCCACCGCGGCCTTTCGCATCTTCGTCATGTGGTTTCTCCGTTTGGTAGGGGACGACTATCCATGGAGACCACGGTAAGGAAGCCGTCCTGAGCGGAGGCTGAGAAACTGACTGCTACGAGGCGTCCACGGAAACGGCCGGGCGGAGACCCATGATGCGCAGCCACCGCATATGGGAACGGAGAGCGGCCCACATGCTGGTGTGCTCGACGTAGGTGACCTCTCGATCGAGGCACAACTGGCGGACGCGACGACCCATTGCGGCATACGCGGTGTGGGGTACACCGGGCGCGAGGTGATGTTCGATCTGCTGATGCAGGCCGCCCATCAGCCACGCCGTTATCGGTCCGATGACCGGCGTGCCGCACTGCACGTTCGCCGTCGTGCGCAATTGATGCAGGGCAAAGTCGTCACCGCGCCGCGGCGTCTCGGGGACGGCGAACGAGGTGCTATCGACGCAGTGGGCGACCTGAAAGAAGACTGCGAGCGCGAAACCAACCGTCCATGAGCACGCCAGATAGAACGTGACCACCACCCACCAACGGTGAAAGAACATGGGAAGAACGAGTGCCCACGATGCGTGCAACGCCTTTCCCGTCAGCAGCATGGTGAGATCCCAGAACTTGGGTCGGCGGCGCAGCGGTTGGCTACCGATCTTGCGCGTGATCACGTTGGCGAGGTCGGAGAACAGCGCCCACTGAACCGTAAGGAATCCGTACAGGCCCCACATGTAGATGTGCTGGTACCGATGCCATACTCTCCACGGCTGGCCGGGCGCGAGGCGAGCGAAGGGCATCTGTTCAATGTCGGTGTCGAGGCCGACCACATTGGTGTTGGCATGGTGCAAACCGTTGTGCTTTTGCCGCCACACCCAGGAGCTCGCTCCCATGATGTCGGAGCTGTAGCCAACGATACGGTTGACGACTTTCGAGTCGCTGAACGCTCCGTGGTTGGCGTCGTGCATAACGCAGGTGCCGGTAGCGATGACGGCGAGCACCATGATGACAGCAAAAGGAATCGCCAGCACGAGCGTGTGGGTGAGGAGTAGGCCGACGTAGCTCGTAAGGCCAAGGGCACCGATGAAGGCGGCCTTACCCCGCAATCGACGTGTCGCTCGCTGGAGATCTCGCGCCGCCGGCCGACAGGCGGCCATTTCTTCCGTGGTAAACGAACTGACCCTTGGGTTGTCCGCCGTAATCGTGCTCATCGATCGTTCCGCATTCCGTGAAGGGCGGCAGGACAATCCGACGCATCTTCGAGCCTATCTGCGCCTTGCCCCGATCGGTTCAGCGCACGTGACTTTGTTCACCCCTCCAGCCGAAGCACCCAGGCCGTGCGGGCGACGCGACGGCAGCCTTCCAACTCGCACGCAATGGCCTTGCCTCTAGCGACGGCCAGAACCCGCTCGACTTCATCGGCGGACGGGGGCATGGGGTTCGCTAACCAGCGGCGCACTGAACGTCGGGCAAGCGCTACCGGTGCCGCCATGAGCGCCCTGGCATCGGTCGGGTCGATGGCGCCCGCGAGAAGCTCGAGAAGATCAGCGTCATCGCGAAGGAGTGACGCCTGCCGGGCAATGACGGCCGCGACGTCTCGCCGGGCTACGTCGGTCAGTAAGGGAAGGACGTCGTGACGAATACGATTACGGAGGAAACGAGCATCATCGTTGCTCGGATCCCGAACGACTTGAAGCTCGTGCGCTTGGCACAGCGCGACCGTCTCCTGACGCCGCAAGGGCAGGATTGGATGCCCGTTCGGGCCCATGCCGGCCATGCCGTCGACGCCCGCTCCTCGCAACAGGTTGATGAGCACCGTCTCTGCCTGATCATCGGCGGTGTGGCCCGTCAACACACCGGAGGGAAGCACGGCGAAGCGAGCGCTCCGGGCTCGGGCTTCGAGGTTCGGACCCGGCGCCACAACGACTGTTTCCGATCGAAAGCCGGTTCCGAATCGTGCCGAGGCCGCGGCGACCACGGAGGCTTCTTCGGCTGATCCATCCCTCAGTCCGTGATCGACGTGCACGGCGGTAACCGCGGCGCCCGCTGCGCATGCGAGTATGAGCAGCGCCATGCTGTCGGCGCCACCGGAGACCGCGCACGTGACCGCCGTGCCAGAAGGCGGAAACGTGCAGCGAGCGAGAAGCGCGGCAGTCAGGTCAGACGGAGACAGTGAGTCCAAGTCGATCAAGCCACAGTTCGGGCCGACGAATTTCTTCGAGGCTGGGGACATGATCGGGGTTCTCCCAACAACGGTTAACGACACGATCACCACCGACCGCCTCGATGGCGGCGATGAACTTCTCGCCCTGCTCGTACTGGTTCATTTTCGCTTCGATTCCGGCCAGCTTCTTGACGAGCTTCACGAGTGGTGAGCCTTTGCCGCGTCGTTCTTTCAGGACGCGGTCAAAGCGTTCGGCTGAGGGCACGTGGCCGATGCCGGCTCGGTTCATGGTGACATCACCGTGCCCTTCCAGCAATGCCATCAACCCACCGATGCGACCCATGGTGGCGCGCTGCGCAGGGCTGGCAAGCAGAGCCATGATGCCGCCGACGGTGATGATCTGCTTGCGGTCGCCACCGGGTCGCACCGCCGCCTTGATGGCCGCAACCAGCGTGTCGGCATCGGGTTCGACGGCACTCAGGATCTCGTGAACCAAACCGAGGAAGTGCGCCTTCATCCATGGCACGCCAGTGAACTGCGCGCGGTGCGTCACTTCGTGCAACGCAAGCCACAAACGGAATTCCGCCGGTGGAAACCCGAACCGCTTCTCCAGCGCGAGCACGTTAGGTCCGACGTAATAGACGCAATCTCCGGTGGCAGTGTCTCCCACCATGAGGTCGTACTGGCCCAGTACGCGCCCCGACATCCATCCGAGCATGGCGCCGACTTCGGCTCCGGCGATGGCCGCCCCGGCCGCTGCTGCGCGGGCGTTTCGACCGGAAAGCTCCGCTTCCATCTTGGCCAACAGCGGAGCAAGCAGCAGCTGCATCGACGACAGGTTTGCCTTCACCCAGTCGGGACGCGAAATGACCGCGGCCGTCGCCAGGCCGTTGGCTGACGTCAGCCCGGTGGTTTCGCTCACCAATGCTTCAGCCCGCGGGGTGAGCCTCGCGAAATCGGGTTCGAGCGAGCGGTAGTGGTACGACTGCGACCATGCTTCGTGGGCGATGAACCGGCCCGCGACACGTTCTGCCAACGCCCAATCGACTGGGCTGTTGGCCATTGCGGCTACTTCTTCGGACCGCGGTATTGCGGAAGGACGACCTTCTTCAGGTATCCGGCGATGAGGCCGAGCACGGCACCCACCGCACTGAGAACCAGCACGAGGCCAAGCCAGATGTGCCAACCGCCATTGGTGTGTAACCCGAGGAAAGCTCCGAACATGACGTCAGCCTAGCGAGAGAGGCACGAAAGAACGAAGGTTGCCCGGTGCGTGTGCATCAACCCGAAAACGGCGAAGGCCGGTCGAACGGGGACTGTTGGTCAAAAGGGGAGGTTTGCTCCAGGCTGAAGCATTGCTGGATGCGGGCCATCAATCCTTCGGGCATCGTGCTTTCACGGGACTTTCGTGCGATGACACTTTTCAGTTCTGCATGGAAATCGAACGCTTGCAGGCAATCGGTGCAGCCGTCAAGGTGCGAGGCGATGGCCGTCTGGGTACGGGGCGACAACTCTTTGGCGAGGAACAACTGCAGTTCTCGGAGTGTGTCTTCACAGTCAGCCATGGTTCGCAGGCTCGGTTTCTCGGTCGGCGGGCACCAGCCCATGTTCGGTCGCGTAATCGAACAACAATTTGTGCAGCGCTTTTCTTCCCCGGTGGAGTCGGGACATCACTGTGCCAATCGGCACGTCGAGCATATCGGCGATCTCTTTGTACGAAAACTCTTCGACGTCGGCCAAATAGACCGGGATACGGAAGGTTTCAGGGATGGCGGCCATGGCCTGTTTGACCTCGTCATCGGTGATGCGCTCGAGCAGGTTGTCCTCGGCCGAACGGCCTGCGAGGGCGATCTCGAGCGAGCCGAGGTTCTTGTACATGTACATGTCCTCGACATCGGCAATGTCGTCCTGCTCGGGGCGACGCTGCTTGGCTCGATAGTTATTGATGAAGGTGTTGGTGAGGATGCGGTACAGCCACGCCCGCAGGTTGGTGCCCTCTTCAAAGGTGCGAAAGCTACGGTAGGCCTTGAGGTACGTCTCCTGCACCAGGTCCTCGGCGTCGGCGGAATTGTAGGTCAGGCGCATCGCGGCCGAGTAGAGGGCAGGCGCGTATTCCATTGCCTGCTCTTCAAAGCGCTGTTGGTCGGCCACCCCGGCAGGCTACAGCAGGTGACTCGCAGCCGATTGTCAGAAGGGAACCTCGCATTGGGCCGCGCAATCCGGCAAGGTTGTGACATGGCCGTGGCGCGTGCGAGAAGTCAGACAGTGCTGGTAAGGCGAACGGCAGCGGGGACGACCAGGCGGGTGCCCGATGAGTTGGCGGTCGAAGAGCCTATGGAGATCCGGCTCGACGGGTATCGCGTGACCACCACCATGCGCACGCCCGGTCACGACTACGAGCTGGCGGTCGGGTTCTGCCACAGCGATGGGCTGCTCGGGGGAGCGCTGGTGATCGGTGTGCGCTACTGCGCGGACGGTCCGGCGATGGAGACCTATTTCAACGTCGTCACGGTCGAGACCGGTGGCCGGGCGCCGGTTCCGACGGAACGGCTCTCGACCACCACGAGTTCATGTGGACTCTGCGGCACCGACTCGCTCACCGATCTGTCGGCCCGCCTCGCGCCGCTCGCCAATGTGACGGCATTCGATGTGGAAGCACTGGCCGCCATTCCGGAAAGGGTGCAGCCTCTGCAGACCTTGTTCGCGGCAACGGGCGCCGTGCACGGTGCGGCTGCGGTCGATCACGAGGGCAACGTACTGGTCGTGCGCGAAGACATCGGACGTCACAATGCCGTCGACAAGGTGGTGGGTCGCCTGCTGCTCGACGGCCAACTGCCCGCATCGTCCCTGGCGCTGTACGTGTCGGGCCGCGCCAGTTTCGAGCTGGTGCAAAAGGCGTGGGCCGCAGGTTTCAGTGCCATGATTTCGGTCAGCGCACCGTCGTCACTGGCCGTCGAGGCAGCTCGCTCGGCCGGTCTCGTGCTGGTGGGCTTTCCGCGCGGCGACCGGCTGAACATTTACTCACCTTGGTAGCGCTGACCCACCAACTTCGCCCTCGCCACCCTCCAACTTGGCATTTTCCGATGGCTGTCGCGTGCCAAACGTCGAGGTTGGAGGGCCAAAGCCTGCAAGTTGGTGGGCTACTGGCGGATGAGGGCGGCGACTTCGGCTCGGGCTGATTTGTCTACGCGGTACAGGCCGCGAGCGGCGGTGGTGACGGTCATGGTGCCGGGCTTTTTCACGCCTCGGATGGCCATGCAGAAGTGTTCGGATTCAACCATCACAAAGACGCCGACCGGTTCGAGTTCGGTTTCAAGCGCGCTGGCGATCTGGCTGGTCAGCTGCTCTTGCACCTGGAGCCGTTTCGCGTATCCGTCGACCAGTCGGGCCAGCTTTGAGAGACCGGTGAAACGGCCGGTAGTTCCGGGAAGGTATGCGATATGGGCGACGCCACGGAACGGAAGCAGATGGTGCTCGCACATGGATGAAAAGGGAATGTCGCGCACCAACACGACCTCGTCATGGTCGATGTCAAACGTGCGGCGAAGGTGCTCAGCCGGATTTTCGTTCATACCCTCGAGCAGTTCGGTCCACATTTCGGCCACCCGGCGGGGTGTGTCCTGCAGACCCTCACGATTGGGGTCCTCGCCGACGGCGATGAGGAGCTCACGTACGGCGGCTTGGGCTCGAGGCAGATCAATACGCAAACTTGTTGCGGCAGTATCAGTCACAAGCGTGGACGATACGGCCTGTTCGCACCGTTTCCACTGTTGTAACAGATCCAACAGTCCTGCCTGCGCCGTAGTCCATAGAAACCGTTACTATTCGGCAGGTCGTTGAGTTCGGGGAGCGGCAACATGGTGGGTAAGCGAATGTCAGCCAAGAGGCTGAGGTCCATTGGTTTTGTGGTCGCGGCTGCGATTCTGTTGGCGGCGTGCGGTGGGTCGCAGTATCGGTACGTGTCAAACACGACCGAGAATCTGTACCTCAAGGTTCCGAAGGACTGGAAGCAATACAAGCTGACCGACACCGACAAAGACGGTCGGGCGACGTCGATGCCTGAGGGCGCGCTGCGGATTTGGCACTACGCGTACGACGCGGCTGTCCAGTCCACCACCGATAACCTGACGAGTGACTCGCCCGAGCACCCGGTTACCGACGTGCAGGTATGGGCGCTCAGCGACGGCACCAACGATCAGATGTCGCTCTCCAAGGTTCGCTCGATTGCCTTCAGCGGCTTCGACCCGTTGTTGCAGGACCCGGGCACACCGCCGAAGTGGGAAGTGGTCGACTTTTCTGGCAAGTCCGATCTTCGAATCACCTTTCCAAAGGGCGTGACGGGCACACGCATGGCGGTGAACGTCCCGAACGCAGACGATCCGTCCAAGTTCCATACCGTCGACGCCGCCACCCTTGTAGACCCGACCAACAAGCGGTTCTACATCCTTCGCACCCTTTGCTCTGCGCAGTGCTATCTCGATAATCGAAAGGTGATCGATACGGTCGCCGATTCCTGGACGGTGAACCGATCATGATCCCTATTCCTCCCGATCACGTGGGCATCGTTCACGAGCCGCTAAAAGTGACCGAGGCGAAGCCTCGCCGCAAGTTGCTGGCCTACGACCGAATCAAAGTACTGCTGCTGTTGAGCATCTGGGTCGGGTTTGGCGCGCTGCTCAAACACAGTAGCAACCCCATCATCGGCTGGGGTGACTCGATCCGGGAAGCGTTCCGGGGGAAGTGGTGGGTGTTCGCCATCGCTGGGTTCGAGATCGTGCGTCAGATTCACTACGTCATCAGCGAAAAGAACGGGAAGTACCACCAGTTCTGGGTGGAGAAAGTCTGGGGCGGCTGGGATCGGTTCTGGTCCAAGCGCAATCCGTGGCTGCGGTTCCGTTTGGCTCGCATGGTGAAGCGGTCGTTCTGGTTCGTGGTGGTGATCGGCGCATTTTCGTCGCTGTGGGGCGTGTCATTCCTGCAGGGTGTCAGCGAGGCGCCGCGTCGGTTTTTCTACAACCCGTTTGGCTCGCAGCAACCCTGGTTCTTTCAGCTGTTCTTCGTGATGGGTATCGGCGTGCTGCAGTTCGTGGCCATCTTCTGGTTCATGTCCCGCGGCGGCGTAGAGACCTACATGCCCGAGGACATCAAGACACGGTTTTCCGACGTGTGGGGCCAAGACAAGGTGCTCGAAAAGATTCGCGAAAACATCATCTTCCTCGACAAGCCTGAAGAGATCGAACAGCGCGGTGGTCATGTGCCAGGCGGCATCTTGCTTTATGGCCCTCCAGGTACTGGCAAGACGCTGATCGCGGAAGCGGTTGCCGGGGAGACATCCAAGCCGTTCGTCTTCGTGGACCCGGGTTCGTTCAAGGCAATGTTCGTCGGCGTTGGCGTAATGAAAGTGAAGGCGCTCTACAAAAAGCTACGCAAGCTTTCGCTCCGTTACGGCGGTGTCATCGTATTCTTTGATGAAGCCGACACGCTCGGCAATCGCGGCGGGGCCGTAGCGGACGGACAGAAATCGAACGAGTTCACCTTGGCTGAACATCCTTGCAATGGACTCCACTACGCATCGGGGGCAACGCATCGCATGCTGGCCGAGCTTGGCGCTGGACGCGCCGAGGCAGAGACAACGGCACGACGAGGTGGGCGTTTCAACGTCATTGGTGGCATGGGTATGGGCGGAGCGATGGACGGGAGCCTGCAGGCAGTGCTGGCCGAAATGTCCGGGCTTAAGAAGCCCAAGAGCGGCATCTGGCGCTGGATGCGGACGTTTCTCAGCATGCCCCCGCAGCGACCACCGAAGTACCGCATTCTCACCGTCATGGCCACCAACATGCCCGACTCCCTTGACCCCGCGCTCTTGCGGCCGGGACGCGTCGATCGCAAGTACCACGTGAACTATCCACTGCTCGAGGGCCGCATCAAGACCTTCGAGGGATATCTCAAAAAGGTGCGTCACGAGGTCACACCCGATCAGATTGAACGTCTGGCCACGATGTCGCCCCGCCTCTCTGGTGCTGCGGTAAAGGACATCGTGAACGAAGCGCTCATCGCAGCGATGCGGCGTGGTCGTGACTTCGTGAGTTGGTCCGACATCATTGAGGCTCGTGTCTTCAAGATGCACGGCGTGCCCGACGGCACCGCGGCCACGCAACTCGAACAGTATGAAACTGCCGTGCACGAGGCGTGCCACGCAGTGGCGACGTACCGGCTGCGAAAACGCGACTCTATTGACGTCGCCACCATCGAAAAGCGTGGGTCGGTCGGCGGGTTCGTGTCGTGGGTGCCCGTGGAGGAGCGAGACTTCTCGTGGAAATCTGAGATGGAGCACGACGTCATCTGCGCAGTCGCGTCTCTCGCCGGTGAGCGTCTGTTCTTCGGGAATGACAACTCGCAGGGCGTCGGCGGCGATCTTCACGCGTCCACCATGATGGTGACGGCCATGCTTAACCGAGCGGGAATGGGCGACACCATCGCCTCGCGGTCGGGCAGTTTCGACGGGCACGGACCGAAGCGCATGAACGACTCTGATGAGAAAGTCGAACAGTATTTGCGGGTGCTGTACCAGCGGGCGGCGGCCCTCCTGAAAGACAACGAATGGTTCGTCCTCGCCATCGCCCACGCGCTCGTGAGCCGACGCACGATCACCGGTGACGACATCACCGCGATAGAACAAGGCACGATGGGTATCACGCTCGACGGCGCGTGGTACCACAATGCCATCAATCGGGACGCGCTCCATCGGTTCCATCAGACCGCGCAGGAGGCGCACAACGCCATGCTTCCGCACGCAGTACTCACGCTCCCGCCCTTGCCGCCTGTCGGGCTGTTACCTCCGCCTCCGCCATCGTGGTCGGTTCCGCCCCTGCCGCCTGTTCCGCCCTCCAGATAGTGGCGTAGGCTGGTTGGCATGACCAGCGAAGCTGTGACGCCAAAGGTTGGGTGGGGCGTGCTCCACCTCTTCTGTAAACCAACGCCGTTCGCCGATGGTGAGGCGTTGGTGGCTGCGGTCAAGGCAACGCAGGCCACTGGTCATCAGGTAGTCACGGCGTCGATGCTCGGACACAAGGCTGATCTGTGCGTCATGATCGTGGGACCTGATCTGCGCGAGCTGCGTCGCCTGCAGACTGCCGTGCAGCACGCGGGCTACGAGGTGGTGGACAGCTACGCCTCCATGACTGAGGTCAGCGAATACGCTGCGGGCATGCCGATGGAAATGCTGAAGCCGCGCCTTGAACCCGTACTGCCGCCAGAAGGCAAGTCGGCGTTCTGCTTTTACCCGATGTCGAAGAAGCGTGAGGTCGGTGCCAACTGGTTCACGTTGCCCTTCGATGAACGCAAGGAACTCATGCATGAGCACGGCACATCCGGACGAAAGTTCGCCGGACGCATCGTGCAACTCATCTCGGCGTCAGCCGGTCTTGACGACTACGAGTGGGGCGTGACCTTGTTCGGGCAGTACCCCGACGACCTGAAGGAAGTCGTGTACACGATGCGTTTCGATCGGGCCTCGTCGATCTTTGCTGAGTTCGGACCGTTTTATGTCGGCATGGTGACGCCGATCGAGGAACTGGTCGCGTCGCTCTAACGCGGTGAAATGGGCAGGGGCAGGAGAACGTCCTTGCCGTCGGCATCGAACATAAAGTTGTCAAACAGGCCAGTGCTCACGTCGCCGGCGTCGGTGAGATCGAGTGAGCCCGACGCTCCGACCAGGTCGATGTTCCGTTTTTCTCCAACGGCAGCAGCGCACTCTTTGAACGAACTGCATTCGGCACCGCCGCGGCTAACGGTCAGTATGGCGCTCGCCAATCGGGAGGGGACATCGCTCGCTATCGACAACACCGCCAGCGCGATCAGGTTGACGCAGTCGTAGGCATACGCCGCGTAGGTATCGGCCACGCCGCCGGCGCCGGCCGCATAGCTCTTCAACCAGGCATTAGTACCAGGACGTGAGAGAGGCGCCACGCCCTCGACGCCGTCGAGCCATCTCGGATTTGCGTCGGGTCGCGACGATGACGCGCCGACGCCGCGCAGACCGTCGTTCACAACGATTTTTGTTTCGGTGTCACCGTTCGAACGCAGGGCTGCCAAAACCTTGGCGCCGGGCTCACCGGCACCGATGACTGCAACAGAGTCGGGGTGCGTACCCGCGAAGACGCGCGCTGACACGTCTTTGAAGAGCTTGGCCGTCGGATCATACGGAAACGAGTTGAGCACGGTGACCCCCTGCCGGGCGAGGTCGCTGCGCAGCCCCTCATGAAACGCCGCGCCGTACGAGTCGTCGGGATACACAATCGAGGTGGTCTTCCCGCCGGTGAGGTCGATGACCGAGGCCATGGCTTTTGCTTGGAGGCTGTCACTGGGAATGGTGCGGAAGAAGTAGCCGCCATCGGCGACATCAGAGAGCGCGTCGGCCGTCGCGACCGGCGAACAGGTGGGCATCTGACTGGCGGCGAGCCGGTCTCGCAACCCGAGCGCGACGCGCGAGGATGCCGGTCCGATTACTGCGTCCACCCTTCCTTCCACAAAAAGTTGTTCGAGTGAAGCGGACGCAGAGGCCACATCACTGCCCTCATCGAACTGGATGACATCGATCGGTTGATTGAAGACGCCGCCAGCCTGGTTGATCTCATTTTTGGCCAACTCGATGGCCTTCAAAAGTGGCGCTGAAAGTGCTGCTCCCGGCCCTGTTGTGGGCAAAAGCACGCCAATTCGCAACAATCCGTCGTCGGCAGCGACCCTGGGTTTGAGCACGGTAATGGGCGTGGTTGTCGTCCCTGTCCGGGGCTCGACGTTGCTGCAGGAGGCGACTACGAGCGCGGCCGCTAGCCATATTCCATTGCCGACTCGCCGTCCCATCTTGTTGAGTGTAGGTCCGACAGACCATCATTCTCTCCTGTGCCCACCGAGTTGTTGTATCTACGCGACGCTTACCTGACCGGATTCTCCGGTACGGTCCTTGAGTTACGCGGCGATGAGATTCGGCTCGACGCCACCGCCTTCTATCCGACAGGCGGTGGTCAGCCTCATGACACCGGTCGGTTGGCCGGCTTGTCGGTGGTCGATGTCAACAAAGAAGGCGACGTCGTCTGGCACAAAGTTGAAGGCGGCCCGCGTCCCGTCCTGGGAGAAACCGTGACGGGAACGATCGAGTGGAAACGTCGTCACGCACTCATGCGCACCCACACTGCGCTGCACGTGCTGTGCGGCGTGATCTGGAACGAATGGCAGGTGCCCGTCACCGGCGGCAACATGCAGGAACTTACGGCACGCATGGACTTCGAGTTCGACCCGTTGCCCGAAGGATTCGCCACCAACATCGAAGAACTGGTTAACCAGCAACTGGCCGCGAACCGCGCCATCGAAGTGCACTTCCTTCCGCGTGAGACCGCCGTCGAGGATCAGGATCTTATTCGCACCAAGGCGAACCTCATCCCTGATTCGGTGAAGCAAATACGCGTCGTCGACATCGTTGGGCTCGACCGGCAAGCCGACGGCGGAACTCACGTACGCTCGACCGGTGAGGTCGGCCGGATCCGCGTATTGAAGACCGAGAACAAGGGCAAAGGCAACAAACGCATTCGCCTTGAGGTCATCTCGGCGTGACCGCCTCACTCTACGATCTCCGAGCGATCCTGCGTGACCTCGAAGACGTCGTCGTAGCGTTCTCCGGCGGCACCGACTCCTCGTTCCTTGCTGCCGTCGCCAACGACACCCTCGGGTCCGATCACTGCCATGTCGTGACCGCGGTTTCGCCGTCGCTTGCCGGCCGAGAGGCGCAGGATTGCGCGGACCTGGCGGCTGAATGGGGCCTGCGTTTTTCGACAGTAGCGACCAGCGAGATGGAAAACGCGGCCTACCGTCTGAATGATCGCGACCGGTGTTTCCACTGCAAATCGGCGCTGATGGATGCGCTTGAGCCGGTTTTGGCCGTCGCCGGCACATCGGTGGTCGTGCTGGGCGTCAACGTGGATGACCTAGGCGATCACCGCCCCGGCCAACAAGCTGCAGCGCAGCGGGGTGCCCGATTTCCCTTGGTGGAATCGGGCTTCACCAAGGCCGATGTGCGTCGTGTCTCGGCCGAGCTTGGGCTGCGCACGTGGGACAAGCCGGCCGCCCCCTGCCTTGCGTCGCGCCTGCCGTACGGTACGCCGGTATCGGTCTCATTGCTCACCCAGGTGGAGCGAGCCGAGGCGGCGCTGCACGCGCTTGGGTTCGTGGACCTGCGGGTGCGTCATTACGGCGACACCGCTCGTATCGAAGTGCCGAGTAGCGATCTGTCTCGCCTGATCGACCAGCATGTCAGCGTGACGGCGGCGGTGCATGCGGTGGGGTATCGCTATGTCACGGTCGACCTTGACGGATTGCGATCGGGAAATCTGAATGGAAGCTGACTCGGTCGACTACGGCGCCGAGCTTTCGGCCGCGGTCGACCGGGTCCTGCCCGGCTGGGTAGTGCGCAGTGTGCATCGCTTTCGAACCGACCTCGACCTCGAGGCGTCGGCGGCGGGTGAAGAGGCACGCAGAGAGATCGGCGCTCGCATGCGCCGGCTGCTGGAGACCGATCTCGATCAACAACGATCAAACCCGCTCGCGGTCCTGCGGACCGCCACCCGGTACCCCACACGGGTTCTCTCCGCGGCCGGTGTTCCCGGTGTTGTTCGCGAACCGTTCGTGGTGGAAGCTTTTCCGGAGGACGTCTACAACTTGTCTCCCGCCACTTGGTCCGACATCGACCCCACGTTGCCGGATTACGGCATCGCCTGGAGTGCCTGGAAAGCGCACGAGTTTCTCCGACGACGCCGAGCCGAAGGCAAGCGGGTCTGAGCGCTGAAGCGAAGCCGAGCAAGTCTTAACGGCTTCCAACCCCTGCCCCGTCTGGAAACCGATAAGTTGCCGCCTTGATGGGTATCTGGCGGACACGAATGAAGCGGCCCCTGGCCCTCTGGGTCGGTTTTTCGGTCGCCCTCGTCACCGTTGTCGGTTCCGTCGCCGCCTTCAACAACAACCGACACAAGCCGTCGGCGTCGGCGGTCGTGTTAGCAGCGGCAATCACCGCCTCCACCACCGCACCCCGCCCAGCGGCAGCGCCCACAACCACATCGGCGCCAGGGACCACATTGGCGCCCACGACCACCACCGTCACACCAACCACGACGGCGATTGCCACAACCTCGTCCGCCGCACCGCGTGTGATCACGATTGCGACCACCAGCACGACCGAACCGGAGCCAACCACAACCGTTGAGGCCACGACCACCACGACCATCGCCGCCACGACCACGACGACCATGCCAACAGCCCGGTTCATCGACCTTCGGGTGCAGGGTGCGTATGTCGGCCCGCCCGTCGCGAACCGCGCGACGTTCGTGTCGGTCACGTTAAGCAACGCCGGGCCGCACGCTGTCCTGGCACCCAGGGTCGGAGTTGTGGTGCCCTCCGAATACACCGAAGTCGTCTCGCTCGAACCAGCCTGGTTGTGCGCCAGGACCAGCACCGGCCTCACCTGCGACGGGCCGGTCATTCCCAGCGGGTCATCCACCTCGTTCGCGCTGCGGGGCAAGCTCAGCGAAGACATCGTGCTCCAATCCGATCGACCGCTTGCGTCGTCAAACAAGCCCGGGCTCCTCACCCCCAAGCCGCTGCAATTCGCGGTGCACGACGAGGCGACCGGCGCCACTGATACCGACCCGAACTCCGACACCGCACAGTTGCCGTTCCCGTCGACCATCGCCGGGAAGGGTCTCGCCACCTTGACGGCTCGCACCCTGCGTGGCGGACTCGCCATGACCGGCAACACCTTGCTGGCGTGCGACCAGGCCGCACCAGCCTGTGCGTCGGCGATGGTCAGTGGTGACAACGTCAGCGCGGTCATGACGCCGACGAATACCCTCGCGGGAAAGGTCGCCGGCACAACTGCGTCATCCTCGGCGACCCTGCAACTCGCCAGCGGTGCGACCGTCTCGGAGGCGTATCTGGTGTGGGGAGCGGCGTCGATGGACGGCAGCAGTTTGACCCCCGACGGACTGGCGGTTGCGTGGTTGTCGACCCCCGCCGTCGGCCCCGCCTTCGTGCGCACGTCACTCCAGTCGGCAGGAACGAACGACTTTTACGCCCGCGCCGATGTCACCGATCTTGTGCGTC
>JANMCE010000449.1:0-12769 GCA_031360915.1 Actinomycetes bacterium | reverse complement strand
GAAGGACGCCACCGGGAGCGATGCGGGCGGGCCTTGGTGCTGGCCGTCACAAACATTGAACTGAGCACCGTGCAGCGGGCAGGTGATGACTGAACCTCGAAGCCGACCTTCAGACAGGCGGGCGTCGCGGTGCGAGCAGTTGTCTTCCAGTGCATGCAACTGGCCTGCGACTCGGCACACGATGATGCCGTTGCTGCCGATGTCGGCGAACACGCGCATCTGACCGTCACGCAGACCACTCATGTCACCGAGCTCAATTGGTGTTCCCAACATCGTGCAAGCGTAGAGGGAGCACCGCCGAACCGCTAGCGTCGCCGAAATGAACGAGCTCGAAAGTCGCGCCCGCATCGAAGATTCCCTCCGCAGTTACTGCCGCGGCATCGACCGCCTGCACGCCCCGTCGATCGAGGCAGCCTTCCATCCCGGCGCCGTGCTGGACGACTACGGAGCCGAGCCGTTTACGATCGAAGCCTTTGTGCCCTACGTCCTCGAATCGCTCGCCCGACAATTTGTAGCAACCCAGCACCGGCTGAGCAACATCACGGTGAATGTCGATGGCGACTCGGCACTGGCAGAGTCCTACGTGCTGGCCACCCACGTTGCCGAGCACGACACCGGAAGGACCATGTACACCTTCACCGGGCGCTACATCGACCGGTTTGAGAATCGTGATGGAGACTGGCGCATCGTGCATCGCTCCCTGCGCAACGATTGGTCGAGCGTCGAGCAAATGGGCGACAAGATGTCAGGCCCGTACATGCCAAGCGGTCGCGCTGGCACGCCTGATCCGTTCTTCCACTAGTCCTCGGGCTGGTAGCCGCCAGCGAGCAGGCACTCACGTACGCGCTGCTGCAGATGACGAGCCCGGATCTCCTGATAGTTGCCGAGCGTCTGACCCCGCTTGCGGCTCGACCGGAACCCACGCGTCTGGGCCGCCATGTTGGCCGTGTCCTGATCGTAGACGCGCCCCAATCCTCCGAGACCAACAGCGAGGGAATAGCTATCGTTGATGTCAAGCTCGATTACGGCTGGCGGCAGCGGTGCGTCACCGCCGGCGGGTCGCGGTCGCAAGATGAGCAGGTCGAAGAAGCTGACGTTATGATCAACCGGGTCGGGACGAAAGCGGTACACCATCGACAGTGACAGGCCCGGAAACAGGCAAGCGTTCGGGAAACAGAAATACTCGATCGAATCGAGCGTCAGCGACTGGCTCATGTGCGAGAAATCATGGCCGTAGGCCTTCCCCATCTCTTGCTGCACATACGTCGCATAGAAGTCTCGGGCGCGCGTGCCCTCGGGCAGCACGAGTGGCTCCATCCCGTGGCGAAGGTTTCGCGTGAGGTGCGCCAGCATCTGCTGCTCGGTGCGAGGCGTCGGTCGTCGCGGGCTGTCGAGGCCCGACGTGTGAATGAAGCGGCTGATGTTTGGGGGAAAGATGTCGTACTGCGTGGTGACCTCGTCGCCCAGCTGACCAGAGGCGTGGGTCTCACGCACGTGGTAGGCCTCAAGGAACGCCTCGACCGCGGCCTTCCAGTTACACGGCAAGTGCTTGCGAACATGAGTCTCGATGTAGCGCTGCTCAATGTCGAACTCGGCAAAGTGCGCGGTAAGCACGCCGAGATACTCCGACAATGGTGCCGCGTTCTGGTCGAAGTTCACCCACACGAACCCGGCGAACACCTCGACGAGCAGTTGCGGAAGACGATGCGAATCATCACCGACATGAGGGAAGTCCCATCGGTCGGGCACCTCCACGAGATCACCGTTGAGTGACCACGTCCACCCGTGGAACGGACACTTCAGCTGGTTGGCAAAGCCGCAGGTGCCGGGGGTGCGCAGTTGCGTTCCGCGGTGCATACACGCGTTGTAGTAGGCCTTGATCGAACCGTCGGCCGTGCGCACGATGAGCGCCGAATGCGGGCCGACCTCATAGACGTAGTAGTCGCCCTGCTCGGCAATGTGGTCCACGTGGCACGCCCACTGCCAAGTCTTGGACCACAGGTGATCGAACTCGGCCTGCGCGTACGTGGCCGACGTGTAGTTCGTGAACGGCACATCTTCATCACCAAGAAAGGCCGGTGATTCCTCCAAGAGCGGCCACGGCGGCGGGACCGGGTCGGCAAGGAGCTGCTCACGCAACGTCGGCCCCGGAGCGCGAGCCGATTGGCGCGGGGTTACGGGTTCATCAGCCACTTTCTTCACAACGTGCACACTAAGTCGTCACCACTCAAACGTCGAGCGATGGATGCCGTACCCCCTCATTGGTAACAGTGTTACCCTGCGTTCACGACAGAGGAGGCCGTTATGGCGAACCACTATCTGCAGGACAACTACGGGCCGGTTACGCAAGAGGTGACGGCGCTTGATCTCCGGGTGATCGGCACGCTGCCGCCGGAGTTGAACGGGCGCTATCTGCGCAATGGGCCGAACCCGATTGCCGAGGTGGATCAACTCACCCATCACTGGTTCATGGGTGATGGCATGGTGCACGGCGTTCGGCTGAATGGGGGCAAGGCCGACTGGTACCGCAACCGCTACGTCGGTTCGAAGAATGTCCAAACCTCCCGAGGGCAAGAGGACATCGCAGGGCCAAGTTCTCGATCGTCCGGCCTCGGCGCGAACACCAACGTCGGTGGTTTCAACGGCACGACATGGGCCATGGTGGAAGCCGGTATCAGCCCGGTGGAGATGACCTACGATCTCGACACGGTTTGCCGCAACGACTTCTACGGCACGCTGCCCGGCGCGTTCAGCGCCCATCCGAAAGTTGACCCGGACACGGGCGAGATGCACGCCATGACGTATTCATGGGCTGAGTGGATGGACCACGTGCAGTATGTCGTCGTCGGCACCGATGGTCGAGTTCGTCGCACCGTGGATATCCCGCTGCCGGGCATGACCATGATTCACGACATCTCGCTCACCAACCGTTACGCCGTCGTGTTCGATCAGCCGGTCATCGTCGATTTCGATCTGGCCTTCGCCGGACGCTTCCCGTTCCGCTGGCAGCCCGATTACGGCAACCGCGTTGGCCTTTTCTTCCGCGAGGGCGAGGCCAAAGACATCGTGTGGGTCGACGTGCCGCTGTGCGCGTTGTTTCATCCCATGAACGCCTACGACACACCCGACGGCAACGTCGTCATCGATATCTGCACCTACGAAAGGATATTCGACGGCGACATCCTCGGCCCGTTCGGTGATTCGCTGCCGCGTTTGGAACGATGGGTGATTGATCCGGTCGCTCGCACGTCAAGCACCACGGTGATCGATGAGACGGCCAATGAGTTTCCTCGGCATCGTGGCAGCTTGAGCGGCAAGCCGTATCGCTACGGCTACTGCACGTCACCGGTGTTCGATGATCCGAAGGCTGGGTGGACCACGCTGAAGCATGATCTGCACACGGGCAAACGTGAGGTGTTCGACCACGGTGTCGGTCGGGCGGCAGGCGAAGCAGTCTTCATCGGCCGACCCGGTAGCACGGACGAAGACGACGGGTGGCTGATGACCTTTGTTCACGACCTTGCGCACGACAAGGCCGAACTTGCCGTGTGGGACGCGCAGGATTTCGGTCGTGGCTACGTCGCCCAGGTGACGCTTCCACAACGGGTGCCGTTCGGCTTTCATGGCAACTGGGTAAGCGATAAGGCCGTTCCTCCACCCCGGTAGAGCGGTGGCCAGCCTGTACGTTTGGTCCCCCATGATTGAAACGCCACCGCAGCCCGGCCTTCTCCACAAGCTGCGGCACCTGCCGTATGCGTGGGTTGTCGCTGCGGCATTCGTGTTGGCGGTCTTCATGGACATTCTTGATGTCACGATCGTGAACGTCTCGTTGTTCAAAATCTCGAAGGACCTGAACGCTTCGCTGCCATCCACCACCTGGATCGTGCTTGGCTACTCACTCAGTCTGGCCATTTGGATTCCGATTTCGGGCTGGGTTGGCGACCGCTTCGGCACGCGACGCACCTTCATTTTCGCGCTCTTCATGTTCGTGCTGGCGTCGTACCTGTGCAGTGAAGCAACATCGATCAGCCAGCTCATTGTTTTCCGCATTCTGCAGGGCGTCGGCGGTGGCATGCTCACCCCAACCGGCATCACGCTGCTCTTCCGGGCGTTCCCACCCGAGCGACGAGCGCGGGCTTCTTCGATCTTGGCAATACCTACCGTGCTGGCGCCCGCATCGGGCCCGGTGCTCGGCGGCTGGCTCACCGACACTGTCGGGTGGCGCTGGATCTTTCGCGTCAACATACCGATTGGGATGATTGCGCTTGCAGTTGCGGTGTTCGGTTTGAAGAAGGATGACGACAGCACCCGGCGGCCGCTCGACGTTCCCGGCGTCGTCCTCGCCGCCCTTGGCTTTCCAGCCGTAGTCTACTTCTTCGAGCGGGGGGCTGAGGAAGGCTGGCTCAGCGCACGCATCATCACCGTCGGCATCGTTGGCGTAGTGAGTCTGGTGGGACTGTGGTGGTGGTCATATCGCACGCCCAAGCCAATGCTCGATCTGCGCCTGTTGAAGGACCGCCTCTTCGCCGTCACCAATGCGGTGAGCTTCGCCTACACCATGGCGTTTTTAGGCACGGTGTTTGTCCTTCCGCAGTTCCTCCAACGCGTCGGCGGCTACACGGCGCTTGAGAGTGGCCTCACGACATTCCCGCAAGCGATCGGCGCGCTCATCACCTCACGATTCGCGGGCAAGTGGTACCCGAGGATTGGGCCGCGCAAGATGCTGTTCATGGCCTTCGTCGGTATGGGCGCGTTCTCGATCGGGTTCATGTTCATCACCATTGGTACCAACCACTGGACGATCCGCGGGTTGATGTTCGTACGCGGACTCTTTCTTGCCTTCGCGTTCATCCCGCTGCAAGCTGCGTCATACGCCAAGATCTCGCCGGAGGCCACCGGTCGGGCCAGTGCGATCTTTTCCACGCAGCGACAACTGGCCGGAGCCGTCGGTGTTGCCGTTTTGTCGACGGTGTTGGCGTCCACCATTCCCCAGAAGTTTGGGCGCTCGGTCGTGGCGCCCGAGTTGGTGCACAAGTACACCACGGCATTCCACTGGACGTTCTTCGCCGCCACCCTGCTCACCTTCCTGGCCGCCGGACTCTCGCTCCTCGTCCGCGACGAAGACGCCAAAGCCACCATGGTGCGCAACTAGCGCTCTGTCGACAGCAATCTGTCAGGGGATCTCGGCGGCTTCGGCGGTGAATAGGGACACTGCGAGCGCTTGCGACACAAGGTCGATGGCGTCGTGCCCTGGCTACGTGGCTGAACGGGTCCGGCCGCTGCCGCCGAGCAGCGCGCTTGCGGGCAAAAACTGACCGCGTGGGTGGATAGCGAGTCCCGGTGCGGACAAGGCTGTCGCTATGTCGCGGGCTTGAGCCGCGGCCTGGATGCCCCTGCGGGTCGGCCCGAGCAGGCGAGCGAGTTCAGTGAGCGATAGCGCAGTAAACGGCGGTGACCCGATCCGCTCGTTCGAAGTGACCGCTTCGCGGAGATGGTCAATAGCCGGCCCGATGCCCATTGCTTGCTCGGCAAGGATTCCGGCGTAGAGATGCATCGAGCCGCACATCATTGTCCCGGGCGCGATTGTGGCGACGCGCTCAGCATCACGCAGTGCGTACGGGTACGCCACCGACGCAGCTTTCAGATGCGGCGTCGAGCGCACCGCGATGGCGACGAGGAACACTTCCGCCATTCGAGAGATGTCGAATTCGAAGTGGTCGGCGCGATCGGGCACCAAGTTGAGCGATTCGACGGAGTACCAAAATGCCCTGCCCGTTGACTCGCGCCACCCAGGCGGTGGGGGCACGGCCGAACCGGACAACCATTTGAGGATCTCGGAGACCTCCCGCGTCACAGAGGCTGCTATGTGGTTATCGAGTTGCGCTCCTCGTTCGTAGGCATCGGCGATGAGTTCGTTCGCTTCAACGAATCTCCCCTGGAAAACCCGGAGCGCGGCAAGCCGGATGCGGGCTCCCCATTGGTGGTTTGGAAGGTGCAGCCGTTCGCCCAGTTCGTCCAACCGCGCGAGGGTGTGTTCAATCGTGGCGGCGTCGCCAAGGTCGTATCGTGTGACGCCTTGCCACCGCCATCCCCATGCCTCGGTTACCGGATCATTGAGCGCAATACCGAGGTCGGTGAGTTCCTCCGATAGCGCGATCCGTTCGAGGACTTCCGCGGGCTCGAACCAGCCACGTAGGCGGCACCTAATCGCGTAGCTCAACGCAGCGAGGTCTCCCGATTCGCGCGCTGCTGACAACGCTTCGACCGCGAGGTCTTCTGCCTGTGCATGCTGGTCTCCGTATGAGAGCGCCGAGCCCAGACGCGCCATGAGTCGCGCTCCGTCTGCGCCCTCGCGACCAACAACCTCGAGCGTCGCTCGCAGCATCACGGGCCCGGGCTCATCACCTACAACGTTCAACTCTGGCTCACCTGAGTAGAGAAGGGCAGCGGCGATTTCTGAGCTGCGATCGCGCGACCGCGCCGACTTCCAGGCACTCGTTGCTGCTTGTCGGGCCAGCGTCTGATCTCCAGCGAAGGTTGCGGCCCTCGCCAACGCGAGTTCGCGGCGGCACCGTAGATCTCCAGCTGCGTCGGTGTCGGCGGCGTCAAGCGAGCGTTGATACCACCGGCAGGCATCGTCATAGGCGAAGGTGGCAACGCACATATCCCCGGCCAATTCGGCGTAGGACGCGCCGGTGACACGCCCGCTCCGATTAAGGCTCTCCAACCAATGTCGGGCGAGAGCGCCGACGACATCCAGCGTTCGCTCGGGGCGCAACTGATCGAACGAAACAGCGATCGCTTCGTGGAGCCGCGAGCGCCGCGCTCTCGACAGTGTTGTAAACACTGCGTCGGCAATCAGGGCATGCCGGAACGAGTACGAGAATCGCCGAGTCGGGACCTCGACAATCAGCTGGGCCGCGACCGCGGCGTCGAGGCTGTCGACGAGATCCGGCAACGGACGACCGAGCGCTCCGCACAGGACATCTAGATCGAACTCGAGCCCGATGACGGCAGCCGCTTGGATCACCTCGAAGCAGGGTTCCGGCAGTCGTCGCGCCCGCGCCGTGATCGCGTCTCGGACGCTGGGTGGGACGACATCGTCGTCGGGGCCTCCAGTGCCCGCTGGCTGAGGGTGACGAACCATTTCTCCGAGCAAGAACGCGTTCCCGCCGGTGCGTTGATGAAGGGTGCCGGCCCGGGCGTCGATCGCTTGTGGCAGCTCGCCGGCGACGCTGAGATACTCGCGGACCCCGTCGACGTCGAGCCCACCGACAGGAATGATCGTTGCGCCCTCCTCGGGGCCGACCAATCCCAGCACCTCGGTTCCGCCGAATTCGGGCTCGCGGACCGTGGCGATGACTAGCAAACGTACGGGACGCGCCCGGCGCATGAGATGAACGAGGGCCTGCAACGTCGGCTGGGCGGCCCAGTGAAGGTCGTCGAACACCAACACGACGGGTCGATCAATGGCGAGATTCTCGACGACCGTTGCGATCCGCTCGAACAGGTCGTAGCGATCCGCTGCCGGCGTACCCACTGTTTGGGACGTTGGGTGAAGCGCGGTGAGCGAGGCAACCAGAGATGAAGCGCTTGCGCATTCGGCAAGAGCCTCGGTCCACGACTGATAGGCGGCCGATGTGAGATCACTCGCGCGTCCGAACAAGACTCGTGCGCCTCGATCGTGGGCGACCCTCGCAAACTCGGCGGCCAGCCTGGTCTTGCCAACACCTGCTTCGCCAACGAGAACATCAACCACGACCGAACGCGGATGCGCGAGTGAGTCGTAGTGCCGTTCCAGCAACTCCCACTCTCGAGATCGGCCGACGAGTGCTACCTCGCCCGACCGAGGCATCAGCGGCGGCGGCAGAAGAACGAGGCGCGCCGGATCGTTCACGGCAGCGATCTGCTCATCGGTGTTGATGTCGAGTAGCTGGCGCTCGAGTGTGACGAGCCGGGGCCCGGCACTGACCCCGAGTTCAAGAATCAGGGCCCTTCGTGCCCTACCCACCGTTGTCAGGGCGTCGGTCGTGCGCCCCAGAGAAGCAAGCGCCTGTACGAGTTGGCACCATGCCCGTTCCCGTGTTGGATCTCGCGTCACGAGGGCTTCGAGATCTGCGATGACTGAAGCACCGTGACCGCCGACGAGTTGATAGTCGACGTGTTCCTCGATCACGCAGATCTCTAGCTCGATCGTTTCTCGTTGGAAGGCCTCAGCGGTTACGCCGACGAGTTCTGGAACAGCCCGTCCACGGAAGCTGCCACGCGCCTGCGCTAGCAACGCGGCGGCAGCCTGGTACTGACCATGCGATGCGGCCGCTCGGCCTTCGCTGCGCCAACGCTCGACATCTTCGAGATCGGTGGAAATCGCCGTGAGCCGATACCCCGATCCAACACGAATGACGTTCGAGGATCCAATCACGCGCCGCAGCCGGTGGACATAGCCGTGAAGTGTCTTGCGGGCCGACGGGGGCGGCGATTCCCAAAGTGAATCGACGAGTTCGTCGTCGGACACGACGCGGCCACGGGCGACAACCATTCGAGCGAGTAGTCGCAACACGGAAGGACTGACAGCAACTCGGTTGGCAGATTCATCGACCACCTCGACTGGGCCGAGCAGAAGTGCCTGCACGAACGTAGAGCCTAAGCGACGGCTGCCCACCCTTTGACCGGCGCTCGGCTCGGGCGACAACCATTTGGCAACCGGGCGACAACCACACCGGTGCACCATGCAACCATCTATCTAAGGAGATGCCATGCACGCAGTGCTCATCACATTCACCAGTTCGGCACCCCTCGGCGCCCTTCATGCACCGTTCAGCGATTACGCACAAGCACTCACCACTATTCCTGGGCTGATCATGAAGACGTGGATTAACGACGGCACGACGATTGGAGGGTTTCACATCTTCGAGACCCGCGACGCCGCAGACGGCTACCTCGGCAGTGACCTGATTGCGACCGTGCTCGACAACCCGGTGTTCAGCGAGTTTGCAGTACGCCATTTCGACACGATCGATGACTTCAGCGCTGTTAACGGAAGCCCAACCGGTGCGCGTGCGGTCGGCGGCTGACATTCGGACCCTGGTCGCAAGGCGTTGCGAAACGCCACACGGGGTTGACTGCCTCAGCACGCCACAGCGGCACGTTGCGGTACTGGTTGCTCAGGGGCACACGAACCGGGAAGTGGCGAAAGGCCTCAACGTCAGCATCAAGACCGTCGAGTTCCACCTGTCGTCGATCTATGTTCAGCTCGGTCTCCGCAATCGGACAGAGCTGGCCAGGATGATCGGCGCGTCAGATAGCGCGTCTACTCGACACGACCTCGACGCGGAGAGCGGCGGTTGTTTGATCGCCTAGCGTGCTGGCACGCTTGGTTGCTTGGGCGTTCAAGGGGGCCGCGCATGGGAGCGTTGGATGGCAAAGTGGTGCTGGTGACCGGCGCAAGTTCCGGACTGGGTGAAGCGACTGCGAAAATGGTCGCTGCTCAGGGCGCACGAGCGGTGCTCGCCGCCCGACGGGAGGACAAGGGCATGGCCGTTGAACGAGCCATAAAGGATGCCGGTGGTGAAGCGCTGTTCGTGCGGACTGACGTCACCGAACGCGACCAGGTCGAGTCGCTCATCGAACGCATCATGCAAACCTTCGGACGTTTGGACTGCGCCGTGAATAACGCCGGCATCGCCGGGCCCGTCGCGGTCCCTGTCGCCGAGGTCGAAGAACACGAGTGGGACGAGGTAATGAACGTCAATCTGCGAGCCGTGTGGCTGGGAATGAAGTACCAGATCAGATCCCCACCATGCTTGCCGCCGGTTCCGGATCGATCGTGAACGTGTCATCGATCTATGGGTACAAACCCAGCCCCATCGGTCATGCGCCCTACGCGGCGAGCAAACACGCCGTGATCGGACTCACGAAGAGTGCCGCCATCGACTACGGCACGCAGGGTCTTCGGTGCAACGTGGCTGGCACCAGGGTTCACGCGTTCGGAGATGATCGACCCGACAAGCGACGCCGGGCTGGAGTTCGTCACGCAGGTCCTGCCCCGCCATTCGGCCATGAACCGCCTCGGCACCAGCGACGAGTCGGCCGCCACGATCGCCTGGTTATGTTCCGACGAAGCAAGTTTCGTCAACGGCGCCGTCATGACCGTCGACGGCGGCGACTCAAGCCGAATGTACTAAATCAATCACAGACCCTCGGTGAGCGAACTTCGGCGATCTGGGTGGTCTGGATGGCGGCGATTCCGACGATGGTCACGGCGACGCCGACGAGTTGGATGCCGTCGAGCGACTGGCCTAACCATGCCCAAGCGATCGCCGCCGCGATCAATGGCTCACTCATTCCGGTGACACCCTTGACGGTTGGGGTCAGGTATTGCAGCGAGACCAGTTCGAGTGCATAGGGCACGAGCGTGCCAAACAGGATCACCCAAAGGACCGACGTCCAGACCGGCAATGAGATCCCGCCGAACGCGCCGAGCAAGCTCGCGTTTCGAGTCACGGAACTGGGATCGAAGTGCCACCATGGCGCGGCGATCGCCCAGAACACCGCGGCGACGGAGAACATCCAGAACGAAAGGGTGAGGGGGTGGTGTGTGTCGAGCGCGTTCTTGCCGATCATTAAGAACGCCGCCAGGCACGCCGAGGCGCCGAACCCCGCAGCGACGCCGATCGGGTCGAGCCCAGTGTCGGTCCACACCTTGGCGACCAGGGCCAGCCCGCCGAGTCCGAGCCCGATCGCGACCGCGCTACGCCGGTTACTTGGATAACGCAACACGAGCCGCGAATATGCGGCGATCAGAAATGGGGCGGTGAACTCGAGCAGCAGGGCTATCCCCACCGGTAGCCGGTCGATCGCGGTGAAGAACAGGTATTGGACAAGCGCGGCACCCGTGAGTCCGAGCACTATCAGCATGGGTAGGTCGACGCGTCGGATCCGCAGGAGCGACGGTCGTCTGACGAGGATGTAGACGAACAGCACGAGCGCTGCACCCGTGCATCGCAAGGCAGTCAGCCGGACCGGTTGAATCCCGCTCGTGAGTGCGACTTTGGAGACGCTTGCTCCCAGGCCGAACATGGCCGCCGCGGCGATCGAGAGCAATGGTCCGAGAGCCGCCTGCGGTCGCTGCGAACGTTCTCGTGCATGAGTGTCATGAGTAATAGATGTTATGATCATGACATTACCGTTCTCTTCGTAAGGAGTCAAGTGCATATAGACCATGACACACTTGTGGGAATCCGAGAGGCGGTCGATCTGGTCAACAGCGAGGATCGATTCGCCGACACCGATCTGCTCAGCACCATCGATGACCTCGACGCCTACCTCGCCCTGCACGGGGTCACCGGGAGTCGCACGCGGGACCATGCTGAGTTGGCTGCCATGCGCAAGTTGCGCAGCGCCGTACGAGAGGTGTTCGAACGAGCCAATGCTGGCAATGAAACGAGTGTGGTCGAAGCGCTCAACGATTTACTCGCACGATCCAACGCCAGTCCTCGACTGGTGCAACACGACGATCGACCGCTCCACCTCCACTTCACCCCCGCTGACGCCACGCTCGACCGGCGCCTTGGCGCCGAACTCGCCACCTCGCTGGCAATCGTTGTGCGTGACGGAGGTATCAGCCGTTTGCGCATCTGCGACGCCCCCGACTGTGACGGCGTGCTCATCGACGTCTCGAAGAACCGGTCTCGACGCTACTGCGACACCCAATGCGGCAACCGACAAAACGTCGCCGCCTACCGCCGTCGCCTCTCCGAGAGCCAAGGCTGACCATGGTGCGCACCTAGCGCGCTCGGCTCAGGCCGTGGCTCGTTTGTTGAGGTGAAGCGGAAACAGGACACCGTCGATTCGCACGCCCAGCTCTAGTTCCCCACCAAGCGCCTCGACGGCGCTGCGCAGACGACTCACCGAAACGTCGTCAGCCCGTTCCAGTTTGGAGATGGCAGGTTGGTTCACGTTCAAAGCGTCGGCGAGTTCCTCCTGCGTGATCGCGAGGTTTCGCCGTAGCTCAGCCAACGAGTACGTGCGGAGTTCCTGGTCAAGGTCAGCCTTCGCGCGAGCGCGGGCCTCCGGAGTGACCTTGCTGTCCTTCTTGATCTCACTCCACTTCTCTACACTCACTGTTTCGTCCCTTCATCGGTCTGCTCCGTTTCAAGCAGATAGTTGTCGTAAAGCAACTCCGCTGTGGGGATTGCCGTCACGTACCACGCATTCCATTGGCTGCCCGCACTCTTATCGCCACCGAGCAGCAAGATCGCCTCTCGGCTTGGATCGAACATGAACAACACACGGAGCTTCGCTGACCCGACACACTGGCTCTGAGTTCCTTCATGTTCCGGTACTTCGATGTAGAGATCTCACCAACGACAGGCCGTTTCAGTGCTGGCCCTTGGTCGGCCAGAAGGTCAACGCGTTGTTCGACCGCTGCCTGCTCATCTTCATCGAGCCCACCGAACCACTCCGCGAACTCATCGGTGCCAGAGACATCCCACATACGTCTTAGACAATTCCCTATTGGGACTATTCCTATCAAGGACTATTGAAACCTGCAGGAGAAGGCGCTCTCTGATCGGTAGCTACGGACTACCTCAGACCGCTCCAGAGTCGAGATAAACCAACTCCGATAGCCACTAGTCCCAAGGCCGTCAGGGCAAGCGGCAGACCCAACGGTTGAGGACTCTGCTGAAACGGTGATTCCAGTATCGGAGTCGCGACGGGCGCGACTCGTATGCTGCTCGGTCGATCCGGGATGCCCAGTGTTCGTGCG
>JANMCE010000445.1:0-8261 GCA_031360915.1 Actinomycetes bacterium | reverse complement strand
CACCGGCTTGCGCAGCGGCTCACCCGTGCGAACATCGAAGCGACCGTTGTGCTTCGGGCATTCGATCGTGCAGCCGTCGAGGAACCCCTCGGCAAGGTGGGTTTGGCCGTGGGTGCACAACCCATCGGTCAGCGCATAAAGATCCGCGGTCGGGCGGCACAACGCGTACGTGCGGCCGTTTAGGTCGAGGCGCACGATCCGGCCGGTTTCGATCATGTCGGCAGCGCCGATGTCGACAGCGTCCGCTTCGGGGTCTTCGACGTCGCTAGTCACCTTGCTCGACAGCACGGCTGCCGGCGCATCCGCTGGCAGCACCGGGAGTGGTAACTCCCACGTCGGATCCTTGTGCTGGCGGCGCAATGCAAGGACGATCTCGCGATAGGCGGCGAACATCGATGTCTTCGGTGGCGGTAGGTGGTGCTTGATCTCGGCATGCAGCTGGGGAAGGTGGTGGTACGGCACCGATGGGAACAGGTGGTGCTCAAGGTGATAGTTCATGTTGAGGTAAAGGAAACGGAACACCGGGTTGATGTACACCGTGCGCGTGTTGAGACGATGGTCGAGAACGTCCTCGCGTAGTCCGCCATGCTGTGTGACGGCGAAGAACCACAGCAGCCACACGCCGTAGAACGACGGCAGCCCGATGAAAAGCAGCGGCACGATGCTGCCGATCAGAACCGACCACGCGATCACGCCGGCCAGGATGGCGACGAAGATCCGGGCCTCCCACACGACGCGTGGCAAATCGTCCTCTGGCACGAAATCACGCGCGTCGTCGTCGATCGAGCCGAAGGCGTGACGCACCATGCGCCGCAGCATCGCCGGTCCGTTCAGCAGGTGGAGGTAGTTGGCGAGCACTACCCTGACCTTGAACGGGCGGGGGAAACTGATCTCGGGATCGCGCCCGACGATGATCGTGTCGGAGTGATGGCGCACGTGCGACCACCTCCACATCGTCGGTTCACGCAGCAGCATGAACGAGGCCACGGTGTAGACAACGTCGTTTGCCCAACGACTCTTGAACGCGGTGCCGTGCCCGCACTCGTGCCACCGCGGATCGGCGGCTCCGCCATACAACGCTCCATAGGCGGCGAAGGCCGGTATCGCCCACCAGCGGCCGCTGCTCTGGAACGCGAGCGCTCCGCTGCCGGCGAGCAGCGCCAACCACAGCACGGTGTGGAACGCGGCCCGCCCGTTCGACCGGGCCATCAGGACTTGCATCCGCTCTGGCGAGACGGCCGGCCGGTACCACTGTGCGTCCGCAAGGCCGTCCTGCACCGCTCGCCGCGATGCCGCGCCGGTCAGGGCGTAATCACGGGGCGCGCTGCCGATCGATGTCGCGGTCGATGTCGTGGTTGACGTCGATGTCGTGGTTGACGTCGATGCCGTGCTCCCGGTTGTCGTCGGCGAAGCGTTCACCGGGGCACCTTCGACAGGCGGTGCACCGTCAGCGGCGAGCGCGTCAAGCGAGGCACGTCGGCAATGATCGCCTTGACGTGCGGTGTCTCGTCGTGTGCGGCGAGCGCCGCGGCATCCACCCAGGTCTCGACGAATACGAAAGTTGTCGGCTCTTCGGCGGCGACATGCAGTTCGTACTGAATCGCACCCGGCTCCAGCAGGGTCAGCCGGACCATCTCCTGCAGCCGCCCGCGCAGTTCGTCGACCGACTCGGGGCGGGCGTGGAAGATGGCCACCAGTACGACGTGTTCGGCGTCCATCAGGCCACCAGCAAGGGACGCAGCGTGTGGTGGGCGACGTCGAGGCCAGTTTCCACTCGTCCCGGCGAGCCTCCCCACACGGGGTCTTCGTGCTCCACCGACAGCACGCCGTCGAAGCCGCCCTCGTACAACGTGTCGACAAGCCGACGCCAGTCGACGGTGCCGAGGCCCGGCACGCAATAACGCCACCAGCCGACATCCCACGGGTTGTCGCGCGCAACGGCCTTACCGGGCCAGCCGAAACGGTTTCGCCGGTCTGTGAAAACCTCAATGTCCTTGGCCTGAGCGTGTGGGATGCGGTCGATGTACGGGCGCACCGCCTCCACCGGATCGATGCCCATCCACACGAGGTGTGACGGGTCGAAGTTGAGGTAGAGGCCGAGGCCGAGGCCGAGCGAGAACATCCATTCCCACAGCTCGGGCGAATAGGCCAGGTTGCCCGGATAGCCGTCCGGGTGCCAGCCCTCCATCACGCAGTTCTCGATGATCAGCTTCACGCCGCTCTGGCCGGCGCGGTCGACGAGCGGAGCGAAGATGGTGGCGGCCTCGACGAGGTTCTCGGCAACCGACTTCGACGGATCGCGGCCGACGAACGTGCCGACCGTCGGGCAACCGAGAAGCGCGGCGGCGTCGATGCAGGCCATCACGTGGCGGTTGACGGCGCTGCGTTCGGTCGGGTCGGGGTGCAGGTTGTTGTCGTAGAACGCGATCGACGACAGCGTCAGCCGATGCCGGTCGAGGAGCGCGGTTGCGGCGTCGGCCTCGCGTTGCCCGAACGACTCGACGTCGAGATGTGTCGCCGTGAACGGACGGTCGCCGAGCGCGGGCCACGCTGCAACCTCGAGCGCGTCGAAGTCGTGGGCGCGTGCCCACGCCGCGATCTCGGCGAGCGTGCGCTCCGGCATGCATGCAGTGAGGAATCCGAGCTTCATGTTGCAACCTCGATCCATGAGTCTGTCGCCGCGGAGCGGAGCACCGCGTCGGTGAGCACCGCAGCGCGCAATCCATCGGCGAAAGTGGGCAGCCCGTCGACGGTCTCTCCGCGCACAGTGGCGTATACGTCGCCGACGAACGCATCGAAGCAGTCCTGATAGCCCTGAGGGTGACCAGCGGGCAGCAGCGAATACCTCTGCGCCGATGCGGGCAGCGTCTCGGGCGAGCGCATCACCGTCTGATTGGTCGTGCGGCCGCCGAGCCACAGGCTGTCGGGTGACTCCTGGTTGAAGCCCACGGATGCGTCGGCGCCGTCGAAGGAGAACCACAATCGGTTCTTACGGCCCGGTGATACCTGGCTGACCACCACCGAGCCGATGGCCCCGCGGTCGGTTTCGAACATGACGGTTGCGGCGTCCTCGGTCGTGACGTCGACCATGCCGGCCGGGTCGGCCCCACGCTGAGCGAAGGCGATGACCGTCCGAGCTGAGATTCGTACGATGCGATGGCCGGTGGTGAACTCCATCAGGTCGCACCAGTGCACGCCGATGTCGGCGAACGCGCGTGATGCACCGCCCGCTGCGGGATCGACGCGCCAATTGCCGTCGGCCGGATTGCTCATCCAGTCCTGCAGATACGAACCGTGCAGGACGCGCAACCGGCCGGTCTCGCCGTTGGCAATTCGATGCCGTGCGTCGCGGACGGCGGGGTAGAAGCGGTACACGAACGGCACCGCCGTGACGACGGAGTTCGTCCCGGCGATGCTCGCGAGGTGCTCGGCGTCGGCCCGTGAGAGCGCGAGTGGTTTCTCGCAGATGACGTTCTTGCCGTTCTTCAACGCGTGCTCGGCGATGTCGAGGTGATGGGCATTGGGCGTGCAGACGTGCACGACGTCGATGTCGTCACTCTCGATCAGTTCGACCGCAGAATCGAACGCGTGCTCGGCGCCAACCCGCGCGGCCCCGATGGCGGCGCGGTCCGGTGATGATGCGGCGACGCCGGCCACGACGCCACCGGCGGCGCGTACAGCCCTGGCGTGCACCTCGCCGATGAAGCCGAAGCCGACGATGCCGGATCGGAGGGGGGTGACCGGCACTATCTCGCTCCGCTCTTCTCTCGGCGCAACGCCACGGCGACGATGATGATCGCCCCCTTGATGATGTCGAGTTGCGAACTCTCGAGCCCGGACAGCAGCAGACCGTTCCCGATCAGCTGGACGAACAGCGCACCGAAGATGGTGCCGGCGATCGAGCCCTTGCCACCGAACAAGCTGGTGCCACCGAGGATGACCGCGGCAATCACGCTCAACTCCAGGCCGGTGCCATTCTCGTACTTGCCGTAGTTGTTGAGATTGGCGGCCACCATCATGCCCGCGAACGCCGCGCACAGCGACGTTCCGACGAAGACGTAGAACTTCAACTTGCGGGTCGAGATGCCGCTGAACTCGGCGGCCGTACGGTTGCCGCCGGTCGCAAGCACGTACCGCCCGGCTCGTGTCTTGTTGAGCACGATCGCGCCGACGACTGCGAACACCACGAGCCACACGATCCGCATGATGTTCGATCCGAACAGTGTGCGGAACGCCTCGCTCGCGATGGGCTGGGCCTTCGAGTCCGTGCGCCACTGGCCAAACCCCCTGATCATCCACAGCATCGCCAACGTCACCAGGAACGACGGAATCTCGACGTAGGTCACGAGAACACCGTTGACCATGCCGATCAGTAGTCCGACGCCGACAGCGGCGAGGATCGCGGTGATGAGCCCACCGTGCAGCGAGCCGTAGGCGGCGGCGAGACCGCTGAGCCCGACGAGCGATCCGACTGAGAGGTCGATCTCCGCGCACGAGATGAGAAACGTCATCGCGACGGCGGCAACGGCGACCGACGACGCTTGGCGGGGGATGTTCAGCAAGTTGTTGGTTTGCAGGAACCCCTTGTCGTTCAGCGTCACCGCGAAAATCACAAAGATCGTGACGAAGCCGATGTAGATGACGTACTGGCGCCAGTCGGTCCCCAACCGCCGGGCCAGGATCTGCAGCCGGCCGGGTGGCGAACCGGCCAACGCCGCGGGTGGAGCGAGATCGGTCATGACGAAACCCCCTGGATTGCGAGTTGAAGCGTGTGTTCGTTCTCGATCTCGTGGCGTTCGAACTCGCGCTCGATCGATCCCGAGCGCAGCACCACGATGCGGTCGCTGACCGCAAGCAGTTCCGGTAGTTCCGACGAGATGACCACGACGACCTTACCGGCATCGGCGAGATCGCGAATGCGTTCGATGATCTCGCTCTTGGTACCGATGTCGACGCCTGCGGTCGGCTCGTCCATGATCAAGATCTCGGGATCGGTGCCCAACCACTTGCCGATCACGACCTTTTGCTGGTTGCCACCCGAGAGACGGCCGACGGCGAGGTTCGGCGACGCCGTCTTCACAGACAACTGTTGGATCAGTTTCGCGGCGGTGGCCGAGCCCTTGCGGTCGTTCAGCAGCGGCCCGCGGCGCAAGCCCTTGAGCTGTGTGATCAGCAGGTTGTCGCGGACTGAATGTTGCAGCACGAGTCCCTGAACTCGCCGGTCTTCGGGGATCAACGCGATGCCCACTGCGATCGCGTCGGCCGACGACCTCAGCTCGATCTGTTTGCCATGGACGTGTACCGTGCCACTATCGATCGGGTCGATGCCGAACAGGCAGCGCGCCAGTTCAGTGCGCCCCGAACCCATCAACCCGGCGAGACCGATGATCTCGCCGGCGTGCGCGACGAACGACACATCCTGCACTCGACGACCGGCAGACAGCGCGCGAACCTCGAGCAGGGGCGCTCCGCTGCGGTCGACCGTGCGCTCGCGCCACTGCAGCGTGCCGTCGACTTTTCGACCGACGATCGCCTCCACCACGTCAGCAGGGCTCAGCTCGCTGAGCGGAGCCGTCAGCACGCGGTTCCCGTCGCGCAGAACCGTGATGCGGTCGGCGATGCGGAAGATCTCGTCCATCCGGTGGCTGATGTAGATGATCGAGATGCCGCTCGCGGCGAGTCGACCGACGAGAGCGAACAGCAACTCCACCTCGTGCTTGGCAAGGCTTGCCGTCGGTTCGTCAAGGATGAGCACCTTCGCGTTCTGGGCGAGCGCCTTGGCGATCTCGGTGAGCTGCCAGTAGGCGGTACCGAGCTTGCTCATCGACATGTTGGGATCGATGTCGACACCCATGTCGGCGAAGATCTCTCGCGTGCGGGTCACGCTGCTCGCGTCGTCGAGCAGGTGCGAGCGGGCGAGTCGCTCCGTGCCGAGGAACACGTTCTTGGCGACGCTCAGGGTCGGAATCAGGCTGAACTCCTGGAACACCATGCCGATGCCGGCCTGACGAGCCTCGTGGATGGAATGCAACACGACATCGCGCCCGTCGATCTCGATCCTGCCAGCGTCGAGCGAGTACACGCCCTGCAGGATCTTCATCAGCGTCGACTTGCCGGCGCCGTTGCCACCGGCCAGCACGTGCACCTCTCCGCGACGCAACTCGAAGTCGACCTCGTTGAGCACAACGTTGCCGCTGAACGACTTGCGGATGCCCGCCATCCGGATCGCAAGAGCCAGGTCGTCCACAGTCAGCCCCCGGTGAGGTCGCCGATGGTCGGCACCCGCACCCACGACTCCTTGGCGCTCGACTCGGTCATCGCGTCGCACAGCAGGGCAATTTGGTAGCCGTCGCCGAAGTCTGGCCTGACAGATGAACCGTCGATCACCGCACGGCACAGGTCATACACCTCGATGATCTTCGTCTCGCCGTAACCGACGCCGAGCGCCGGGATCGGCCAGAGGCCATCGCCGTACGGGTGGGCCGGCCCGGTGAACACCGTCCGAAAGCCGCGCCGGTCGTCGCCATCAGCCTTGAAGCACACCTGCAACTGATCGCGATGCTCGTAGTCGAACAGGATCGAGCCGTCCGTTCCGTGGATCTCGAAGGTCAGGAAGTTGTTGCGGCCGTACGCGTTGCGGGTTGCTTCTAGCGACCCGACCGCGCCATTGTCGAACCGCAGCAGCGACATCACTTCGTCGTCCACGTCGACGGCAGCTTTCGGGCCTGCCGCCGACTTGTCCGAGCCCGCGAGCTTGTCGGCGCCACCAGTCTGCAACGGGCGTTCCGGGATCCAGTTCGTGAGCACCGAACTGACTGCGCTGATCTCGCCGACCAGATAGCGGGCGAGGTCCATCACGTGCGTGCCGATGTCGCCCAGCGCTCCGCTGCCGGCGACCGCCGACTGGAAGCGCCACGACAGCGGTCCGTTCGGATCAGCCGACCAGTCCTGCAGATATGTGCCTCGAAAGTTGAGCACCCTGCCGATCGCGCCCTCGTCGAGATAGCGCTTCGCCAATGCGACGGCCGGCGTCCGGCGGTAGTTGAAGGCGACCATGTGCACGATGCCAGTGCCGCGAACGGCTTCGTACATCGCCCGCGATTCATCGGTGGTTCGCGCCAACGGCTTCTCACAGATGATGTGCTTGCCGGCCTCTGCGGCAGCGATCGCGATTTCGGCGTGGGCGTTGTTCGGCGTGGCGATGTCGACGATGTCGATGTCCGGGTCGTCGATGATTCGCCGCCAGTCCGATGTCGATGACTCGAATCCGTAGCGAGCTGCGGCGTCCGCCGCGAGGTCATCGCTGATGTCAGCGATGACCTTACGGACGGGGACCGCTGGCGCCGGCCAGAAGAACATCGGCATTGCTGCGTATGCCAGCGAATGCGCCTTGCCCATGAAGCCGGCACCGATCAGGCCGACGTTCAGCGTTGGGACCTTCGGCATCGCACTCACTTCTTGTAGGCGCTGGCGATGTCGCTCGGCGCGTCCTGGTAGTACACCTTTTTCCAGGAGTCGAGCACGTTGTCGTGGTCCACCGCGAGGGCGGGCAGTGCAACGTAGTCGGGTGCCGTCTTGCCGAGCAGACCGTAGGCGCCGAGCATGGCCTCCGTCACGCCCTGGTCGTACGGCCGCTGCGCACCGAGACCCTTGACTGTCCCATCTTTGGCTAGCTCGACCGCGACCGGCTTACCGAGATCTTCAGTGACAACGATGACGTCGTTTCGGTTCGCCGACTTGATCGCCGCCAGCACGCCCCCGGCCGGTGTGTCCCACACAGCCCAGATGCCGTTGAGGTCCTGGTTCTTGGTGAGGATCGCGTTCGCTGCGTCCTGGGCGAGCGAGGCGAAGTCTGCGCCGTCGATGCCCTTCTCCTCCACGATCTGGATGCCTGGGTAGTCGGACTTGATCGTGGTGACGAAGCCTTCGTGGCGCTGCTTGGTGACGAAGAAGTCGGCGCTATGAAAGACGGTCGCGATCTTGCCCTTGCCGCACAGGGCCTTGGCCATCAGGTGGGCCGAGACGACACCGTTGCCGTAGTTGTCGGCGCTGACGACCGATACATAGTCTTTGCCTTGCTTCAAGCCCTTGGCGATGTTGTCCATGAACACCAGCTTGGTGCCCGCGTCGGCGACGGCCTTGTATGCGGCAGCGGTCGCGGCTGCATCCGCCGGGATCGACACCATGATCGATGGCTTCTTCGCCATCACGGTCTGGATGTCGGTGATCTGCTGGTCGGCCTTGAAGCCGGCGTCGGTGAC
>JANMCE010000394.1:0-11213 GCA_031360915.1 Actinomycetes bacterium | reverse complement strand
ACCTACAAACCCCAAACCCTCGTCCCCCCCCCCGGTCGCTTCTGTTTTATGGGGGGGGGGGGGGGGGTTTTGTGGGGGGGTGTGTTTCCAACCCCCCCCCCCGCCCCCACAGAGCTTGGAGTCAAGCACGGATCGATGGGTTACCGCGCGTTAGATCCGTTTCTTCAGCTCTGCTTCGAATTCGCGGCGGGCGACCTGGAGTTTTTGGAAGGTCAAGAGGCCGAAGCCGACGGCGACGTGCGCGACATCCAAGAGCAGCTTCGCGGCCTGGGCCAACGGGTCTTCGGGCTGGTCAGCCATACGGGCGTCCTAACGTGTCGATTTCCACCTTTACGATGCCGCTCCGCTCGACGGTTTGCAAGCTGCCCCGGATCAGGCAGGCCCGCGGGCTAGATTCATAGGTTGTGAGTAACCCCGCGCCAGGAGCGCCCGCCGTAGTTGCGGTAGTGCTGTCAGTCCAACCGGGGGAGCGCTTTTCGGAGGTGTTGACGGCACTCGCCGCCCAGGACTATCCGAACGTCCGTTGCCTCGTCATGGACATCGCGGGTGACCCCGCGCTGGCCGAACGCGTCCATGAAATCCTCCCCGAGGCCATCGTTCGCCGCGCCAACAACCCGGCCGCAGGTCTGGGAGCGGCGGCCAACGAGGTGCGTACCCTCGTGGCCGGATCAGGCTTCCTGTGGTTCCTCCACGACGACGTTATTCCCGATCGGGACACGGCCCGGCTGCTGCTGGAGGAGGCGTATCGCTCCAACGTCGGGATCGCCGGAGCGAAGTTGGTGGATGCTGACGAACCGCGCCAGTTGATCAGTGTCGGCTACGGCATCGACAAGTTCGGTGAGACCTGGCAACCCATCCAGCGCGGCGAACTCGACCAAGAGCAGCACGACGCAGTGCAGGACCGCTTCTACCTCTCGTCGGACTGCCTGCTGGTCCGCTCCGACCTGTTCGACACCCTCGGTGGATTCGATGAAACGCTCGGTGCCGAGACCATGGATCTCGACCTGTGCTGGCGGGCGCATCTGTCCGGTGCCCGGGTGCTGGTGGCGCCAGCCGCTCGTGCTCGTCGGCTTGCCCGTCCGCAAACCGTGCTCCAACAGTCCGAGGCCGATCGTCGCAACGCGGCCGACCGATTGCGCACGATCTTTGCGGCCTACAGTTTGGGTCACCTTGTGCGAGTGCTTCCCCAGGCGCTGCTCGTCACCGTGATCATGGCTGCCGCCAACCTCGTAGTTGGCCACTGGCGACGGTCAGTGGCTGTGCTGGCTGCTTGGCCGGCAACGCTTGCCCACCTGGGTCGGGTCCGAGCTAAACGCAAGCAGATTGGTGCGTTGCGCAACGTGCCCGACACCGACCTGCGCCGTCTGCAGCAGCGCGGGAGCGCACGTTTGGGAGCGCTCCTACGCGGAACTGCTGGCGGCGAACACCGTGTGACCGACGCCCTCGCCGACTCTGGGCGGTCGTTGCTCGCCGACGTGCGTGCGGCCCGACGGTGGCCGACGCTGCTCACAGGGTTGGGCTTGCTGGCCGTATTCATTCTCGGCTCGCGCTCCATCGTTTTCGGTCGCATGACCACCTTCGGACGGTTCGTCGATTTCCCGACGAGTGCACGGGTGCTGGTACGCAGCTACCTCTCGGAATGGAGGCCGCAGGGCCTCGGCCGCGTCGGGGCCGCGCCAACCGGCATCGGACTCACCGGCTTACTCAGCGTGGCCTCCTTCGGCCACATGGGCTTGGCTCGAACCCTTTCGATTCTGGTCCCACTCGCGCTCGGCCCCATCGGTATGTGGCGCCTGTTACGCACGGCAACCAGCCTCCGGGGCCGGGTCGTGGCGGTGCTCGTCTACATCCTCGTACCTCTCGCAACAAACGCCGTCTCCACCGGCCGCTCGGCGGGTGTGCTGGCCTTTGGCGCCTTCCCGTACCTTGTGCACTGGCTGTTCCGGGCGGCCCGGGAGGAACCGTTCCTTGACCCTGAATCCGACGTGGTCAGCCCTCTCGCGTTGGGGCTGCGCATCGCGTTGGTCGCCGCTACGGTGGTGGCGTTTGCCCCCATCGTGCTGCTGCCGCTCGGTGTCGTCGTCATCGTCTGCACTCTCTCGTACGGCCGCGACATCATGCGAGCTCGTCGCGTGTTTGTCGCAGGTGCCGTTGGGCTGCTCGGCGCCGTCGTGCTGCAGTTGCCTTGGGCCGCCAGTAGCAATGGCATGTGGGCCTCGATCCGCAGTCTTCCCGAGCCGGCGCGCGCCGCCGTGCGTTTCACCAACCTGCTGCGTTTTCAGACTGGAGCGACATCGCAGGGCTGGCTCGGATGGCTCGTGCTGGCTGGCCCGGTCGTCGCGGTGCTGGTCGGCTACGGCTGGCGTTTCGTGTGGGCGGCCCGCCTAGCCATCATATCCGTCGCCACCTTCGCCTTGGCTTGGCTGCTCACGGCACGCGGCACACCGTTTCACACCGCCGATGTGGAAGTGGTGCTGGCGCCGGCCCTAGTTGGCGTCGCGGCCGGAACGGGTCTGGCCGTGTCGTCGTTTGAACTCGACCTACACGGACATCAACTCAGTTGGCGGCAACCCGCTGCGTTTCTGGCTGCATGTCTGGTCGCGCTTGGGCTGTTGCCGGGTCTCGGTTCGCTGGCCAGCGGTCGTTGGCGGGCACCGTCGCAGGACGCGTCGGCCACACTGCGCCTCGGCCGGAGCCTCGACAACAATGAGAAAGCCCGCGTGTTGTGGCTCGGTGACCCGGGATCGCTGCCCGCGCCCGGCGGCTGGGACATCGCGCCCGGCTTCGGCTACAGCATCACCGCGGGCCTCGATCCGCAGATCGACGACCTGTGGCGGAGTCGCCCAGGTCATGCCGAGCAAGTGGTCGCTGATGCCCTTGACGCCGCGGCCAACGCCACTACCCATCGCCTTGGCCAACTGCTCGGGCCGTCCGCGGTTCGATACATCATCGTGCGCCATCGTCGCATCGACGGGACAGCTGCGAGCACGCCAGAAGGCCTGAGCGACGTGCTGAAGCGTCAGCTCGATCTTCGCGAACTCAAGCTTGGTGACGATCAGGTTGAGGTGTACGAAAACGGAGCATGGCTTCCCCGTCGAGCTCAGCTTTCCGGCCCCGCCACGGAGGCGAGTCGCCAGGAAGGCACTGCGTCGCTTATCAGTTCCGATCTCTCAGGGTCCACCGCCGTACTCGATGTGGTGTCGGCGGCAAAGGCGATCGGGCCGGTTACCGCAGGCGAGGTGTATCTGGCTTCCTCATCGTCGTCGGCCTGGCAACTCAAGGTGGACGGGGTGACGGCAACGAATCATCCTGCATTTGGATGGGCTAATTCGTTCACGGTGAAGACCGGTGGGGGTGCCGTGCTCTCCTACCAAACCGGTGTGAGTCGACTCGTGTGGGTCGCCGCCCAAACGCTGCTGTGGCTCGCTGCGCTCGTGCTGGCTGCGGGCCGCAAGCTGCGGTTGCCGCGGCGCCGCGTGCTGGCGCCGGCCTCGGTTGCGGTTCCGGCTGTCGTCGCTATTCAACTCGATGATGTTCTGCTGCCGCCGTTGGTGTCAGCTTCGCCGTCGCCCGAAGCGCCAGAGCCCGCCTGGTACGAAGACGCCGCCGATTCAGCCGTCGAAGCCTCACCGTCCATCGTTGAGGAACCCGTCGCTCCGATCGTCGACGATGTCGATGATGTGGTTGAGAACGCCGATGTTGGCGAAACTGCGCCGTCGGTTCCGGTTGAGCCGGACGACATTGAAGTGTTGTGGGCGAGCGATCGCACGTTGCCGGGGGATGGCCAATGAAGTTCGCTCGCCCGATCATGGTCACGGTTCTCGCTGCCTCCATCGGCGGTTTGGTGTGGGCCGACCGTCATCCTGCGCCATCTACCGCGCCCGTGTTGGCGGGTGCGGGCGTGCTGCCGATGGCGGCCATCCCCACCACCGCTCACCTGTCTACCTCGTGGTACTGCCCGGGTGTTCCGGCCGGAACCATGGTCGGAGCTTCGGGCAGCTTCACCATCGCCAACAGCTCCGAGAGCGAGTTCTCCACACGGGTGACGCTGTTTCCCGTCGGCAAGGATCCGGTAGCCAAAACCATCGTTGTGCCAGCTCGTGGCCGCAAGGTCATCAACCCGGCCGAAACCGCGCCGTCCAGCATGGCCGCCGCGCTGATTGAGATGTCGGGCGCGGTGGGGGCCGTCGAGCAGACGGCGATCTCGCAGGAAGGTGTGTCGGTGTCGGCGTGTGTGCTTGAGCCCTCGCCCAACTGGTATCTGGCCGACGGCGCGACGCGGTCCGACTCCAGTATGAGCCTCACGCTGTTCAACCCGTCACCCAGCGACGCGGTGGTCGATCTCGCCTTTGCCGATGAGGAAAACGCCCGTGTCACCAAGAAGTTCGAAGGCCGCGTCGTGCCGGCCCGCTCGCTGGTGGTGCTCGACATCAGCCAGGTCATTTTGCGTAAGGAGCGATTGTCGGTCGCGGCAACAGTGCGAAGTGGCTCGTTGGTCATGGGCCGCTTCCAGGTGTTTCGTGGTGACAACGGCAGCCGTCGCGGCCTAATGGTGGGTGCGGCGGCACCCGCGCTGTCCACCGATTGGCGTTTCGCGGCCGGCCAAAAGGGCGACGGAGGCCCGGGCACGCTGCCCGCCTCCACCCGCGTGATTGTGCACAATCCGGGCACCAGTGACGCCACCGTGTTCGTCACCTCGTTCCCTGCCACGCCCGACCCGATCGCTGCACCGAGCGCGGAGGGCACGCCGCCCGTTTCTAGTCCGGCCGCGCCCGATCCGATACGTGTCGTAGTCGCGGCCCGACAGTCGGCCACGGTCGATCTCAGCGCCGACCCGCTGGTGCCCAACGGGCTGTTCAGCGTGGTCGTGACATCCGACGAGCCCATCGTCGTAGAGCGGGCGCTCGACCGTATACAGAACAACATCAACGTCGCCACGCTGCAGATGGGTTCGCCACTCGCTGCTGGCGAGTGGCACCTCGCTGCCGGCGCACCCGAGGGTATGCAGGCCACGCTGCAGGTGGTGAACGCCACCGGACTTCCGGGCAAGGTCACCATCAAAGCGCTCGGACCCGCTGGTCTGGTAGCAGTGCCGGGTTGGGAGTCCGTCGCGTTGGCCGAGGGTGCGCTCATCCGTTTCGACCTGGGTGAGAAGAACGTCTCGGCCGACTCGATCGTGGTGACATCCACCGTCGACGTCGTTGTCGAGCGCGTCATACGCGGTGCCAACGGATGGTCCTCCGCCCTCGGCTTACCGGTGGCCGGTCCGTGAGTCGAGCGCTTCTGGCCCTGGCGTTGATGGCCATCGCCGTTGGGGTGGCGTGGGTGCTGCGTCGCCGTGGTCAGACCGATGCTCCTACGCAGGTGACCTGGAAGGTTCCGGTGCAGATCGACCGCGCCGACTTCGCCGGTGCTGATCGCCCGTGGCTGGTTGCTTTATTCAGTTCGGCTACCTGCGCCACGTGCCAGTCGATGGCCGGCAAGGTGCAGGTGCTCGAGTCGACCGAGGTTGCCATCGACAACATCGAACACGGCGTGCAGGCCGATCTGCACAAGCGTTACAGCATCGACGCCGTGCCCCTCACGGTCGTCGCCGACCACGAGGGCGTCGTGCGCGCCAGCTTCGTCGGCCCCGTCAGCGCCACCGACCTCTGGGCCGCCGTTGCCGAGGTTCGTACCCCCGGCTCATCACCCGAGCCGCACCTCGGCCAGTAACGCGTCCGTTCCGGCGGTTCTTGCAGTACCCGATGTCGCTCAGCGACAGCAGGTACTGCCAGAAGTCTCGACGGCGGCCAGATGTCGGCTAGATGTCGGCTAGATGCGGCTGTCCTGCACGGCGACGGGGCTGGATAAGCCTTCCTGGATCAGCTTGGCCACTTCGGCACCGTCAACCGTCTCACGATCGAGGAGCGCAAGGGCGACCAAGTCGAGGCCGGGGCGGTGCTGGTTGAGCAGCGTGCGAGCCCGGTTCTCCTGCTCGCGCAGGATCTTTTCGATCTCGACATCGATCACTCGGGCGGTGTCGTCGGAGAAGTCGCGACCGGCGGTCATGAGGTCTTCACCGAGGAAGACCGGACCACCGCTGGCCCACGCCATGGGGCCGATCTTGTCGCTCATGCCCCACTCGCGCACCATACGCTTGGCGAAGCTGGTGGCCCGCTCGAGGTCATTCGATGCGCCGGTGGTGCGGGCGTTGAAGATGATTTCCTCGGCCATGCGACCGCCCATCATCACGCAGATCATGTCCTCGATAAACGCCTTCGAGTAGCTGTGACGTTCCTCGGGCAGTTGCTGGGTGACACCGAGTGCCATGCCGGTGGGGAGGATGGTGACCTTGTGGACTGGGTCGGCGTTCGGCAGCACGGTGGCGAGCACGGCGTGACCACCTTCGTGATAGGCGGTGACGCGTTTCTCTTCGGCCGACAGGATGAGACTTTCGCGGCGGGCGCCCATGAGAACACGGTCACGGGCCGACTCGAAGTCAATACGTTCGATCTGCTTGGAGCCACGGCGCACGGCGAACAGGGCAGCTTCGTTCACCAGGTTGGCGAGGTCGGCGCCGGACATGCCGGGCGAACCCTTGGCCATCACCTCAAGATCGACATCAGGGCCCATGCGCTTGTCACGGCTGTGCACCCGGAGGATGGCGAGACGCTCTTCGTATTCGGGCAGCGGCACCACAACCGTACGATCGAATCGACCGGGGCGAAGCAACGCCGGATCGAGCACGTCAGGGCGGTTAGTGGCCGCCATGATGACGATGCCTTCAGAGGTTTCGAAGCCGTCCATCTCGGCCAACATCTGGTTGAGGGTCTGCTCACGCTCGTCATGGCCGCCACCGAGACCAGCGCCACGCTTGCGGCCAATGGAGTCGATTTCGTCGATGAAGATGATGGCCTTACCCATCTTGCGGGCCTGCTGGAAGAGGTCACGCACACGCGACGCGCCAACGCCAACGAACATTTCCATGAAATCAGAACCGGTGACCGAAAGGAACCCGACCCCCGCTTCACCGGCAACGGCGCGAGCGAACAGGGTCTTGCCGGTACCGGGAGGGCCGACCAGCAAAATGCCCTTCGGGATGCGAGCACCGATCTCTTTGAACCGTTCAGGCGTGCGCAGGAAGTCAACGACCTCTTTGATCTCCTGCTTCACACCGTCGTAACCAGCAACATCGGCAAACGTGGTGGACGGCTTGTCGGCGTTATAGGTTTTTGCGCGGCTGCGGCCGATGGACATGACGTTGCCCATCTGACCCTGCGCCCGCTTCTGCATCCACACCAGGGCACCGATGACGAGAGCGAAGGGCAGCAGCACCGGCAACAGATCGAGGAACCAGTTGCGTTGAGGCGACGTGAAGGTCAGCTCGGCCTTCGACGCTCGAATCTTGTCGGCGTCGGGCGACAGCACGGTGAGGGGGCCAGCGCTGGTGAATTTCTCACCGTTAGTGAGTTCCCCGGTGATGACACCGGACTCATTAGCGACCTTGACCGATTTCACCGAACCCGACTCGACCCTAGTCATGAAGTCGGAGTACGGAATCGAGGCCGACTTGGTAGTGAGTCGTGACGAGAACAAGAGGGCAGTGATCAACAGGCTGCCGAGCAACCACAGCGCCCACTTGGGAATATTTGGACCCGACCGCAACGGGTTTCGACCGGACTTCTTGTCTGGTGAAAGCCCTCCGTTGCCGCTGCCCGAGCCGGGTGGTGGGGGAGGGGGAAGGTTACTCATGTTCCTATGTTACGGGGGTAGACCGAACTTTGTGTGGTCGCCAGACGATTGGTGGGGTCCACCACCATGACGATGAGCGTCGGTAGCGTTTCGGTCCGTGACCCGCCAGTGCTCCCGTCCTACCTGCGCCGAGGCCGCATCGGCCACGCTGACCTATCAGTACGCCAAGGGCATCGTGTGGGTCGATGAGCTGTCAACCGAGCGTGACCCGCACGGGTACGACCTCTGCGAACGGCACGCGTCACGCATCAGCGTCCCCCACGGTTGGCGCAAGGAAGACCGCCGCAGCCGCGTCTACATCCCGCAGTTGCACTGGGTCGCCAGCTGAACGCGACATGCCTCGCTGGCTCGCTAGCGGAATGGCTTCGCTCAGACTCGCTTCGCTCAGACTCGCTTCGCTCAGACAATTGCGCACGCGAGGTCGCGTCAGTTCCAATTTCGCGCGGTAGGCCGGTACTGTGACCTAGGTGCGTGTTCACCCCGAGGATCATCAATTCCACGTCGGGGTGGCAGTCATTGGATTCCTTTGCGCGTTCAGCGTTGCCATCATCGGTGGGGCGTTGCTGGCGGGCATCACGGGGTACGCATCACAGGACACAGCGACTTGGCCGCTGTGGCTCGTAGCCATCACCCAGATCCCGCAATGGCTTGGGTTGTTCGGCGTTTGTTGGTTTGCCAGCCGAACGTGGGGTACCCGCGACCTTCGACGTGACTACGGGCTGGCTGTACGGGCATCGGATGCGGTGGGTTTCCCCATTGGTGTGGTGCTGCAACTCGTTTTCGTTCCGGCGCTGTACAAGGCGCTCGGACCGTTGTATCGGGCAATCTACAAGGCGCATCACTGGAGCGCGTTCGATATCTCCAAGGTGGAAAACCCGGCCAAACAACTGACCGAGAAGGGTCGGGGTGCCCTTGGCGCCACGCTATTAGTGCTGGTCGTCGTCGTCGGTGCCCCTCTGTTCGAGGAACTGTTTTTCCGGGGTCTTGTGCTGCGCTCATTCGCAGCGCGTTACAACGACAGCCTTGCCCTCGCTGGTTCGGCGGTCATGTTTGGCCTCATCCACTTCCAACCGCTGCAGTTCCCGGCGCTCGTCATGTTCGGCCTTGTCGTCGGGTACGCCGCCCAGCGGACGGGCCGACTGGGGCTCGGCATGACGATCCATGCCGGCTTCAACGCCACGGCAGTGGTGAAACTGCTGTTCTTCTCCTGACACCACGACCGCTGCCCCAGATGGCAGCATTGAGGACTCATGACCGATTTGCTTGATTCGCTGGAACCCGCCGCGCCCGAAGAGTGGGATCTCGCACCGAACGATCCGCCGCCACCCCCGGAAAAACCCATCGACGACGAGGCGTGGCGGTTCTACGAACGCCTCATGAGCGTGCTCGTGGTCGGCGGCCTCATGCTGTTCACGTTCGTGCAGATGCATCCGTCGCAGATCTTCGCCAAGACAACGCCCGCCGGTGGCGACATGGGTGCGCACGTGTGGGGGCCTGCTTATCTGCGAGATCACATCTTGCCGCATGGTCGGCTGAGCGGCTGGGCGCCCGACTGGTACGGCGGCTTCCCGATGTACCAGTTCTACATGGTGATCCCGGCGCTGATCGTTGTGCTGTTCAACCTGGTATTGCCCTACGGCATTGCGCTCAAACTGGTGAGCGTGTTGGGCATCGTCACGCTGCCGTTCGTGTGCTGGTTGTTCGGTCGGCTCAACGGTTTGAAGAAGCCGCTCCCCGAAGTGTTCGCGGTGGCCGCGGTGTGGTTCCTGTTCGATGACACGTTCCGCATCTACGGCGGCAACATCGCGTCCACCATGGCCGGCGAGTATTCGTTCTCGATTGCGCTATCGCTCGCCGTCGCGTTCTTTGCCGTGTTCTCCTACACGTTGCGCACCGGACGCTTCCGGGTACTATCCGCGATACTCGCCGCGCTGGCTGCGCTGAGTCACGGCATCGTGCTGTTCTTCGTTGCCATCGGGGCCGTGATGTTGTGGGCGGTGCACGCGTCCGTGAAGCGCCTCGTCGTGCTGCTGCAGGTAGGCGCAATATCCGGCCTGCTTGCGTCGTTCTGGCTCATTCCGTTCCGACTGGGCAGCGCCTACCAGACCGATATGCACTACGAGAAACGGCCGACCGGCAAGACGCCCGATGATCATCGCACCGACTCGTGGTGGGAGATGTTCTTTCCGCAATCCACGTTCTGGGATCGCACCATCATGATCTTCGCCATCATCGGTTTTCTCGATGCATTACGCCGCCGCACCCGAGCCGGAGCGTTCCTTGGCCTGATGATGACGATCTACGGAACGTGGGCCTATCTACAGCCACAAAGCCTGCTTTGGAACGCTCGCCTCTTGCCGTTTATGTATCTCACCCGCTACATGCTGGCGGCTATGGGCCTCGTAGCGCTGGTGCGGTTGATCGCCCGGTTCATCTCGCCACTCGAATCGATGGACACGGGTATCACGGCCCGCCGTCTACTGGTTGTTTCCGCCGGGCTTTTGGCGTTCGGTACGTGTGCGCAGCAGACCTTTCACCTCTGGGCCGTGCCCGACTTCAAGCTCGTGAAAGGCGCGCAGCGTTATGACGGGGTCGCCAAGAAATGGGTCTACGAGTGGCCTGCGTGGTCGGGTCCGCGGTTCGTTGGTAACGACAGCGACAAAGGCTTCGTATCCGGTTGGGCGGACTGGAACTACCAGGGCTACGAAAAGAAGCAGGCCTACGGCGAATATCAAGGTCTCATGTCCACCATGGAGGACCTGGGTAAGAATCCCGAGCACGGCTGTGGCCGGGCAATGTGGGAGAACAACAACGATCAGGACAAGTACGGCACACCGATGGCGCAGATGCTGCTGCCGTTCTGGACCGATGGGTGCATTGCCTCGCAGGAGGGCCTCTTCTTTGAGGCGTCCGGCACCACGCCGTACCACTTCATTTCGGCCTCAGCGATGTCCGAGCACAGCTCTAATCCGGTACGCCGTCTCAAGTACGAAGACGGTGATCTCACCAAGGGCGTGCAGTACCTAAAGACGCTCGGCGTGAAGTACTACATGGCCTACAAGCCATCCATGATCGCCAAGGCCGACGCCCACCAGGAACTCACGCCCGTTGCCACGTCGGGTCCGTGGCATATCTACCAGATCGTGAGTGGCAACGATTTGGTCACACCGTTGCAAACGCAACCACTTGTCGTACAGTCCAAGGAATCGCTGACCGGGAAGATTTCCACTGATCTCGGCAACGATGGAGATCGCTGGTTGGAAGTCGGATCGAGTTGGTTCCAACACCAGCAGGACTGGGCTGGTGTTCCGGTGGCGGATGGTCCGGCCGATTGGCAGCGTGTCGATCTCAAGGTCATCAGCGAGAAGGACACGAACGAAGACACAAGCCTGGCCGTGGTCGCTCCAAAGACCCAGCCCGAGTCGCGGCAATTGGCCCCCGTCAAGGTGAGCAATGTCGTGATGGGTGACGACACCCTC
>JANMCE010000370.1:0-6516 GCA_031360915.1 Actinomycetes bacterium | reverse complement strand
CGAGTACACGGCATCCGGGCAGTACATCGAACGCAAGATGGCTCAGGCGCGGGTAGTGGTGGTGGAAGGCGGCGCGCACGCCATGCACGAGGCGTCGCACGCAACCGAGGTTGCCGAAATCATCGCCGAGTTCGTGGCGTCCCTTTCACCGGTGGTGTAGCGCCCGACAACATCGGGCGGGGTTTTACACATACCCATAACGGTATGTATTGTAGGTGGCATGGCTCGGGCACCTACAACGACCGATGTGTTCAATTCCCTGGGTGACGCGACGCGCCGGGACATACTCGACGCGATCGCGGGCCGCGAGGTCAAGGTTTCGGACATCGTCGAAGGGCTGGGTCTCGGCCAGCCCCAGGTTTCCAAACATCTGAAAGTCTTACGCGATGTCGGCGTCGTGCACTGCCGCACGGCTGGTCGTCACCGGTTCTACAGCGTGCACGGGCCGGCGCTTGCGCCACTCCAAACCTGGCTTACCCGTCTCACCACCGCCGTGAACGAGCACTACGACCGTCTCGACGACTACCTCGTCGAACTCCAAACCCAAGTACCAACGACCACATCCACGACCAGATCCGAGGACCCTACATGACGACCAGACCATCGTCCGCAACCGTGACGTTGCCCGCAGACACCGACATTCTCATCACCCGAAACTTCGAAGCCCCGCGCTCGTTGGTTTGGGACGCGCTCACCACACCTCGCCATCTCCTGCGCTGGTGGGGACCGAACTCGTGCCCACTCGTGTCATGCGAGATCGATTTCCGACCGGGCGGGGCATGGCGCTACGTATGCCGAGACGCCGACGGAGCCGAGCTCGCGTGGAGCGGCGTGTACCGCGCCATTGTTGCTCCCGAACGAATCGAATCGACCGAGGTTTTCGAAGGGTTCCCTGACGCTGAATCACTGAACACCATGACGCTCACCGAGTCCGATGGTGTGACGATGTTGCAGACCCTTGTTCGACATAAGAGCAAAGCGAACCGTGATGGGCACGTGCAATCGGGAATGGAAGGCGGCATGCAACAAACCTTCGATCGGCTCGATGATCTTCTCGCCATCGCGGGCACGACTGCCGAGCGGTTCCGTCGCGTGGCCGGGCGATTTTCCGATCGTGTCGACGAAGTGCCAGCAGCGGCGTGGAGCAATCCGGCACCGTGCGCAGGATGGACGGCACGCGACATCGTGCGACATCTCGTGGATTGGGTCCCGGCTGTCATCGGCCGATCCGGCATCACGTTCACCTTCGGACCGTCCGTCGATAATGATCCGGCGGGTGCGTGGCGACAGCTTGCTGGCACACTTCAATCGTCGCTCGATAACCCCGCCATCGCTGCTCGCATGTTCGATGCGGGGCCGCCAGGGCAACTGAGCGTCGAGACCGCGATCGGCATGCTCGTCACCGGTGACGTGCTCATTCACACATGGGACGTTGCCGTCTCGACCGGCCTGGACCCGTACCTTGATCCGACCATCGTGGGTGAAATGCTCGTCGGGATGCAGCCGATCGACGAGATGCTCCGATCAAGCGGCCACTACGGCCCGAAGGTAACCGTGCCCGATGACGCCGACGATCAGACGAAACTCATCGCCTTCGTCGGTCGCGACCCACTCTTCAACGGCGCGTCGTAAGAAGACGAGCGCCCCTGTCCGACGCCATGACGATGGTGGCGTGTTCATCGAAGCACTCGGTGCCGCAGACTCGACCGGCAGTGGCTCATGCGAGGGCCGTCGGCCATCGACATATGATTTCATCGATGGCTTGCACCGCCGCCGTCGATCGCTGGAGCGCCGCGGTCCCAAATCGACGCGATCGGGACAGCATAAATGCGTTCGTCGATGCGGAAGATGCGTGGCCCGGTGTGTAACACCACGCCGGTGGTGAAGCGATCGCCGAGTTGATCTCGCAACCATATGAGGTGGGCTGCATCGTCACGACCGGGGGCAGAGTTGGCCTTGCATTCGATGCCAGCGATGCGCCCATCGCGCGATTCGGCGATGAGGTCTATCTCGTGAGTGCCGGCGTCGTGGCGGAGGTGATACAGCCTTGCTCCCGACGATGCCACCGTGAGTTCGGGACGGAGCTGCGCGAGAACGTAGGTGTCGATGAGGCGGCCGAGCAGGTCGCCGTCGCGAAGGAGTGAGCGTTCGTCGATGCCAAGGAGCGGGCCGAGCATTGCAGGGTCAACCAAGTAGCGTTTTTCTGTTCGTGTGAGGCGGTTGAGCCGATTGGTATGCCACGCCGGGACGCGCTCTGTTGCGAAGAGCGCCTCGAACAGTGAGTCATAAGCCACCGCGGTCATCCTTGATACGCCGGCGGAATCGTAGATGCGCTTGTGGTCGACCACACCTGCGGTGCTTGCTGCAACCGATTGGAGATATCGACGAAAGGTCTGCCCTGACCGACCCCGTTAGTACGAACCGTCCGGGCGACGAGTCGGCATCGACCGATCGCTTGATAGCGGGGAGGACTTCTGGCACCAGCTGCCACTCGTCGATCAGGAGTGGTGTTTCGAACGCCTCGAGAACCTCGTCGGGATCGGCGCGCAGTAGCCCTGCCTCGTTCAGGCGGTCGAGCTGCAACGTCGAACGGCTCACCTGTCTCGCGTAGCAAAGTGTCGATCAATCCGGGGAACATAGGATGCCAGGACCGTCACACTAGCGTTATCAGCGGCTTCTCATTAGCGATTTATGCACCCTCCCGTTAGCGTTTTACCGAACGACCGGTCGATGAGCTTGATCGGGCGCTCATGGTTTGCTCACATCTTGCCCACGAGATGAACACACCTCGCGCTCATGGTTTGGGTACCCCCAACCAAGGAGCCGAATACCATGAATCGTTCACGTTTGACCGCAGGAGTTCTGCTGTCCGTTCTGCTGGGAACGGCGGCCCTCTCGGCCACCGTGTCGGCAGCCTCAGCAGCGGTGCCCGTTCGCGGCACCTTTACCCCGCTTGACCCGGCCCGAGTGCTTGACACGCGTGACGGAACCGGCGTCGCTGGTCAGCACCCGGGACCGCTTGGCGAAGGCCAGGTAACGAAACTGCACATGGCCGGCGTGGCCGGCGTGCCGGAAACGGGTGCCGGTGCCGTGGTGTTGAACATCACCGCCACCGCCGCTCCTGAGGCGGGGTACATCGTTGCCTTCCCATGCGGTCTGCCGCGGCCGAACGCGTCGAGCCTCAACTTCGCGAAGGGTGTCGACACGCCGAACCTGGTCACGGTGAAGCTCGGCACCAACGGAGACGTTTGCATCTTCGCAGCGAAGGAAACGCAACTTGTCGCCGACGTGTCGGGCTTCTACGCCGACGACTTCGCTGCGGTTCCCGGGTACCGCTATCACGAAGTGGAGCCGAGTCGTCTCCTCGACACGCGAGACGGCACGGGCCTGGTGAACGGCCGTGCTCCGGGCGTATTCACCGCCAATGAAGTTTTGGCTCTCGACGTCACCGGCGTTGGCGGTGTACCGGCCGATGGCGCCCGCGCCATTACCTTGAACATGACCACCGCGGATGCCACCGGTGCGGGCTACCTCACTGTGTTCCCGTGTGATCGTCCGAGGCCCGGTGTGTCGAACCTCAACTTCGATCCTGCCGTCTCGGCCGTGGCAAACCTGGTGACGGTTCGCATTCCCGAGAGCGGCCAGATCTGCATCTACGCCAGTGCGCCGGTGCAGGTCATTGCTGATGTGCAGGGCTACTTCGCGCCGGGTCCTGGCTCGGTGTTCACGTCGGTTTCCCCGTTGCGTGTGCTCGATACCCGTGACGGTACCGGCGTTGCGGGCTCGAAGGTTGGTCCGATGGGCAAGGCCGAGCAGTTGCGTCTTCACATAGCCGGTGTCGGTGGCGTGCCTGCCGATGCCCGTGCGGTGCTGCTGAACGTCACGGTGACCGCAGCGAACGGCACTGGTTTCGTGTCGGTGTATCCGTGCGGTCAGCCGTTCCCGAAGATCTCGAACCTCAACTACGTGAGGGGCGTTGATCGAGCCAACCTCGTGAAGGCCAAGATCGGCGCCGATGGTGACGTGTGCTTCTTCACCGCCGTTGGCACGCATCTCATCGCCGACCTCGAGGGCTACTTCACACCGATCCCCGCCTAACGCTCGAAGCGACCTGATTCGCAAGCAGTGCCCGCCCGTTGCAGGGCGGGCACTGCTCCGTTTCAAACGTTCGCGGTCTGAAGGTTGGTCGCACGATCTCGACGTTCGCAATGGAAGCCGACCTCCACCGACCGGGGCAGCACGCCAACAGAAATTGCTGGACATGATAGTGACCACTGCGGGTAAGTTGGTCGGCATGGCATACGCATCGGCAGTCGGTACGAACGAGCGCAACGACCGGGCTTTGTCCTGGCGCCGTAGCGCGGATCGAAATCTGATTGACGCGAACCGCGATGAGGCTCTCCTGGTGTAACTGAGCGCGCACCCGCAAGGGTACGAACTTGATGAGACCAGGCCACTCGAAAGGGTGGCCTGCTGCTTTCCAGGAACCATCTCGATCGCTTCGAGCTCGTCTGGCCAAATGGAAGAAGGCACCTGATTACGAATCAGGAGACTGAGAGTTCGACTCTCTCGACGGGCGCCGATGGGTGCTGGTGAAGTGGTATCACGGCTGTCTCCAAAACAGCAGTTAGGGGTTCGATTCCCCTGCGCCCTGCCAACTCGTTGCAATTACAATCACAAGGTGCGTTAGCTCACGTGGAAGAGCATCCCCCTGTCCAGGGAAAGGTAGCGGGATCAAGACCCGCACGCACCACCACATCTTTGGTCGAGCAGAACAGACGAGCACACCCGGCTGTCAACCGTGCACTGACACACGGTCCAGTGCCGCCTGGCACCAGTGGCCGGCTGCCTCTACATCGTCACCTGCAGCATCGGCCCGTGCGCTGCGCCGGATACTCCTGGCTGGGGCAGGTGATTAGGCGGGCGTGACGACGATAGGTGCACCGGTTTTTTGCTCGATGAGGACGCGGGCTCCGAGTGCTTTCGTCAGGCTGGCCGACGCGTGGCGGCCGTAGCCGACGGCCGTGCAAGTCCCGCCGCCGTCTCGCGTGGTGACGACCGCCGTTTCGACGAACGTTGCGTGTTCGACGATGGTGAGCTTGTAGTCGGCGGTGCAGGGTCCGGTGCCTTCGGCGGCGCCGACAAAGCCCAGAGTGACCGTCGTGTCGGACGCGTCGACGGTTGCGCGACTGAAGCCGAGCGGTATCGGACTGCCTGGGTCGAATCGTGTCGGGCCACCTACGGCTACTAGCGCGATCGGCGCCGTCGCCCCCGGAATCGTGATGAGCCAGGCCGGAAGGGTTTCGGTCCTCGGTCGGTCGTGAACTCGGCCTGACCGAGTCGAACATCGCTCGCTGCTATCGGCTGTTCGGGGTTGGCGCTATCAGCGACGCGAGCCTTGGTGAGAGCTTTGTCCGCGGGAACTATCTCGTAGCCATCCACGGTTGCCGGTGCGGCGGGAAGGGTCGCAGGCAAGGTGAACGTTGCGCTGCCGCCGGCAATCTTCGCGTCGTCAGTGGCGTACCCGTCGGGTGGCTCGGCTATCGATCCCATCGGGAAGACCAGCGGTCGTACGGCTGCGATGATGCTGACCATCCTCGTTCGCCGGCTCATACCCGAAGCGTATAGCCGCAACTCATGCCGCGATCGTGTCTCACTTTCTACTTGGATGGCACTGCAGCGTGGCTATTTGAGGACTTGGGTGAGGAGGTCCATGAGGAGGGCGTCGTGCCAGTCGCCGTTGGGTCCTCGTTCGTAGTGGCGCAGGATACCGACAGGTTGGAAGCCGACTTTGGTGTAGCAGCGGATTGCTGCGGTGTTGTCGGCGGCGCTGGAGATCCGTCACCGTCCACTCGCGGTGGCGGCTTCTTCGCGCGATGACCGGTGTCACGTTCGCATTGGATGCGAAGCAAATGATCAGGACGGGCCGGCAGAGCTCGACGTGGCCGGTAACGTGCGGCTGATGCGATTGAACGTGGTGGAACAGGGAACAGGGCCAACGGTGGTGTTCTTGCACGGCATGGGCTCAACATCTGCGACATGGACCGTGTGCATGAACCTTCTCGCGCCGACCCACCGCGTTGTTGCCCTTGACCTGCTCGGCCACGGTGCCTCACCTGTGCCCGAAGACCCGGCTGAATACACCCGTGACGCTGCGCTCGCAGATATCGATGCACTCCTCGCAGTACTTCCGTCTGCGGTTCTGGTCGGTCATTCGCTCGGTGGCTACCTGGCGATGGCGCACGCGGCGACACGCCCGCATGTCGCTCGCGGCATCATCGTGCTGAACACCGGGCCCGGCTTCCGCGACGCCGAGAAGCGTGAGCAGTGGAATGAGCGCTCGCGCCGAAATGCGCACCGTTTCGGTGTGCCGGTTCAAGCAGCACAGCTGAACCTGCAGCACGACAGCGTGGTGATGGATCGCCTCGCCGAAATAACCGTTCCCACCCTCGTGCTCGCGGGCGGCGCCGACCGGCCCGAGTACACGGCATCCGGGCAGTACATCGAACGCAAGAT
>JANMCE010000379.1:0-2626 GCA_031360915.1 Actinomycetes bacterium | reverse complement strand
TGGTGGCCAGCTGGCGGGCGTCGCGGCCGGTGATGCCGGCGAGGGTGACGTTCTCGGCGGCGGACAGGGCGCCGAGGAGGTTGAAGTCCTGGAACACGAATCCGAAGTGGCGGGCCCGGAGTGAGGGTCCGCGTCGTTCGGGGAGCGCCCAGATGTCGTCGCCGTCGACGATGACCGACCCGGCGGTTGGCTCGCGGAGCGCTCCGAGCATGAGCAACAGGGTGGTCTTGCCTGAGCCGGACGGCCCATCGATGAGGACACCTCGCCAGGGGCGACGGTGAGGTCGACGGCGCGGACCGCCGTGACGGCGAGGTCGCCGTGGCCGAAGGTTTTGGACAGGCCGCGGGTTTCGAGCGCGGCCGTCGCGACGGCGGCGTTGGTGGCGGTCATGAGGATCTCCGGAAGGCTGAGGCGGGATCGACGGCGACAACGCGTCGCAGCGGGGCGAGCGCGGACACGGCCCCGATGACTGCTGCGCCGGCGGCGACGCGCAGGATGCTGGCCGGTTCGACGGCAATGGTGATCGTGGGGGCGACCGCTTCGACGACACGGCCGACGAGGAGCGCGAGCGCGACGGATGTAGCAAGCGCGACCGCGATGGTCCATGCGGCTTGGGCGACGACGATGCCGGCGAGTCGGCCTGAGCCCGCGCCGAGGGCTTTGATGATGCCGTAGTCGCGTAGGCGGGCGAGGGTGCCGGCGAAGAGGGTGAGGCATACGACGGCGAGGGCGATCGCGAAGCCGATGATGACCATGATCCGCATCACGTCGGCGCTCATGTCGGCAACGACGGCGGCTTCCTGATCGGCGAACTGGGCGCGGGTCTGCACAGTCGCGTCGGGGAGCGCGACGGCAAGGGTGTCGCGCAGCGCGGTGGCGCTGGTCCCCAGCTGAGCGCCGACGAGGAGGTAACTGAGGGGCACCAATCGGCGCCAATCGGCGCCAGTCGGCGATCAGGTTGCGCCGGACCAGCGGCACCCGGCGCATCGCCGTCAACCCAACTTCGACGAACCCACCGGAACCGCAGTCGCGGGTGCTGAGGGTGCGGGATCGGCGGACTCGGCAGCGACGGCCATCGTTGGTGGTGTCACCAGCGGTCGGGCGCTGTCGGTGGTCGGTGGGTGGAAGCGACGCAGGCGGTTGGCGTTGGTTACGACCGACAGGCTTGATGCGGCCATCGCCGCGGCGGCGATCATCGGGTTAAGTCGCCAGCCGATCATCGGGTAGAGGACCCCGGCGGCGATCGGAATGCCGAGGACGTTGAACCCGAACGCGAACCCGAGGTTCTGGCGAATGTTACGCATCGTCGCCTTCGACAGAGCGATCGCGGTGACGAGCCCGGCGAGCTGACCCGAGATCAACGTCACGTCGGCGGCTTCGATGGCGACGTCAGTACCGGTCCCGATCGCAATACCGACATCAGCCTGAGCGAGGGCGGGTGCGTCATTAATGCCGTCACCGACCATCCCCACAATGCGACCTTCGGCTTGGAGGCGGGCGACCTCGGCGGCTTTGTCGCCCGGTAACACCTCGGCGAGTACCCGGTCTACACCGGTGGCACGAGCGATTGCTTCGGCGGTGCGCCGGTTGTCACCGGTCAACATCACCACCTCAAGCCCGAGCCGACGCAACGCAGCCACGCTCGCCACCGCGTCATCCTTCAACGTGTCAGCCACCGCCACGATGCCCGCCGGTGCACCATCGACCGCGACGAACATCGCGGTCTTACCGTCAGCGGCAAGGCGGACCGCCGTATCGGTGAGCGAAGCGGTGTCCACGCCTGCGTCGAGGAGGAGTCGTTCGTTGCCGATCAAGACCCGCTGTCCGGTCACGGTCGCGGCCACACCTTTGCCGGTGATCGACTCGAACTCGTCGACATCCACAACGGCGATGCCCTTGTCGTGTGCGGCGGTGACGATCGCCTGGGCGAGTGGATGCTCCGAACGGGCCTCGGCTGCGGCGACAAGGCCAAGTAACGAGGGTTCATCGAACCTTTCACTGGTGACGAGATCGGTCAGTTCGGGCTTGCCTTTGGTCAGCGTGCCGGTCTTATCGAGGATCAACACGTCAAGCTTGTGGGCCGTCTCGAGCGCCCCCGCGGATTTGATCAACACACCAGCTTCGGCACCCTTGCCGGTAGCGACCATAATCGACAACGGCGTAGCGATACCCAGCGCGCACGGACACGCGATAATCAACACCGCGACCGCTGCCACCAGCGCGAACTGGAACGCCGGTTTCGGTCCGACATCGAACCACACCACAAACGTCGCTATCGCCACGAACAAAACCGCAGGCACGAACCATCTAGCCACCGCGTCAGCGAGGCGTTGGATCGGCGCTTTCGACGTTTGGGCCTGACGAACGAGCCGCACGATCTGGGCGAGCATCGTGTCGGTGCCGACGTTGGTGGCCGCCATCCGGAACGCTCCAGTCTGGTTCAACGTCGCGCCGATCACGGTCGCACCGGTTTGTTTGGTGACCGGCATCGACTCCCCCGTCACCATCGACTCATCGAGCGTCGAATGCCCGTCAACGATCACCCCATCCACCGGCACCTTCTCACCCGGCCGTACCAGCACCACGTCACCAGCGACAACCTGCTCGATCGGGACCTCGATGGTGG
>JANMCE010000367.1:0-5954 GCA_031360915.1 Actinomycetes bacterium | reverse complement strand
GGCAGCGCGAAGTTGCCTGTAGCTGTTCTCAACCGTCGCTATCTGATCGGGTGTGCCTTTCGACGATGTCCCGAACGGTGTTGAAGTCCGGTGGTGATCCCGGGTTGTTTCAGGTGGGTGTCATTGTAGGTCGGCGAGTTCTTTGTGGGCGACAGGTTCGGTGCAGTGGGGGCAGTGTCCTCCGTAGCCGATGGTGTTCATGAACGTGTGGCAGTCGTGGCAGTACTGATCACCGAGTTGGCGCAGACCGCAGCCGCCGCATTCGTAGACCGTGACCGGCCGTCTCGGCGCACCCGCTGGCGGTGGGGCGCTGGTCGGGGCGGGGGCGGGTTGGTGCCGGCGCCGCCAGAGTGTTTGGCGGCAGGCGTCCGAGCAGGTCGTGCGGGCACGCCCGGTCGGAAACTGCTGTTCACAGATCAGGCAGGTGTCTGCCGTTACGGAACCGTTACGCGACGGCACGGTCGGTCTCCTGGCTGACCGTGGCGCGGTGCACGATTTCGGTGTGGACCGCTGCGGTGAGGGCGGGCATGTCAGCGTGGCCTCTGACCCGACGGAAGGATCGTTCGGCTTCGAGCATCCCCGCGGCGATCCATCGTTTCTTCATGGTGCCGTCACCCCAGTTCTTCACCCGACCGGCGGAGGTCTTGATGATCGAGATCATCGACTCGACACAGTTCGTGTTCGTCAACGTTCGCCGCAGCCGGATGGGGACCCCGAGACGGGCGACGGTGAACATCTCGTCGAGGCCTTCGCGCAGACTCGCCGCGGCGTCGGGGTGGGTTTTGTCGAGTTGGGCGGCGAGGTCCCGGCAGACCTTCAACCCTTTGGCCGGGTCGGGTTGAGCAAACGCTAACGCCAGGCGCTTGTCGACCGTGTCGCGGTCCTCGACGGGGAGGTATCCGATGACGTTCCGTCGCTTATGCAGGGTACATCTTTGGATGACAGCCTGGTCACCGAACACTTTCATGATCCCAGCCCGTAACGCCTTGGCCCCATCGATCACCGCCAGAATGCCCTGATCGGTGCGCAGACCGCGGGCGACCAGATCAGCGAGGAGGTCTTTAACGACCACCGTGTTCTCGGTGTCACCCAAGATCAGACCGACGGGGATCTTGGTTCCATCAGTGGTGATGACCATCGCCACGACGATCATCTGATCCGCGACATTCAAGCCGTCGATCATCAACACCGCCACCTCCAACCCGGACAGGTCGCGAGCCATCAGCTCTTTCAACGCCGCAGTGGTCGCGGTCACGAACCGGCGTGACACCGCCGATTTCGAGATGCCTCGTTCCTTAAGCGGGCCGACCGGCTCGGCCACGTCGACATGACGGCGGGTCGCGACCCCGGCCAGCATCCGCTCGACAACAATCTGACGCAGCAGATCATCGGACGCGAACGTCGCCCACGTATCCAACTCGATCTCGCCGCCACCACCGCTGGCATCATCGCCGACATAGCGACCGCGGGGTCGTTCCACCGACACCGTTCGACCGCCCAACACGACCTGGCCGGTCGTGGTCCCATGCCAGTTCCCGACCCGGTCAGGGAGCTTGGCGTGTTTCGGACCGACGATCGAAGCCAACTCGGCGTCGAGCATCTGGCGCATCACGACCAACCCGGCCGCCGCCGAGAACGCCAACAAGCCATCTCGCATCGCGCCGGCCACATCGGCCAACATCACCGTCGCTTCGAACGGCAGATCGGCCAACATCGGCGCGTGTGCTGGTGTCGTGATCTTCACGACAGGTACCTTCTTCATGAGTGATCCCTCTCTTTCGAGTGTCTTTGGTGGACCCCCGAACCCTGCCAGCAACGACAGGGCACAGGGAGGGATCACTCACCAAACTTCAACAGACCTCGGGACAACGTCGTCCAGCCAACTCACACAGCTAACTCCGACCGGAACAGGAAACCACAACACATGAGGCGACCGACCCGAGGCAAACTGGAGAGCATGAGGGCGGAGAGAAGAGTGCTCGGGTTTGATCTCTTGCGCGAGCAGCAGGTGGATTGGGTGGTTCCAACGATGGATGGCACCCGACTCATCGACATCGTCCGCGAGTACGAAAGGTCGATGGGCTACGAGCCGGCCGGTTCCTACGCTGGTCTCATTCCGTCGTTCTTTAACTCGGGCCCCTTGACCAGCACTACGAAGGTCGAGGCGTTGACGCGCCGCAGGCCGCTGTTCTCGGCTGCGAGTGTGGCCAGTCGGGATGTTGGCCACCGTTGGTATCGGTGACGACCGAACCTGGGTATGTGACGTGGAGCGAGTTCAGCCAGCCGCACCGGCCGAACTGGGACTATGCAGGGATGGGAACCTACCGGTTCGAGCGGTGGCAGTTCGACAAAGCGGTCCAAGATCTCATCCGGCGCGTCACGAACGCAATCGGAGGCGGTCGCGCATGAAGGTGAGTTCATGCTCCGACCGCTCGACGAGATCGACCCGTGGCGCGAGGCCTCCGGCGCGAAGTAAGGAGGACTGGAAGCTATGGCATTCATGACCGAGGCCCGAAAGGTCGCCGACGTCGCCGCTCCTTTGGGGCACCGCTATCACGCGCTCTGTCACTGCGTCGAGCGCTTCTCTCCGCTCGGGTTCCAAGCCACGCTGGAGTACCTCGCTACCAACGTCGGGGTCACCGACGACCGATGGACCTCGGCTCAGCTTTCTAGCGCGCTGGATCTGCTGATGCAGGAACGGGGCCGGTCCGTCGCCTTCAACGCACGGTGGGCTGCGCAGCGGCGCGCTCGCAAGCTCGCGGGTCATCGAGTCAGTCGAGACGAGCTTCTGGAACGGGACTCGATGCCGTGGTTGACGTGGCCCCGAGAAGAGATCCGCAACCGACGGTTGACTCTGCGATCGGTGCCGATCGACGTCTTCCCATTCAGACCAAGCCAGCGGGAGGACTACCAGGCGGTGTTGGCGACGATGCCAGCCGCCACCCACGAACTCCACGCGACCTTCGACGTAACGGTCTACGACGACTGGCTACGAATCCCGTATCGGATCTACAACCCGCCCCCGGTGTCGGCCGACTTGGTAAGACTGTCGGACCACCACCGCTTGATGCTCAACTGCCTGTACTCGCGTCACCACGACGGCCATGTTCGCCAGGAACATATTCGCCGGCTAATCCAAGCTGACGAACCATGGGTCGCGCCTTACGTCGTTGCGCTCATCGGGGAGTACGTCGTTGAGATCATCGCGGACATTGCCGTCGGCCTCAGCGATGTGCACACCATCGGAAGCTGGCAAGCCCGACGGTATGGCCGCTTCGCACGCGACAACCCGACCTTCATTGACCTCACAACGCAACGCGTCGAGAGCTACTGGCGTGAGTACTACGCGCTTGACTACGCACGCCCCGGCCACGACGTATCGGGCCGTCCGGAGTATCCCGGCTTCGGCCTCGTTCGCGCCCTCCGGAAGGCAGCAGCGGAACGCCCGTGACTCGACGCTGGCTGCCCGACTTCTACCGGAACTTCTACCGGACGGGTAGAAACGGGTTAGTTATCCACAGTACGCTTCAACACGGCGATTCATGAATCCCCTGCTCAGAGGCATAATTCAACACGGTTTAGTACAGATCAAAACGCCAAAATGAGAGTTCAAGTCCCCCCTCGCCCATCAACTCGAAAATCTCGGCCGATGCTGGCGTGGAGTAACCCGAATTCGTTGGATAGACGTCAACTACGTCATGCATCATGGTGGAAAGGAACCCGAGCTCGATCCACTGTCGAGGCGCTTTCCTGTATGGGAGCCGAGCGATCTTGCCACGATTGTTGGCGCTATTCGCTCCGATCTGGCCGACCGCTCGCAAGGACGGCAGTGCTCCGACCCTCGACGAGTTCCTCGGTCTGGTCCAAGCGTGGCTGTCGGCGTACCCGCAGCACTACCTGGATGCCGACGGTTGCGTCGAAGACCTTGGCGGCCGCCTCTTCGCGGATGCCTTGCTAGCAGCAGCATCGGGTGGTGAATTCACGACGCGTTGGCGAGCGTGGTCGGTTGACTTCGACGACGAGTGAATCAGGCTTCGAACTACAACGCTGTAATGCCGGAGTTTGGCGAAACCCTTGCAGTTGCAGAATCCGCCAAACTCTTGCCAAACCATGCCCATGCTGCTGTCATCCGACGACCTCGACGAGATGCTCACACGAATACACAGCAGCGCTGCGGCGGGCAGCTTGGAGAGCCAGACGCTCGACTTCAAGCAGACCCCTCCGAACCGGATGGAAGCCGTCAAGACGTTGGTTGAGGCAAGTATTTGCTTCGCCAACGGCCATAGCGGCACCGTTGTGGTTGCGGTCGCTGACGCGACCGGCGGACCCGGTTCCTTCACGGGCTGCGACCTGGACCCGGCGACGGTTCAGCGCCGGATCTACGAGCTCACCGAGCCCCATTTGATGGCTGGCGTTCGGGCGATCGAGCGGTTCGGCGCGTCGCATCGCTCCGGCACAACGTGTCGATTCCGATCAAGGTGGTGCTCGGCGCGTCGATCGTCGACCGCCCGTGGGATCGCCTTCTGCCGGAGCGACTACGGATGGGTTCGGCGCTCGTACGGCACCGGGGCGGACCCTCGCCACGGTTGGCCCGAGAGCGACAAGCGGCAGCGGTCAGGCGCTAGTTGTTGTCTACGGAAACCGTCCATCGGTTGTCCTCGAGTTGGACGCCCGGCACAAAGCCAATGGTCAATTGTGGTGCTGTCGGTGCGAGATCCGGAGACCGTGCTCAAACTCATCCAAACTGCGATGTAGCTTTCGATCTTGGCGGTGAGCGGTTCGCGTGACATCAGGTATAAACTGTCATACATGGCAGTCAAAACCGTCACACGCTCCATTCGGTTCGATGAGGCAACGAACGCGGAACTCGAAGCATTGGCGAAGGCTGCCGACAAGAGCGTGTCCGAGTACGTTCGTGACGTCATCGCCGAAGTTGCCGCACGCGAGTCACGAGTTGCCGCACACACGAGAGCCATGACCATCTTTGCTTCGCTTCCCCAGGTCGACGATCCTGACACGACTCGCGACGAGATGTGGGGAATCGGCACCCGTGTACCTCGTTGACACGTCCGTCTTCACCCGGGTTGTCCGTACCCCAGTGTCTGAGGCGATGGAACGGCTTGCACCGCTCGGGCTTCGACACTCGCACCTCACCGGGCTGGAGTTGAGGTTCTCAGCCAGCACGGAAGCGGAGTGGGATCTCTTCGAGGCCGCGGTGTCTGAGTACGAACGCGTTCCGGTACTCCCGCAAGATCTCGATCGCGCCGACGTTGTCCAAAGGGCGCTTGCGGGCCGCGGGCTGAAAGGACGCAAGCCGATCGATCTCATCATCGCCGCCCAGGCAGAACGACTCCGGTTGACCGTCGTGCATTACGACAAAGACTTCGAGTTCATCGCATCCGTCACCGACCAGCCCCACGAATGGATCGTGCCCCGCGGCACCATCGACTAACGACGACTGCCAAGGTGGGTCCGCATGCGCTCCCATATCAACGGCATTTCTTTCGGCAAGGGGCAGACCGTTGGCCATATGATTCGCACCAGCCAACCCTGCGGCTACCAAGCTGGCGCTGAGTTGTGGGACTTCGACATCCCAGCCAATCAGCGAATGGCATCTCGTCTCGCTCTCGAGTCTCGCTTGGCCGCCAATCCCATGCAGCTCGAAGTTGCGGAACGCCGCGCCATTCTGACCGACGTGCTGGCTGGCGCGACCTACGCGCAAAACGGCCCGGCATCAGCTGAGGTAACGAGGGCAGCTGCCAGACCCCTCGTTGGAGCGATCGCCCTAGCGATTGTCCTCAGCGTTCTCATCATCAAGCAGCACAGCTGAACCTGCAGCACGACAGCGTGGTGATGGATCGCCTCGCCGAAATAACCGTTCCCACCCTCGTGCTCGCGGGCGGCGCCGACCGGCCCGAGTACACGGCATCCGGGCAGTACATCGAACGCAAGAT
>JANMCE010000374.1:0-4431 GCA_031360915.1 Actinomycetes bacterium | reverse complement strand
GTCCTCGGAGAACGTCTGCTGGTTGGGGAGATCAAAGTCGTAATAAAAGCCGTCTTCGATCGCGGGCCCGATCGTGTATTTGGCTCCCGGGAACAACTGCGTGACAGCTTGCGCCAGCACGTGGGCCGTGGAGTGCCGCAGTACGTGGCGGCCCTCGTCGGAGTTCGTCGTGATGATGGCGACCTTTGCGCCATCGTCGAGCGGCACGCTGAGATCGCTCTCGTGACCGTCGATAACGGCAGCCACCGCAGCCTTGGCCAGACCCCGGCCGATTGATGCCGCGAGGTCCCCCGCAGTGGACCCCGCAGGCAAAACACGCGGGGAACCGTCAGGAAGGGAAATCGTTATCTCGGCCATAGCGCCATCCAGCCTATTCGGCTTCGCTCCGAGACGACCCGATTTAGGTGTTGGACTCGTTACGCCGAGATGAGTTTGGGTACAACGGCCGCGCCACTCGGCAGGGTTTCGGCCTTTTTGGTGGCGTAGGTGTTGCGGTATTCCTGGCCGGTCAACTCACGGATTTCGTACATGACCTCATCGATCATCTGGCGGAGCGCAATGTGATCCTCTGCGCGGTTGCGGTACCGGGTGGGGTAGATCGGCTCGCCGATGCGGAGGCTGCAGGCGCCGCCGACTTTGGGCAATTTGGCGTCGGGCGGTTGGATCTCTCGCGTTCCCACCACGCCAACCGGGAAGATCGGGCAGTCGACTTTGAACGCTAGGCGAGCCGCGCCGGTGTGGCCCTTGTGCAGCACACCATCGCGGCTGCGAGTGCCTTCGGGGAAGATGCCAAACAGCTCGCCGCGCTGCAAGATGGCCTCGGCCGCGTCAAGCGCAGCAGTGGACTTGTCGCCACCCGAGCGATCAATGGGAATCATGCCCATTGCAGGGAACAGGAACTTGGTCTTCCAGTCGTCCATGTACTCGGCCTTGCCGACGAAGCTGATGCGACGCGGCACGGCCAACATAAGGAACGCCGAGTCGAGAAAGCTCACGTGGTTCGGACACAGGATGGCCGGACCGGATGCGGGCAGCCGGTCAAACCCCTGCAGGTCGAACTTCCATGCTCTTCGTGCGACGGGGCCGAGCACTGCACGGGTGCGGTCCTGCAACCGTGAAGCACCCTGCGTGGCGACCATACGTCGAGCGTAGTGCCAAACACGACGCCGGCAACAACGATTCACTCTCCCGACACACTGTGTTCATCGGAGACGCAGAGGTGGAACGAGCACCGAAATCATCTAGGGTGCGCCGCATTGCAGAGCGAAGCGAGACCGAGAGCCGGGAGCGGCGCCCGAGTGCCAGAGCGGTAGCGACCAGCGAGGGCAATCGTCGTAGCGAGCAAATGAGGCATGTCACGGCATGTCTCAGTCGAGGTCGATACCCAGCAGCGACGCGGCGGCGATGATGTCGTGCCCGGCGGCGGAGCCGGCATCAATCTCGGCCAAAGCTGTCGGGCAGTCAAGATCGTTGTCAAGGGCCTTGCGAACGTCGTCGAGCACATGTCCACCCTCGCCATCGATGCCCTTCGTCCAACGGTCCAGCCGCTCGGCACTGTTCGGCATGAGATCGGTCTCCCAGTGCCAGTCATCCCGGTAGGGGTGATCGAGGATGCCGATGCGGATCGCACGCGGGTCGTACTGGGTACGGAGCTTGTCGATGAACACCAGGTTGCCAAGACTCTTGGACATCTTGTGGCCGTCCATCCACACCAGCCCTACGTGCATCCAGTGACGCACGAAAGGCTGGCCCGTGGCGGCCTCGGACTGGGCCCGTTCGCATTCATGGTGCGGGAAGATGAGGTCTCCCCCGCCGCCGTGCAGGTCGATGGTGTTCACACCCAACTCGCGCAACGCGAGAGCCGAGCACTCAATGTGCCAACCCGGCTTGCCCGCGCCCCAGGTGGTTTCCCAGCTCGGCTCGTCATGTTTCGACGGCTGCCACAACACGAAGTCGAGCGCGTCGCGCTTGTGCGGGTTGTCGACATCACCGCCGCGCTCGCGAGCGAGCGCCAACATCTGCTCACGGCTGTAGTGACTGACCGAACCAAACGAAGGGAACTTCGCCACGTCGAAGTACACGCTGCCGCCCGCCTGGTAGGCGTAGCCATGATCGAGCACCATGCCGATGAACTTGCGGATGTCCGGAATGGCCGACGATGCGCGCGGTTCGGCGTGCACCGGAAGCACGTTCAGCGCCTCCATATCGCCCTTGAAGCGAGTCTCTTCCTTGGCCGCCAGATCGAGATAGTGCACACCAAGTTCACGGGCCTTGGCGAACAACGGATCATCCACATCAGTGACGTTGCGCACACAACGAACTTCGTGGCCCATATCGATAAGGCGACGGGTGAGCACGTCGTAGTTCACGTACACCCACGCGTGCCCGAGGTGGGTCGCGTCGTACGGTGTGATGCCGCACGTGTACATCGTGACCAGATGTTCCGGCTCGAATGGCACCACCGCTTGGCGGGCAGTGTCGTAGAGACGGATGGTCATTTGATTCCCGTCAGCTTCGGTGCGACCCGGGTCTTGTAGCGCACGTTCAACTGCAGCAACACCGCAGTGAACGCCTCGATCGCGGTCGCGTTGGAAAGATATCCGGCGTCCAGCGGACGACAACCCGGAATCTTGTTGACGATCTCGGCCACGATCTCGGTTGCGTCTCGATCGTCGGAGCAGATCAGCACGTCGGAATCAATCGGCGAGCCCAGATGACCGAGTTCAGCCGCCGGAAGATGATGAAACGCCGCGACCACCCGGCACTCGGGTACGGCGGCCTGCACGTGCGCGGCCACGCTGCCGCGCGGCGGGAGCAACGGTTGGAACTCCTTGCCGACGCGCACCAACGCGTTGGCCATCGAGATAACAACCTTGCCGCGTAGCTGGTCGATCTGCTCCTGCGCGGTGGTCGCCGCCGAATCCCACGGCGTCGCCAGAACAATCAGGTCGGCCGAGCTGGCCGCGTAGTTGTCGCCTGATTCGATGTCGAGTTGCATATCGGGCCAGGCCGCTAGCACTTCGTCACGGGCTTCCATGGCCCGATACTTCGATCGCGAGCCCAGAATGACTGGATAGCCAATGGAGGCCAAGCGGGCTCCGAGGGCTTTGCCTGCAGGTCCGGTACCGCCCAGAATCCCAATTCGCATGAGGGTCACTCTTGCACAATCGAAGCCTGACCCGCTGGCTCAACAATTCACTTTCGCACCGCGTAATGTCCGCGTATGGTGCTCGGGCATCGTAAATCTCGCCGCCTCGGTTGAGTAGGTTGACCGTATGGGTCTTTTGGACGGCAAACGTTTCCTGATAACCGGCGTACTCACCGACGCCTCGCTCGCCTTCGGGGTCGCCAAAGTGGCGCAGGAGGAGGGAGCCGAGATCATCCTGACCGGCGCCGGTCGAGCGCTGTCGTTGACTGAGCGCACGGCGCGCAAGCTCCCGAATCCGCCGCCCGTCTACGAGTTCGATGTCACCAAACCCGAACACATCATCAGCGTCCGAGAGGCAATTGCATCGCACTGGGATCGCATAGACGGTGCGCTGCACTCCATCGGCTTCGCCCCCGAAGCGTGCCTTGGTGACGACTTCATGGGCGCCACCTGGGAGGACGTTTCGGTCGCCGTCAACATCTCGGCCTACTCACTGAAGGTGATGGCCGAAACCGTGGCTCCGCTCATGATCGGTGGCGGTTCGCTGGTCGGCCTCACCTTCGACGCCACCGTGGCGTGGCCCGCTTACAACTGGATGGGTGTGGCCAAGGCTGCGCTCGAAAGCTGCAACCGCTACCTGGCCAAAGCACTGGGCTCACAGGGCATCCGCTCCAACCTGGTCGCGGCTGGCCCGATCAAGACCATGGCGGCCAAATCCATTCCCGGCTTCAAGCTGTTCGAAGAAACGTGGGACAGCAAGGCTCCGCTGGGTTGGGATGTCACCGACTCCACGGCGGTTGCCAAGGCGTGCGTCATGCTGATGTCGGACTGGTTCCCCATGACGACCGGCGAGATGATCCATGTTGACGGCGGTCACCACGCGATGGGCGCGTAGGCTCCGAAAATGGCGAAGACCATTTTCCACGGACTCAACGATCTGAAAGCCGCCGCGGGCAGCCACCTTGGCTATACCGATTACTTCACCATGACCCAGGAACGGGTCAATCAGTTCGCGGACGCCACCGGCGATCACCAATGGATCCACGTTGACGTCGAGAGAGCCAACACGGAATCACCGTTCGGCGGACCGATAGCCCACGGCTATCTCACCCTGTCACTTATCCCCTGGCTCGGAGCCCAGTTGATGGCAGTCGAGGGCGTCAAGCTGGGAGTGAACTACGGCTCCAATCGCATACGTTTCATGTCGCCCGTTCCCGTCGGAGCCAAGCTCCGGCTCGGAGCAAGACTCCTTTCGGTGGAAGAACTGCCGGGCGGCTGGGTCC
>JANMCE010000334.1:0-15659 GCA_031360915.1 Actinomycetes bacterium | reverse complement strand
ATTTGGTCAAAAACCGCCGCAACCGGGAGAACCACGCCGACCACGTTACGTGCGACGAGTGTCAAGAACGGTTCCGGTGGCTCATCGCGGCGTGGGTCGCGTCCGATAAAAGACGCATCAAGAGCTACGAGAGAACCTGCGGGTGGTGATTGCTGTGTCTGGACAACCAATGAGCTTGCTGGGCGACGGCCCTTTGCATCAGGAGCTGGCGCGCCAGCTCGGTTTGGGCGTCACGTCCCGGCCCGATGCGTCCGGCACGCCGCTTGTGGTCGTGGCCGAACAGGCCTCTGACGTGCAGGCCATCGTGCGAGCCAAAGCGTGGTTGCCGATCGCGGCCATCATCGCATGGCGCCTGCCCGAATCGGCCCTGTTACGCCTGTTCGATTTGGAAACGCCGGTCTTCATCGGCCTGCCGAATCCCCAAGCGTTCCACGAATTGGTGGCAAAGGGTGCAGATCGTGCATCTATGGCCGATGAACGACGTATCACGGCGCGACTCGCAGCAATCGAAGCGGCGCTGACCTCTCGAGGTCGAGCCGATGAATCCCTTTTGGCCCCGGTTTCGGTAGGAGAAGAGCTCTAAATGGCGTTGCAACTGAAGAAAAATGCGGGCGACTCCGAAGAAGCGAAGGCGCCAAAGACCCCGAAGGCGCCCAAGGAAGGCAAAGCCCCCAAAGAGGCCAAGGCGCCGAAGACTCCCAAGGCCGGGAAAGAAGCTGGCACGGTTGGCGCCAAGAAGGGTCTGTCGCTACCCAAGCTCGGCAAGGGCTCGAAGGTCGCCGGCCCCGCCGCAGTCGTGCTGACCCAGTCGGGCGATCCGGCCGGCTATCAGATTCCCGCTGGCAAGCCGCGCAAGGGTCGCAGCTACGGCGTGGATCTCGACGGCAACGTTGTTCGTGTGGTTGAGCTGCTCGACAACGACGTCATTTCGTACGGCACCTACCAGGGCGTTACCACCGATGATGCCTTCCGCAAGTTCTTGTCGACCCGCCCCAGTGGCGAGGTCAACGTGTCCTGGATGGGCACCAATATGCACGTGCTCCGAGTTGCCGTTCCGGTGCTGCCGGACAGCGCATTGCGCCTGGGGATTCTGGATGCCGTTGATGATTCGCTACCCATTACCAATGGGTCGGCTTCGATCGCAGCCCGCCTCTTTAAGAGTGCCAATGGCGTCACTATGGCGGCGGTTGCTGCGGTCGAGAAAGACTCCACCGCCGGACTGTGGGAGATGGTCGGCAGCGCCGATGTCAGCGTGGTTCCCGCTCCGCTGTTGATGGTGCACGACGGGCTCTACCTCGGTGTGCGCTACAGCGATTCCAACCTGATGCTCGTGGCCGGTGGCGCCGTTGTGGCTGCCCGTCCGCTCGCTGTTGGTGGTCTCACCTCGATGTTCGAAAAGCTCGGCGGCGACCCTTCACGGGCAGCCGAGCGTTTCGCCACCGTCGCTCGCGGCGGCACCCGGCTTGACCCGGACGCTGCTGCGGTCGTCGACAGCTACTCTGGCACCATCGGCGACGAAGTGCGCCGTACCGTTGACTTTTGGGCTCGTCAGGGCAACAACGTCCCGTCCGAAGTCTTCGTCCACGGCCCCGGCATTGTGCTTCCCAACCTTTCGGGCAAACTGCTTGACGCCGCGCTGTTCGCCCGCCCCGTCGGCTTCCCCGACGTGTCGATGGAAACCATCGCCCGCACCGAACGCCCGACGGCGTACATGGCGTTGCTGGCCGCGAAAATGGAGCTCGGCCTTCAGCCTGTCGGCGACCTCGTCGACCCACGGTCCGCAGACCGCGCAAAGAGGAACAAAGAGAAAGCCAAGAAGTCCGTCCGCCTCTTCGGCATCATCGCGGTCGCTGCCTGCGCAGTGCTGGCGTTCGTCGTGCCGTACGGCTTCGCCAAGACGAGGAACGTGATCGCTACGAACACTCGCCGTGCAGCGGAGGCAATGGCCAAGGGCTACTCCAAGGAGCTCTCATTGAAGGCTGAGGTCGAAGCGGGAGTGAAGGCGTACAACAGTGCTATCGCGAAGGAAATCGCATGGGAGACCCTCTTCAGGTCCATGTTCGAGAGCGCTCCGGCCGGACTGAACCCGACCTTCACGAGTATGTCGGTGAGCCCGGCGGGGAATGAGGTGGCCGTATCGTTCACCGCCACCATGCCGAACCCGCCCGATACGCCAGAGGCAAGAGGTGGGTTTGATCGCGCTATCGCGGCGTGGATCGATGAGCTAAAGGCTCGGGGGTCCAACCAACCTTGGCCGAGCACATTCGCCGTATCGAAGGCCGACGCTTCCGGCGCACCGGTGCCGGGCACTGAACCCGTTGCCCCTGGCTCGGGTCAGATCAGCGGCAGTTTCACGGCGCCGATTCCTCTGGATGAAACGAACCCGGTCACCAAGGCGTACCTAGCGCTCCGTGAACTGTCCGGGCCTGGAACCAAACTGCCCGTTACCGCCGCTGCCTCAAGTTCTGCGGTAACCACGACCACCGTAAAGAAGTGAGTGATGAAGCAAACTCGTTCTACCCTCATGCTGCTGGCTCTCGCCGTTGTCGTTGCGATCGGCCTGCCCTATTACCTGTCAAGCCAAAAAGCGTCGGCCCTTGATGTCAAGACCAAGGCGCTCAAGGCGGAGGAGACCGCACTAAAGGCGAAGTCGGTGACCGGAGAAAAGATCCGAAAGGCAAAAGTCGAGTGGACTGCGCAGCAGGGTCTGCTTGCGGCCGCTATGCCGGCAAACCCCGATATTCAGGGGGCCATTCGAACGCTGCAGAGCTTGACCGAGGGAGACGCCGCACCGGACCATGTTCGTTGGGTGAGCGCCCAGGTGACAAACCTTACGGCCGCGACGGCTGCCGAGCCAGCGGTTACGACGACCGTGAAGCCCGGCGCTGCTGCACCCAAAACTACGGCCAAACCGACTGCTGTCGCTGATGGGCAAACCACTCCTACAGGCGGTTTTGATATCAACATCACCGTTGAGGGCTCGCGGGCCAAAGTCCTTGCTTTCGTGACCAAAATTCAACAAAAGCCGGAAGTGCTTCCTCGTCTGTTCGCAGTGAAGTCGGTGACTCTCTCAGTGGAAAAGGCTTCGCCCTCAACCAGCGGGGCAGCGGCTCCTGAACAGACTGCCAAAGCGAGTCTGAAGCTGAAGGTGGTCACCTTCGGAGTGGCCCCGGAAAAAGCTGCGACCGATGCGGCGGATGCAATAGCGAAGATCCCCGCCGGGCCTGCCACTTCGGTTCCTGCGGGAACCACAGTGGTTACCACGATCGCACCGAAGCCCTAGAGAACAGGCGCCCTCAATGAGCACCGCAACCGCGACCCTCGCCGACAAGCTGCTCGTCGGTCTAAAACAGGAGCCGGGCGTTGACCTACCTTCACTCGCTCGCGCCGTTCATGAGGCGTACGGACGCGGGGTCAATGCTGTCCGAGCCGCCGTGGCGGAAGGCGTCGGCATCGAGAGTCTCGAGCGTGTCGCCTGGTGGCATCAGGGCTACGACATCGCCGAGATAGACCCGAACAAGGTTGACCTGGCCCCGTTTGCTCGCCTACCAGTTGGTGTTGCTAAGGCACTTCGAGTTCTCCCATTGGGCCAAGGGGCAACGGGTTTCCGAATCGCCATCGCGGATCCTGACAACCTCGCTGTCGTTGACGAACTTCGCAAACGCTTAGCGCCTGAGCCGGTCGAAATCGCCGTAGCTGACGCAGGACTTATCGAGGCAGCTCTCTCAGCTATCGAACACCGTGCCGTAAGCGCAGACTTCAAGGAAGACGACTTCGAAGATCAGTCATCTGCTCAAAACGACGATGGCGGTGACAGCCTGATTGCGCAGATGGTGAATAAGACCATCGAGATGGCTGTCTCATACCGAGCCAGCGATATTCATATCGAACCGGCCGAGAATGAGGTGCGCGTTCGGATTCGTGTGGACGGCGTACTAACTGAAATCGCTCACTATCCCATCAGCGCCGGCCAGGGCATTATCAACAACCTCAAGGTCCGAGCCGGGCTGGATGTTGCTGAGCGGCGCGTGCCGCAAGACGGTCGTATCACGATCTCTGTGGCCGGTCGGGTGCTCGACCTCCGACTGGTGACACTGCCCAACGTGTGGCGGGCCGAAGGCGCAGTCATGCGTATTCTCGACCGCAGCCGAAGCGTGGTCAGCCTGGCCCAGCTTGGTTACTCCGAGCGCGTTCAGTCGACGTGGGAGCGGCTTGCCGATTCGCCTTACGGCGCGTTGCTGGCCACGGGCCCGACGGGTTCAGGTAAGACGACCAGCCTCTACGCCACCCTTGCCAAGATTGCTACGCCCAAGGTGAAGGTTTGTACCGCGGAGGATCCGGTGGAATACCGGTTCCCAGGCATCACCCAGATGCAGGTAGATGTCCGGGCGGGACGCACGTTTGCTACCGCCCTGAAGAGCTTTTTGCGAAGCGACCCCGACATTATCCTCGTCGGCGAGATTCGAGATCACAATACGGCCAACACGGCTATCGAAGCCGCCCTTACCGGCCACCTTCTGTTGGCGTCACTCCATGCCAACACGGCAGTTTCTGCGCCGACCCGTCTGATCGAAATGGGTATCGAGCCGTATCTCGTGGCCAGTGCGGTCCGCGGCGTGCTGTCCCAGAGGCTGGCGCGAAAGCTTTGTCCTCACTGTAAGAAGGCGGTTCAGGCGTTGCCGGGTACGTTCGATCTGCTCGAGGTAGATCACTACCCGGAGCAGATCTTTCAACCGGCCGATAAGGGCTGCTCGCGGTGCAGTGGAACCGGCTACCGAGGGCGTCTCGCCATAGCCGAAGTTCTTGAAGTATCACCTGCGGTCGCGCACGGCATTGCGAGCGGCATGGACCTGCAAGAACTCCTGAAGCTCGCTCGCTCCGAAGGCATGGTCCCGATGTTTGAAGAAGGTCTGCAGTACGTGATGCAGGGAGTTACGTCCCTGTCCGAGCTATCAAGGGTGATCAACTAATGGCGAATTACTCGTACCAAGCCGTCAGCCGATCTACCGGCTCCAGCGCAAACGGAGTCGTGAACGCTGAGGGTCTCGACGACGCCCGGGCACAGCTCAAGAGTCAGGGCCTTCTGGTCGTCAATATTCAGGAAGGCAGGGCAGCGGTCGGAGCCAAGGAAATCAAGCTTGGCGGCGACAAGGTAAAGCTCAAGGACGTTGCTTGGGCCGCGCGCAACTTGGCCACCACGCAGACTGCAGGCCTACCGATTCCGCGAGCACTGAAGATGCTCGGAAATCAGCGAGCGGCCGAGGGCATCGGCAGGACGCTCCTGCGCGTTCACGACGATGTCATCGGCGGGCGGTCTCTGGCTGAGGCTTTTGGCCAGGAGGAAGAACTGCTCGGCAAAATGACGACAGCGATGGTTGCGGCTGGTGAGTCGAGTGGCAAGCTCCATGAGAGCCTCACCAAGCTCGCAGACCTTTGTGAGGCCCGCGTTCGGCTGAAGCGCAAGATCATGTCCGCGTTGACATACCCCGCGGTCATGATGGTTCTCGTGGTCGGCATCTTCTTCACGATGTTGATCGTGGTTGTCCCTACGTTCAAGAATATCTATGACCAACTCGGCGGAACACTGCCTGCCCTGACTTCGTTCATGATGGCCATGTCCGACTTGCTTCGCAGCCATGTTCTTTGGATTCCCATCGTCATTGGCGGTTCCGTCTTCGCCCTGAAGCGTCTGAAAAAGTCAAAGCAGTTCCGCCTCATTAAGGATCGCTTGCTTTTCAAGATGCCGATGTTCGGTAGTCTCTTCCTGTCATCCGCTGTTGCTCGTATGGCAACGACACTGTCGTCGTCGCTGGGGGCCGGAGTACAGCTTCTTGACTCTTTGCAGCTTGCTGCAGAGGTGGCTGGAAACTCCATCTTCGAGGATGCCATTGGCGAGATTCGTGGAGATGTTCGTGACGGTAAGAGCCTCGGTAATGCGATGAGTCGTCAAGCAATCGTCCCCGACATGTTCACTTCCCTGGTAATGATCGGCGAGGAGACCGGGGCGCTTGACACCTTGCTCTTCAAGTATGCTGAGATTCTTGAGGAGGAAGTGGAGACTCGCGTGGAAGGCATCACCAGCGTCATCGAGCCCATCATGATCATGGTGTTCGGCGGCCTCGTTGGTGTCATGGTCGTTTCGCTCTACCTGCCACTCATCAACATCTTCAAGTTCCTGAAGTAGTCATCGGGCAGCCCCTCGTGCCCATTAGATGTGGGAGAGGGTCGGGTGTTTCGGAGCGACCTCGCACGGCACTTCGCATGAATTGTGCGGTTGGCGATTAGGCGAGGCGCGATCGACGGGTCGGCGCAGCTGGTGGCGCGGGATAGATATCGCGCATGGCCGATCTCGGGAAGTCACCCTCGAACCGCCCGCCCGCGGTTCGCCTTCGACGGGTCGAGGAGGCCGACCTATCTGTCCTGATGAGGTTTAATACCGACGCCGAAGTCACCGGTCTCGTTCAGTGGTTCGGGTACGGACCGGCGTCGGCACGGGACGGTGAACGGGCAATGGAAGGAGGATGGGCTGCTGGACGGCTCGTGGTCGAGGTTGGCGGCGAGTTCGCGGGGAGGTCGACTGGCGCGCCATGGAAGGACGGGTGCCGCCGAGATTGAGCTGTTCGCGGTTTTTCCCGTGCATCGCGTTCAGGCGGGACCAGAGCTGGGCGGAGCAGGGGACCTTGAGCGTATTGGTTTCCGTCGTGAAGGTGTCTTGGGGAGAATGCGCTTCCGAGACGCGAGTATCGCGACAGCATCATGTGCGGTCTCATGCGGCGCGGTGGGAGCGGTCAGAGTGAACGTCCATGGGGCTGACCGAGATCGCTTAGCGAATCCAGCCCTCCCAAGGGCGTACGGGCGGAGGGAGCTGTTGGTCACCTGCGCGCGCCTCCTCCACCCGCAATGGTGATCCTTGGTGGTTCTCGGCCGCGGCAATCGAATCCGTCGAGTGTGGCGACAGTAGGTCGGCGCTCGGCGGCCCGAAATCAAGCTGGTTGAATAGCACTTCAAGGCGCTCGTCGTTGTAGGGGACTTCGCCGACGCTGCCGTTTCCGAATGACTCCACGACACCAGCTTGCTCGGGAATTCCGACTTCTGCACGCCATGGGTCAAACGAACCGCTTGAAGTGAGTGGTGCGGACGCCTCGATCGTCGTTTGTTGCGTCCATGGCTGCCGGGAGGGCTCGTTCCAATCGAGCGCATCAATCGTTGCTGCCGGCTCGTTCCAGGTAAACGAATCGTTCGCTGCGGCGTCGGCCGGTTCGCCCCAGCCTTGCGATGGTGCCATCGCTGGAGTTTCGTCCTCCGGCACGGCCGATTCCCATTCAGAGAGCCAGTCAGGCTCGTACGTTTGTGAGCTCGGCTCCGGTTGCTGTGGTTCGGCAACGTGGACAGGTGGGGCAGGGGACGCTATCGAAGGCTGCGTTGCATAGGCTGCCTGCGGAGTCCAGGCATCAAAGGACAGGCCAGCCTCGTCGAACGGGCTCAAAGCCGATGTCGAGTCCCGCGGGCTGAGCGCCTCCGATGACGAGGGGTCGTCGGACCATCCGGCAGGCTCCTGCCAACTTGGGCCAGCTTGCTCGTGAATCGGTTGGCTCGACGGCTTCGTGGGCGCAGTGGCCGCGGAAGAGCCAGATGCCCGCTGTAGGAACTCGAAACGATCAAACGGGCTCATGGCGCGAAACAGTTCCAGTAGCGCTTGCTCCTCAGCTGAGTGCGATGGTGCCCCCGCGAGTGCAGCTTGGAACTCGACCGGATGGGCGCCAGCAAGTTGGTCCTCGATCTGGATGTTGTGGCGGAGCGCGTCTTCGAGCGCCGTGAGCGCGGCCGCTCGAAACTCTTCAACGGAGCGCTTGTCGTAAGCCTTGCCGCTCTTGAACTGATAGGTGGCGAGATTGTCGTACGCAGTCACATCTTTGAAGGTATGTGGCTTGTCGGTTGCGTTGTGCTGAATGAACGCCTTAAGCCGTGCGATCTGCGGCCGATTGAACCGGTACGGAATTGATTGAGCCGAAGTGAATCACGTCTTGTCGCAGCCTTGACAGGAAAGTCCTTCAACTCCGGTGAGTAGTTCCGATCTAAGTAGGGCGCAGCCGGAACCTGCGCTTCACACCACCACTACAGGAGAACTCACCCCAATGTTGAACCTTAAGAAGCGCATTGCCGAAGCCCGTCAGAATGACGAAGGCTTCACACTTATCGAACTGGCTGTCGTCATCCTCATCATCGGCATCCTGCTCGCGCTGGCCCTCCCGGCCTTCCTTGGCGTCCGCAAGAATGCTGCTGACAAGGCGGCTCAGTCCGCCGTTCGCATCGCTCTGCTAAACGCTAAGGCGAACTTCAGCGACGCCGGCAGCTACCTCAACGCAACCACCGGTGCCACCGGCACGCTGGCGCTGGCTGAGCCCGGCGTTTCTTACTTAGACGCTACCCTCGCAGCGGCAGCCGGAGCCTCGACGGACTCCAAGAACGTTTCGATTCTCGTTGCCGATGCGTCGGTTGCCGCGAGCGACGCCAAGATGGTGTTCAAGGCAGCGGCCCTTTCGAAGGGCAGCGCGAAGTGCTACATGATCGTTGACAACGCAGCCGCTGGTGGCGATGGCTCGAAGCAGTATTTCTCGACTGTCACAGGCACCGCTACGGCCACCACGGTGGTCAACTGCCTCCCGCCGACCGGTGTTGCTACCACTGGCTTCGTACTGATTCCTTCCACGAGCTGAGGATTGCGTAGAGCGAGCCCGGCCCGAAGAGGGTCGGGCTCGTTCAGTTTTTGTCTGGAGCACAAGGTTCCTCCTTTCTTCCGGATCGATTTCTACCAACTGCGGGAGGATAAACAACGGAGGAAGGACACGTGTACAACAACCGGCGACATGATGATCTGGACACATCACCCGAGACGGGCTTCACCCTCATCGAGTTGGCCATTGTGATCCTGATCATTGGGGTCTTGCTGGCGCTAGCGTTGCCGACCTTTCTGGGAGTTCGTGACAGTGCCCATGATAAGTCCGCCCAGTCTGCGGTCCGCATCGCAGCCGTGAACGCCAAAGCGGAGTACAGCCTCCTACAGGATTTTTCCCTCGTTAACAGTCAAACCCTCGGTCTTGCCGAGCCAGGTACCACGTATTCCTCTGGGCCCTCGACTGGCTTCAGGAGTGTCTCCTTCGTCGTTGACCCGACTTTCCAGGTTTTCGAAGCGGCCGCTCTGTCTAGCACCGGACGCTGTTACATGGTGATGGACGATCTGAATACGGGCACGCCGACGTCCGGCACGACTCTTTGGAGGTCGATGGTGGCAGGGTCGGCCTCAGCAACGACCGTAACGGCTTGCGAGCCGCCACTCTCTGGAGCGACTACGGGCTTTGTTCAGATCGCTAAAACCACCTAAATCTTCAGCCACTCTCTACCGATGGTCATGATACGGCGCGTTCTCCGCAGCCGAAGCCAACTACCCACTGCGAGGCGATGTACCCATGACGATGACCGCACCCAATCAAGCAGGACCTCGCACCGCAGATGCAGCGCTTGTCGACGCCGCCCACGCGGCGGGAATACCGGTCATTACCAAGCTTGATTCGCTCGACCCGACGGCTGTGCAGGCTGTCCCCTCCGATCTCGGCGTGGTCGGCGTTCGGTGGCACGACGGTTTCCTGATCGTGGCCTGGCCCGGCATCCCCACGCCCGCCGAAGTGGCCCGTGTGCAGCAACGAGTCGGAACACCCATCGTGCCCGCCGTGGCGCCGGGCATCCATGATGCCCTGGCCGCGATGGCACAGGCCAACGCCGTGACCCGCCCCCGTGTCGAGAAAATTCTCGACGTTGCCCTCAGCAAGAAGGCTTCCGACATCCATCTCGCCGTTGGTGTGCCACCGATGCTGCGCCTCGGTTCTGAACTCGCCCCCATTCCTGGCTTTCCGCCGGTCACGCTCGACGAAATGCGGGCCATGTGTGAGTACGTCGCCGGCGACGTCCTCACCAACTTCAACGGCGACTACGACGGTGGTTGCAACTACGGCGGCTCCCGTTTTCGCGTGAACCTATCAATGCAGCGCGGCACGCCGACCATTGTTATGCGTGCGATCCCGCTCCAGGTACCGCGCTTCGAGACGTTGAAACTCCCACCCGTCATCCAGACATTGGCCGACATCCCGAAAGGGCTCGTGCTTATCTGCGGCCCAACTGGTTCGGGTAAGTCGACCACACTCGCCTCGATCATCGACAAGATCAACCGCACCACCCCCTGTCACATCATCACCATTGAAGACCCGATCGAATATATGCACCCGAGTCGCCGGGCGATGGTGCGTCAGCGGGAAGTTGGCCACGACACTGAGAGCTTCGCTCGTGGCCTCAAGTCCGCCCTTCGTCAGGACCCCGACGTCGTTCTGGTTGGTGAAATGCGAGACCTCGAGACCATCTCTCTCGCCGCTACGGCCGCAGAAACTGGTCACCTCACCTTCGCCACCGTCCATGCCTCATCAGCCAAATCAACGGTCGACCGCATCATCGACGTCTTCCCCGCCGGCCAGCAAGGCCAGATCCGCGCTCAGCTGGCGAACACGCTCCGCGCCGTTGTTTGCCAGAGTCGCTTCAGTCGAGCCGACGCCCCAGGATCCTCCGTCGTCATTTGCGAAGTCATGATCGTCACGTCAGCGATCTCGAACATGATTCGCGAAGGCGAGATTCATCGCATCGACGGCGCCATCCAATCGGGCATCGAGAAGTACGGCATGCAGCCCTTCGACCTCGGCCTCGCTCGGGCGGTCGTCAACGGCACGTTGAACATGGACACAGCCCTGCAGAATGCGCACAGCGAAAGCGATATGCGTGAATACCTAAAGGTGGCCCAGCGTGAGCTCAGTGCGTTCTAGGCCGGCCGCCGACGAGGGTTTCACTCTCGTTGAGCTGGTCATGGCCATTGTTGTTCTTTTCATTGCGATGGCGGCTGCCACCCAGATCATCGTATCGATGGTGGCAGCAACGATTTCTAACCGGCATGTCGACTTGGCGATGTCGGTGGCGACGCAGACCATGGAGAGCAGCGTCGCCTACGACTGTGGTGGTCAGCTCCTTGATCCCGCCGCCGTACCGAACGAAACCGACAACCCAAAGCTCGTTGCGACGCGAGCGTTTTACGACCGGTTTCAAAAGCGCTGTCTGGTAGACACCAACTCCACGACGGCCGCGACCGCAGCCGATGAGGCAAGCTGTGTCGCCGCAGGGGCGGCAACGAACGATCCTTTCAACGGTCGTGCCCCTAGTGCCGCCAAGTTCCTCCCTCCCTTCGAGCAGGCGCAGAACGACTTGGGGTCTCGTCGATTCACCGTTCACAAAAGTGCGGCTTCCTTCAATACGGCGGCTAATGGCTCAACTGCATCGGCAGGAACCCTGCCGGTGTGTACCACGGTTCGCCTCACCTGGAAGTTCGTCGCGTCCGTTGGTGTCAACACTCTTGATGATGGAAGTAACAACGCGCTGAGGCTCCAGCGTGATGTGCATGTGCAGTGGTTCGAACCTCGTCAGAGCATCGTCAGGTTTCGAGATCTCACCCAGGTGTCAGCTCTTCCACCCGACACAAAGGTCGCCGTCAACCAGGGCCGGATCTCCGTCGCCGCTGGCATCGGTCGTTCGGCAAAGATCAAGATGCTCAACTCCGACCCCGAACGGTTTGTTACCTACGCGGCCGACGACACCACAGGTCTCGTGATCTTTCCGTTCCTTCCGGATGGCCAGTTCGAGGTGTCGATCGGAGGGTCTCCGGCGGTAGTGGTCGTTACGCTCGGCACTTCGGCACTTGGTCGTTCAGTATGTGTGCCCTCGACCGGTAGCCCCACCAAGTTTGTAACTGCTGGGGCGTGCACCTGATGACGCGGATCAGGCAGTACCTCAATAGCCGTCTGAAGGGTGATGGCGGCTTCACGCTCATCGAACTTGCAGTGTCGCTCGGCATTCTGTCGATCGTCATGACCTTGGCATTCAGCATCCTGATCAGCACGATGAACATCTCTTCAGTGGTGAGTTGGCAGTCAACGTCAAACACCGAGTTGCGACAGCTCATCGACAGCGTCTTTGCCGACGTAGAAACCGCTCGTCCTGCGTTTGGATGCGACCGAAACCACGACGGGCAGATAACGATGTCTGACGAAAAAGTGCTTACATCCGACGGCTGCCCTGATATCAACAACATCGTTGAGCGGTCAGACGGGGTGCTCTTGGTCGCAGCACCAGATCGCATTTGCTACAACTCGAATCGTTTGTACTCTCGGCAAGCCGGTACGTTGCCCGGCGACACCAACCCCCCGTACGCACCTGTGTGTCTTGCCGTGGTCGGTAGCGAACTGCATCTTGAAACGTTCGCGCCGCCCCAGGCCGGCACCGACGACTGGAACAAATTAATCACGCTCGGCACGGTGTCTCCCGCCGGCGTTCGAGTCTTAGGGCGGGTCGACCCAAGTGCGGCGAGCAGCCTGAGTGGTGACGGCTACTTCGAGTACTACAAGGCCGGAGACGACGGGCCAACGTTGCTCACCGGTGGTGCGACCGTGACATTCGGTTCCACCCCTCCAATCACCATCACCAACGCATTGGAGGACGGTAAGCGCCAAGCGGTGAACACGGTCGTTATGCGTGCACGAATTGCCTACGGGGCAACGGGCGCTCAGGCAAACCGTACCCGTGACATCGTGTACCGCGTCGCCTTGCGTGCGGCTCGCTACTCGAGTGAACGCTGCGGTACCGGCAACTTCGACGCTGGGACGAGTTGCTCATCATGACGAAGAAACGAAGTGCCATGCCACATTCTGCTTTGCGATATCGAAACGACGAAGGCTTTGCGATGGCTGTTGTCATTTCGGTCATCCTCGTCATGTTCATCATGCTCGCGGCGGTGACGCTTCCGCTGTCGGCCGACCTGTCATCCTCGATCCGTCTGGGCAAGGTTGCGGACGAGCGACAGTTGGCCGAAAGCGTGATGAACGAGCTGTATAGCCAAGCTGCCAAGTCATCCGACCTCAGCCTTAACTTCCGCATGGTCGGACGGGTCGATCCGAGTCTCACCCGTAGTGTGGACGATGCTGGCGACACTGCCGGTTGGGCGAAGTACGTACCTGTTACGGGCGAATTCAAGGCGTGTGGTTCTATCACCGAGCTGTGCTTTTTCTACTCGCCCCAGCTGACGAGCGGCTCGCCCTTCGTTACCGTCGAGGTGACGACGCGAAGTGCGTGTCGGGCCAACGGAACAAGTTGCGTGTTCCGCCGCTTTCAACAGAGCTGGCGTCGCCGCGGCTTCGTTGACTATGTGATCTTCACCGACATGGAAACGCTTCAACCAGAACTCTACGGTGGCCCACCCAACCCCGCGTCGGCGGGCGACCTCGGCCTGCGAGTGGTCCGTGCTGGCGGTGGCCCCGCCATTTTCGTCAGCACCGAGTGGGCGGAGAAGCACTGTGGCGACCGGTTCGTCGACAATGGCGGACTGGCGGCGACCTGGCCGGCTGATCTTGTGGGAGACAGTCGAGGAGCGGGTTTGAACGATATCAGCCGACGCCAAACCAATGCGGCATCGGCACCTCTGCTGCGCTACCTCTGGCCCCATCGTGTGGGGAACGTTCCGAGCGGTGGGCAGGACGACTTTAGCCTTACGGTGCAGCCTACCGATCGGCGTCATGAGAACTGCTTCGAGATTGCCTACACGGGCAGTTCGGTTGGTGATCAGGTGAACGGGCCGATTCACACGAACGATTACTGGTTCTGGTACTGCGGTAACCCGGAATTCAACGACATCGTCGAGTCGACGGGCGATCCGAACACGTTGCTGCCGACGATTGGTCGAGTCTTCAAGCTGACAACCAATGCTGGCTGTACCGGCGGCTTACCAAAAACGTCTAATCCGTTGAATCTAGTCAAGGCCCAAATAGGCGACTTTCTGAAGCTGCCCGAAAAACTGACGACGTATGCGACGCTAGCGACCAAGATCCTCAGCCCGACCATCGGTAACAAGGTGACAGTGGATCTGCTCCCTTGCGTAATCCCGTGCACTCGGCAAATGCGGGTCTCGCTCGACGGGGGGGTGACTACCGAGGTCATGGATGTCCCGAATCGTGGAGCTGTGTACGTTCCGGCCGCCGTTGCGCCAAATCCCCGGAACGTCTTGGAGATTAAAGGTGAAGGAGCTGACGCAACCTTTGTCTCGGAGAATGACCTGAGGGTGGTTGGGAACATTACCCAGCCCACGGCCGAGGGAGTGACTCTTGGCTTCGTTGCGGGTGGTTCAATCACGATCGACCAGGAGCCAAAAATAGCTGGGGTTCGTGCTGATCGAACTGTGACGGGTGCATTCCTCTCGCTAGCCGGTATGTCGGTGAACGGATGGAACGACGTTGTCGATGCGGCGGACGCGACCCATCCCACCCTGCATCTCACAGGCGCCATCATCGCCAAGTATCGGCCTGTCTTCGGTACCTACAACTCCGCAGGCGACCTGCAGACCGGTATGCACAAGGACATTCAATACCCGAAGAACCTCGCGGGCACCGAGAAGCTTCCGCCGACCCCGCCCTATTTTGTGCAGCCTGTGAACGCGGTGTGGGTGCGCCTCGACTTCTCGGAGACGCCGCTCCTGTCAGCCACGCCAGGTTTGACCAAGGCGCCAACCAGCCCACCGGGGACGGCGGCTGTAGCGGGCTCGTGCTCGGTAACGAAACCGACCGGCAATCCGAGCCCCTACATGCCATCCTGCCTGGTCGATATTCCATAACGCTCAGAGCCCCATCAGGCCGCGGTACCAGTGCCATATGTCGCCGCCCCACAACACCGCGATGAAGGCTCCTGCGATGAGGGAGGGACCGAAGGGCATCTTCACGCCTTTCATCTTTCCCTTTCGCACGGCCAGGCCGATGCCAAGCACTGAGCCAACCACGAAGCCGAGGAACAGCCCGACCGCAGCCCGGCCCGGCCCGTACCAGCCAGCGACCGCGCCGAGCACCAGCGCTAGTCGAACGTCGCCCATCCCCATGCCGCGCCCACGCGTCAGTACAACCAGCGCAAACAGCAGCCCCGACGAAACCAACGCGCCCGCCACAACCCACACCAATCGCGACCACGACGAAGACATCCCGGCCGCCACGACCAACGACAGGCCGACCAGACCGAGCAACGAATACACAACCGTGTTCGGCAGCCGGAAGTGCTCGATATCGATGGCCGACAGCGCTATTCCGCCAGCAACAAACAACAGCACGGCGGGCAGTTCGGGCGTCCAGCCCAAGCGCCAGGCGGTGAGGCCGAACAGCGCGCCGGTCAATGCCTCTACCAACGGATAGCGCGCCGAGATCGGCAGCGAGCAGTTACGGCACTTGGCCCGCAGCAACATCCACGACAAGATCGGGATATTGTCTTTAGGCCCAATTTGGTAGTCGCAGCGTGGGCATGCAGACGGCGGATGAACGACCGATCGGCCCTCGGGAACCCGTCCGATAACGACGTTTAAGAAGGAACCGATAAGGATTCCGAGCAGCGAAATGACAGCAACGAGGGGAAGCACGAGATGCATTCTGTTCTTTTCCTCCCGTTTCTGTTCAGAATCTCGCAGGACCGGCCGACAAGAGTGGTAACGCCAAAGGGTTTGTGCTCTTTGGAGGCGTAGAGGAGAAGTACGTTGGGTAGGA
>JANMCE010000318.1:0-9746 GCA_031360915.1 Actinomycetes bacterium | reverse complement strand
CCGGGGCGCAGGCCGAGCTGCACGAGATGGGCGAGCGCCGGCGTGTCGTGATCAGAAACCCGCTCCACGACGGCGCGCACACCCACGTCGACAGCGCTCAACGCGACCAGGTCGGGCTCGACGTAGCGCTCTGCGCCGGGGGCGGGGATCGGATGGCCGTGCGGGTCGACCTCCGGATGCCCGAGCATCTCGTCGATGCGGTCGACGAGGCGCTCGCTGACAGCGTGTTCCATCCGCTCTGCCTCGTCGTGGATCTCCCACAGCTCGAGGCCGACCACTTGGTGGAGAAAAGTCTCCACGAGCCTGTGCCGGCGCACGATGTCGAGGGCAGCGCGCCACCCGTCGTCGGTGAGCTCGATGTGACCGCCGGGCTCCCAGTCGACCAGTCCGGCGTCGCGGAGGCGACGGATCATGCTCGATGCCGACGCCGGCGAGACTTCGAGCGCACTAGCGATCGCCGAGGTGCTCACGCCTCCCGCGACGGCAAGAGCGAACACCCCCTTCAGGTAATCCTCGACGGCGGTGGATGCCCGCATGGGCCAGAGGTTAGCTCAGGCTTAGTTCAGGTACAAGGGCCGTCTGGCACCTGGCATTAGACGAGGCGAACTCGCTCGGCGGTGCTTCCCGGCCATGATGGCGTCGCGCTCGGTCGTGTTGTCGTTGAACGCGCGTCGCCGCCGACCACCTCAGTCCGCGACCGCCAGCTCGCCGAGCTGCGCCCAGCCGTCTTGATCCAACGTCTGCGAGATGATCCTAGGGGTCTCGGCCAGGTGCGGTGGCAGCAATTGCCGAGCCTGGCGGAAGTGGACCGACCCGACGTGCGCGGCACCGGCATCGCCATCGCGGAACGCCTCTACGAGCACGTACTCGTTGGGGTCGTCGAGACTGCGCGACCAGTCGAACCACAGGCATCCAGGCTCGCTACGGGTCGCTGCGGTGAAGTCCGCGACGATGTCCGGCCAACGATCGGCGTCCTCGGAGCGGACGCGGAACTTCGCAGTGATGAAAATCATTTGGCCTCCTCAGGTGCCCCGTCGGGCATAGCGCTCACTATAGGGCTCATCGCACGCAGTCGTTGCCCGCCGGCACCGTCGGCTGGTCAATGCGCTGTTTGCCGGCGGAGCGGTACATGGTTGGTACATCCGCTCGGGTCGAGCGCGAGTGGGCGGTCGCTGCGGGATCGTCGGGTCGCAGAACGACGAAGTGCACCGCGCCGCCGGCGCGCGAAGGCTCCCGCCGTACCCCGGCTGGACGGGGACTATCTGATATCGCGCTCGGCATTAGCGATTGAACGCGGAGACCGGAGCATTTCGGGGGAGGCTTGACGGGGTGGGGATGATCGGGTCGTGGTTCGCTTTCGGTTGGTGGTTCGTGGGGTGAGCCCGGTGATCGTGTGCACGCTGGCGTGCCGGTGTCGGTGTCGTTGGGCGATGCGCTCGTTGCCGGCGCGCGGCGGAACAGCCGGTGAACCCTATTCACACGGTTACGTCTGGGCAAGCACCCGGCGCAGTGCCGTTGACAAGCGATCGGCAGCATCGGGTGTGTAGCTAGCGGCTCGCCAGGCGACGTATCCATCGGGTCGTACCAACGTCGCCCCAGACGGTGTGATCCCGTACGCCGTCGAAAAAGACGTCGTCGATTCTCGCGCTTGCTCGATGACAGCGTCACCAACCGGGCCATCAACCGTGTACGAGACCACATCGACCCCGGTATCGATGCCGGCCACCTTGGCCGCGTCCGCCCACTTTGCGCCATCCGGTCCGGCGATCAGAACGAAATCGCCGACGTACAAGTCGAGCGTCGACAGCGGTTTGCCCTGAGCGCTCAGTTCGACGTGCGGCGCCCGCGTGCCCGGCAGTCCGAAGGATTGTCGTGGATCGATGTCGGTCACGCCGTCGTCGACGTACCCGAGATCCGGCACAACGGCGGTTGAGCGGTAACGGTTGAACTCGACATGCATGTCGGGAATGGCCTCGTGCATGCCCTCGGTGCCGAGGTCCGGATCCGAACGCAACACGTAGCGGTTGTAGGCCTGCTCGATGGCCTGCGCGCCAGCCGGTTGGCGTTCCTGGTCGTATGTGTCGACTAACGCCGGACCAGCCGTTCCCTCGAGCACCAACGCCAACTTCCAGGCGATGTTGTGGGCATCCTGGATGCCGGTGTTGCCTCCGAAGCCACCGGTTGGGGGCATCGTGTGGGCGGCATCGCCTGCGAGGAAGATCCGTCCGCGCTGAAACGTCTCTGCCGCCTCGGCAACAGCGCGCCACTTGTCGACATCGAGCACAGTGACTTCGAGATCGTCATCGCCGACGGCGTTGCGCACAAGCTGTGCCGCTCCGTCGTCGGTGATGGTGTCGGCCACGAAGCGCGCCCCAGACTCGTTGATGTCACCAACGGTGAACACCACGAGGAACCCGCCGAGCCCCGTCTTTTCCAACCGAAAGAAGCCGCGGACATTTGGATTGTTTACGTAGATCACGCCGAGATTGCGACCGCGCAACGCCACCGAACAGTCGGCACGGAAATAGATGGTGACGCTTCGAGACATCAGCCCGTGACCCACCATCTTGATTCCAAGGCTTTCGCGAATCGGACTGCGGTTGCCATCGCAAGCGACCATGTATCGCGCCCGAATCAACTGTTCGGTTCCGTCGTCAACATTGCGAACCGTCGCGGTCACGCCATCATCATCCTGAACGTAGCCAACGAGCTCCGTCGCGTATTGGAAGCGGGCGCCCAACTCGCGAGCCCGTTGCAACAACAGCGGCTCGAGAACCTGCTGCGGCATGAACAGACGGCGGGCCGGGCTGACGTCGGCCACACCGTCGTTGATGTTGGGGATGTAGTTGGCGATCTCTCGTCCGGCGAGCGTCTCGACTGCGTTGAGTCCCCCATCGGGGTCGTAGAGCTCCAACGCCGCGGCACGAACACGATCCTCGATGCCCGCCACCCGCATCAACTCGATGGTGCGTAGTTGGAAGTAACCAGCACGCGGGTGGATCGCGGTGCCGTAATGCTTCTCCACCGAGAGAACCTCGACACCGTGCTGGGCGAGGAACATCGACGTGGCCAACCCAACGAGGCTGCCACCAACGACGAGCACCGGAACCTCGATGTCTGGTGTGGTATCGGCTAGTGACATGATTCGGCCCCCTGGTGCGAAAATGTGCGTTACTTTGATGATTGTGACGAACGACTCTGGGATTGTCTTTCAAGAAACGGACGTCACTGATCACAATCGCCCATCGTCGTCGGGGGTGAGGTACGCCGAATTTCCGATGGACGAGACGCACGGAATCGCCCTATGGCCGAAGCATCGACTACTGGCCGATTCCCGTGGCTTGGGTTGGCACGACGCGTACACGTCGCTGGCTACGGAGGCTCCTTGGCGGCGCACGCTGCGTGCCGTTCCCCACTACTGCATCGCATATTGCAGCAACCGCGCTGCAGCGGTCACTCGAGTCATCGATCAAGACGCGCGCACCGATTCGGTCGAGCTTCGTCCGCGGCAATTTGGTGTCGTTCCGGCGGATCGGTCCTCGTCGTGGCAGCTGACCGGGGAGCCCGACATACAACTGATCTACTTGCGCCGCAGCATGGTCGATCGGGTCGCCGAAGAACACTTCGGCCTCGATACGTCGCGCGTCGAGCTGCTGCCGAAACTTGGCTTCAGCGACGGCCTGCTCGAGCAGTTGGCGCTAGCTCTGCTCGGCACTGCGCGCAACGACGCGACCAGCCCGTCGGACGGCATTTACGCCGATCACCTCGTACGGCTCATCACCATGCACCTCCTGCGCTATCACTCGACTCGCGCCCCATCGACAGCCACGGTTCGCAAACTTGGCGACACCGTGGGCGACGCGATGCACGCCCGGATGAGCCATGTTCGCGATCTCATCGAGTCTGCACTCGGTGAGGATCTGGCACTCGAGCGACTCGCTGGCGAAGCGGGCGTCGCTACGCACGCTTTCGCGTCCGCGTTCACGAAGGCGGTCGGTATCCCGCCCTATCGCTACGTGATCCTGCGTCGCGTCGAGCGGGCAAAGAACCTCCTGCGACACACCGACCTGCCGATCTCGCGTATTGCCTACGAGACAGGCTTTGCCAGCCAAAGCCATTTGGCGACGACGTTCAAACGCAGCGTCGGTCAGACACCCGGGGCCTACCGCCGCTCGGTGGCGTCGAGGACCTTCTAATCCCAGCCCAGATGGCACGTGAGGCAGCCGGCGACAGCGCCTGAGCGATCGGACCAGGCGCCCGACTGATCGGAAGTCGAATGCGGCAACACACGTAGCGGCATCGGTCACGTGGCGGCGTGGAGCGGAAAGATTTCAACAAGTCGGTGCATAGGTGAAATCGGTGGCGTCCCCGAGCGTTGTTCTCTCGATGCTTCACCACCACCTACTCACGGGAGACACGAATCATGCACCGCACCATCCAAAACACGTCACGGCTCACCAAGGTCGTTCGCACCGTAGGAATTACCGTCGGCATTGTTGCCGGCTCGGCATCGGCCGCCAGCGCCGTCAATGGCGGCTCGTTCGTGCCATCGTTCCTGAGCGAGCCCACCACGACGGCGGCTCCCTTGGTCGCTACCACGACGCCGAAGATCACCAAGGCGCCGGAACCGACACCGACGACGACCGCCGCACCGACTACGACGAAGGCACTGGAGCCGACACCGACGACTGCCAAGGCACTCGAGCCGACACCGACCACGACGAAGGCACCGGAGCCAACACCGACGACGAAGGCCTCGGCACCAACAACGAAGGCCCCGGAGCCTACGACTGCCAAGGCGCTTGAGCCCACAACGACGCCGACGACGAAGGCGCCGGAGCCGACAACCACGACGAAAGCGCCCGAAGTGCACACGCCCGAATCGCTTCAGCTTTCGTGTGAACGCAAGACGGACGGCGACCGGGTAGGTGTGACGTGCTCGTGGACGGGCGACCTGCCTGCCGGCGGCACGACCTTCATGCTGCTCCGCGGCGGCGGTGGTGGTGTTGGCCGAGTGCTCGTGAGCGGTCCGAACGCGCACAGCTTTATCGACTCGACGATCCAGCCCGGTGTGGCTTACTCGTACACGGCAGTCGTTCCTGGAGCTCCAGGTTCGCCGACTCTTGCCCACAGCAACCAGGTGTCGATCATGGGCTGATCGACTCGGCTTTCGGGCTTATGACGGACCTTCGCTGACCGATGAGACTGACTGTGAGTGCGCATCCCCTTCTCGATAGCGCGACCAGCGGGGACGACGATCTCGATGATCGAGGCCTCGCCGAACTCGCTGCGACCGATCGTGATGCGCTCTCGACGCTCTATCGCCGTCACGTCGGAGCTGTCTACGCACACGCCTACCGCATAAGTGGTTCGAAGGACGTGGCCGAAGAAGCGACTTCGGCCACCTTCGAGCGCGCGATGGGCGCACTGCCCCGCTTTCGTTGGGGTAGCGGGGGATTGCGGCCATGGCTCCTGACGATTGCCGGGAACGAAGTGGTGGCGTGCTACCGGCGCAGCAGTCGCGATCGTTCGCCACGAGCGCAAGCGGCGTTTCGAGACCTCGTGCTGGTCGATGCTCAACATGACGCGTCGCACGAACTGTTGTTGGCCGAGGTGCGTCGCGCCCTCCCACGTCTGCCGCAGCGCTATCGCGAGGTGATCGAGCTTCGCTATCTCGCTGGCGTCGAGCCAGCGGCGGCCGCGGAGGCGCTTGGCTGCACGAAGGCGGCGTTGGCGGTCACGTTGCATCGGGCACTAGGCGCGCTTCGTCGTGAACTGAAGGACGCTCCTGCCGCATCGATGGGCGCTGCTCGCTCGGCCGCAAACGGCCTTGTCTCGGGAAGGAAGCCATGAAGATCACACGCCGTCAGTTGCGCTCGGCGCTCGAACGCGAGGCAGTGCGTCCGGTGCCCGCACCATCGAGCTCGTTCCTCGACGCGCTCGAACGTCGGGTCATGGGTGACGACGCCTTGGTCGACGCTTTGGCTCCGGTCCCGATTCATCGCGGTCGTCGGGCAGGGATAGCCGTCGCCGTCGCCGTGGCATCGCTGGCCGCCGCTTCGGTCGCCGCGGCGTTACCGGCCATGCACAGCGGGCGTGTGTTCGTTGTTCCCGCCAGCTACGACACAACCATGGTGACCACCTCGATCGCACCGACGACCACGACGTTGACGACCGAACAGACGGCGACGACCAAGCAGACGGCGACAAGGCTCCAGACCGCGTCGACCGAATCGTCGATACCGAACGAGGCCGCTCCCGTCGACGTTGCCAGTACGAGCACTACGACGATCACGCCCTCGACGGTTGCAACGACTTCGCGAGGCGTCGTGCTACCTCCCGTGGCGACGGTAGCCACCCCAACTCCGACGGTCGCGCCGACAACGTTTGCGACCGAAGCACCAACGACGCAGCTGTCAACGACCACCATCGCTGCCACAACGACCAGCGCGGCTGCGACGACCAGCACGAGTGAGCCGTCGGTGCCAGCGTCGCTCTCGATCCAATGCGCCGCCATCAGCACGTCGAGCATCCGGTGCACGTGGAGCCAAAGCAGCGACGGGCGCTTGGCGGGTTATCGACTGCTACGCGGTGTCGCCAGCGGACCGGGTCGCGTGTTCAGCACCGGCCCCGGCGACAGTGGCTACACCGACACCGTGCCGGTCAGCGGCGTGCGGTACTCATTCCTGGTCCACGCCGTCGATGCCAGCGGTACATCGCTCGGACATAGCCAACTGGTGTACGTCACTTGTTGCACACCGTGACGTCGATTACCCGTGAGGTTCGCAACTCGTGGCTCATCGCCGCCAAGAACTGGCCCTTGGCCCTGTTAGCCGTTTCGGCGGAGGCTTGGGCCGATTCGGCCGCAACCTGGCCCGTCGCTCGGTCTCCAGTCGTTGTCGGCGGGTCAGATCAACCAGGTTCACGCACAAACGCGGGCCGTGCGGTACCGATCCGGGGGGCACGCTGACCACCCCCAACGATCGGGCTGCACCACCCGGTCGGTATCGAAATCGCATGGCCACTTCGACCGGGATCGCCTCATTTGGAGTTCAATCTGTCGACGGCGGCCAACCAGCTAGTTCGGTCCTCGGTATGAATCAGGTCCACGAATCGCTGACCGACAACACCGTCGGGCTCACCCGCAGCAAGATCGCCAAACGCCGTGTTGGCGCCGATCGGGTTCGACGTCTCGAGACCGCGACGGAGTCCGCTCCAGTGAACCACGTACGTGAACTTCAACGGCACGAACCGAGGAGGCTTGCAACTTCTCTGCCGAGGTTTTCGTTACTTGGAAGACATGTTTTCGGGCTCATACTTCGGATCGTGTTGCGACCGGTTTGGCGTGCGTTGGATGTCCAGCAGCCACCAGAGCTTGCGCGGTTGATTGTGTGCGATGCATTTGTGCACTATTGACATGTGTTGTGTCGTCGGGCACAGTGTTTGAGGTTCGAGGCGCTGGCCTGCGGCCGTGATGGAAGGGGAACTCTGATGACCGTGTTGTCGACTGGGACGATCTACGAACGTGTGGGGGGCTACGCGGGTTTCAAGCAGATCGCTACGGACATTCTTGCGTTGCATCATGCCAACCCGGTGCTTGAGCGCCGTTATGGCAGTTCTCCGAAGAACGACGAGCAGTTGATCGTCTTGGTGACTGAGTTGTTGTGCTCGGTGACGGGCGGGAATGAGACGTATACGGGCATGAACATGCATGACGCGCATACGGGGATGAACATCAACCATGAGGAGTTCCTTGAGGTGCTCACCGATATTTCCAAGGCGTTACAAAAGAACGGTGTGAGCCAGGCCGATCATGACGCGATCATGAACTTGAACTTCGGACTCATGGGTGAGGTTCTCGCCCACTGACAGCTGGTGCTCTCGGCGAATCAGACCTGCCAACGGCAGTTCGTTCGACGTTGCAACCGCAGTTCACGACAGCCCGTAGCGGTCGGCATCTATTCTGTGATGGTGGCGACCGATGCGAATCTTCGACTTGAGCACCAGCTCTGCGTGGCGCTCTACAACGCCACTCGGGCGATCACTGGTTGCTACCGCCCGCTCCTCGATGAGATTGGGCTGACGTACAGCCAATACACGGTAATGCTCGTGCTCTGGGAAGGCGACACGACGACGTTGCGTGACCTGGCAGCGGTGCTGCATCTCGACTCGGGCACGCTGTCGCCGATGCTCAAACGGCTGGAGCGGGCCGGTCTCGTAACCCGCACTCGCTGCGTCGATGATGAGCGCATGTTGCACGTCACGATCACCGACGCCGGCCGACGACTTCAGCCCGGCGCCAGCGCAGCCCAGAGTTGCGTCGAACAGACCACAGGCCTCGGCGCCGAGGCTCTCGCGGCGTTGCGCGATCAACTCAACGACCTCGCAGCCCGCACTCGGGCCGCACCCGCAACTGGTTAGCACGGCTCCAGTCCCAAAGATGCCGAGCCGGGGCGGCTCCCGTTGCCTTCGCCTGACCGCCCTGTGCGGTACCCGCCGCAACAAGGTCTACGAGATGGCAGTTTAATTGTACACAAATAGATTGTGTACTAGGGTTATCCATGTGGCCGAATCTGTTCCTGATCTGTTGGGGCTCGATCAGCAGTTGTGTTTCGCGATCTACTCGGCTTCGCTGGCGATGACCCGGTTGTATCAGCCATTGCTCGAACCGCTCGGTCTCACCTACCCGCAGTATCTGGTGATGCTGGTGCTGTGGGAGCACGACGGGCTCACGGTGTCGCAGATCGGTGAGCGTGTGATGCTTGATTCGGGCACCTTGACCCCGCTCCTGAAACGCCTTGAGGCCGCCGAGTTACTTCGGCGGACCCGTGACACGGTTGATGAGCGGCGCGTGATCATCACGCTCACCGAAACCGGCCGCACGCTGAAACGGCAAGCAGCGTCGGTACCCGAGAACGTGATGTGCGCCACCGCCTGCAATCTCGATGAACTCGTCGCGCTTACCGCACAACTCAAGACTCTGCGTTCCAGCTTGCTGGCGTACACCTCCACCCTCGCCCCGTAGTCCCAGTCTTTCCATCCCTACAACACCAAGGACAATTATCATGGCAATCGAACACGCTGTTTACACCGCGCAAGCAACCTCCACCGGTGGACGTACTGGTACGACCACATCATCGGACGGAGAAATCAACCTCTCGCTCATGACGCCAAAGCAATTGGGTGGCGCAGGTGGGCCGGGCACGAACCCTGAGCAACTCTTCGCCGCCGGGTACTCCGCCTGTTTCATCGGCGCGATGAAAGCCGTCGCCGCTCACGACGAAATTCATCTCCCCGGCGAAGTGTCAATCGTTGCCGAAGTAGCCATCGGCGCAATGGTCGGCAAACCCGGCGCGTTCGGGGTATCGGTCGACATGGCCATCAGCATCCCCGGCATGGACCACAGTGCGGCCGAAGCGCTCGTCGCCAAAGCCCACGAAGTATGCCCGTACTCGAATGCCACCCGCGGCAACATCGACGTCGTCCTCACGGTCGTCTGACATGGCCATCGCCGCCACCGGGTACGCCCATGTACGTCTCACGGTCACCGACATCGCCCGTTCCCGGGCGTTCTACGACAGCGTGTTCGGGTTCCCCGTCGCCTACGAAATGCCGGCCGACGCCGATGACGCCACCCGTCAAGCACTCAGCTTCCTGTACAACGGCGTGATCTACCAGGTCGGAGGCGCGCTCCTCGGCTTACGGCCGGTCGCGCCGACCGGCGACCTGTTCAACGAGGACCGAGT
>JANMCE010000306.1:0-8774 GCA_031360915.1 Actinomycetes bacterium | reverse complement strand
TGGTCGAGGTCGATGCTGGAGGCCGGATCGAGCGTTGCCATCGGCAAGTCACGAGCGTCCCGGCGACCCTCAGTCGTCACCGGACGGGCTGCAGCCTTCTCGGCGGCCTCCAGCACATCGGGCGGGAATGCGTCGGGGATCGCGTACTGCGTCCGCAACGAGTCCAGACCTGCCTTGAGTAACGCCGTGGCCTTCTCGTCAGCTCGCATGGACCCTCTCGTCTAGCAGCTCCGCGGTGCTTGCGGCATTGATCGAGCGAAGCGAGCGCGAAGCGCCAGGGAGCAACATTCGGCAGGCTTCACGTGCGTAAGCGGATCAATTAGGCGGCGGGGGTGATGGTGGTGCCGTCGGGGCGTTGGATGTGCCAGTGGCCTTGGGTGTCTTTCCAGGTGCGGTAGCCGCGTTCTTTGTGCCGGTTGTGTTTGCCGCAGAGGGGTGCGCCGTTGTTGGCGGACGTGTTTTGGGTGTGGCGCCATGGTGTGATGTGATCGGCTTGGCATTGGTCGGATGGAATGTGGCATCCGGTCCACACACAGGTGGTGTCGAGTGTTTGTACGAGTGCGCGTAGCGGTCCTGTGAACGTTCTCGATTTTTGTGTGATGGATGCTTCTGTTGCGCCGATAACGACCCGTCTGATGTGTCCGGCTATCGCGGCGCCAAGTGCTTCACCGGGTGGGAGGGTGGTGCCACCGAGGGTTTCACATTGGTAGGTGCGATAGTTCTTCGGGTCGAACCGTACCGGTCCGGTTCCGGTGAGTTCAGCCAGCCCGGCCTCATAGGCGTCGGTGGACATGATGATGTTCACGCACGGCTCTGGCCGAACGGCATCAGCGGGTTGCGCAGCAGCCTGTAAAAGGATGTTGATGAATGCATCAGCGCGGCGTTGTGCTTCTGTGCGCTGTAGGTCTGCTGCGGTTGCCTCATCGCCGAACTCGGCCCGAGCAGCTTCCCAATCGGCGAGCCGCTCCACCGCGACGAACTGTTCGAACAACGCTTTCGCGAGGGCGCCTTGTGCCGACCCGTAGCGGCCGTCAACGGTGAAACCTGCGTCGAATTGTTCGATGATGCGCATGTCACGGTTTTTGTGCAGGGTGTCGTGACGTTGCCGGATCCCTTCCGCGTCGGCCATGTTCAGCCAGTGTTTCATGACGTTGGCGAACTGGCTGGCGTGCAACCGTCGTTCGTCCTCTAAAAGCATGTGTTCGGACTCCGCGAGGAGATGACCGCACCGCTGGTTCCGGAACGCTTTGGCCATGATGCCGACCTGTTCGCGTCCGAGGTCACCAGCCCGGTAGCAGCGGGCGGTTTCATCGAGTTCGCGGAACATGTGGGCGAGTCCGGCGCGTCGGTTCGCCTCAGCACGCGTCGTTCGACACGTGTACGCGCACCACGCTTTCGCGGACCTGTGTCCGTCGTCGGCGTACAGGCCGTTGCGATCAACAACATCGACCAGGGAGATGGCGATGGCGTCGAGTTTGCGGCTGGCTTGTTCGATCTTGCCGGCCCATGCTGATGCCTCGCCAGCGGTCACGAATTCGATGTCGCTCGCCAAGATTTTGTCGAGCAGATCGTGGAGTTCTACCACCGTTTCCATACGTCAAACCCTACCCGAAGCGAACACATATTCCCACGAAGTGTTTGTCAAGAAAGTGCTACTGAGCAGGATGTATATGGCACTTTGCGTGTTGAGAGACAGTCACGGATCAGGTCCCTCCTTGGAGGTGCAAGAAGCGGGCCGCTGGTGTCGGTTCGATGTTAAGTGCGGCAGCCTTCCGTGAAGCACCGCACAGCCCCTTTCTTGCCCTTGTGTGACCGGTTACCGTTTTCGGATGCGTTGTCGGCGGAGTCTGTTCCCATTCGTGCTGCTCGGCTTGGCGTCATGTGCCGGGTCAGCCAAGCCATCACCGGCGCTTTCGTCCTTGCGTGCATCGTCGGTGTCGACGACAGCTGGCGTTACGGCCACGAGCACGGCCGTCGCTGCGACGATTCCGCCGTCGACCACATCGACCACAACCGCCAAAAGCCTCGAACTGGTCGTGGTCGAGGCAGCGGTGCAGAACTGTATGGTCGACCGTTTGGGTTGTCTCTTGGCAATGGATACGTGCGATCCGACGTCGTTCACGCCGGATGGCAGTGTTCAGCGCGAGCTGATAGCGAAGACGGTGAAGGACTACCGGGGCGCCAACCTCAGGGTGCGTACCAACACCGATGACCCGAGTTACATCGTTACCAAAGGGGCTGTTGTGAATTCGGACCGAACTACAGCCGAGGTTAAGGCGTCCTACTGGTCGACCGCCATTGTGTACGAGCCGAATGAAAAAGCGGCCGGAGGCGAGATCATCTCTAACGACAAGAAGCTGAGCTACGACGTGGTGTTTCAGATGGTAATGGTGGGCAAACGGTGGCGCATTGCCGACTTCACGCTTCCGACGGAGTACGAAGGATTCAACACATGTCCCGCAAAGTAGCTTCGGTCGTTGTCGTCGTTGCAATCTGTCTGTCGCTTTCAGCACAAGCAAAGGCTGCCGACGGGCCCGGGAAATCGGGCGGCACGACGGTAACGACGGTGGCTTTCGGTTTCGAACAACGGTGAGAGTCTTGCGGTCGTCGTGGGTGCTGGCACGCTGGACGGGAGCGGGTCGAGCAAGACCGGGGCGGATCAGGCTGGGTCGGATTCGACTTCGGCTGCGGGTGGTCCGCCGCCGGTGGTGTGCGTGTGGGTGAATTGCGACATCAACGATCCGCGAATCATTGCGTCGAGCGCGGTGAAAGTCGTTGATCATGTCACGTCGATCTTGCAAGAGTCCGTGTGCAACGGTCTGCCGACGGGCACTATGCGGTGGTTTGCAATCGTCACCGATGAATCGGTGATCTGGGCCACCTACGCCAACGCGAAGACCCATATCGGCAAGCAGATGCCGCTGTTGGGGCCGGTGGGTGTGCAGTACCGGTCGTGGCCCACGAACATCTACTTCAAGCCCGAGCAGCTGACTGCACCTGCGTCGACAGCAACGTTGCCGTCAGGGTTCGTTGTCTCCGTGCAGCCAGTAGCGAAACTGGTGACGTTTCATCCAGGGACCTCAGACGGTCAGGCTTTCGTGTGCCCGACGTTGCCGATAGCGGTAGAGCAATGTCAGTACACGTATCGGGAAACGTCGAAAAACGCAAAGGACCTGAAGTTCTTCGCCAGCGTGTCGATTGAGTGGGGTTTCGTGTTCAGTAGTACGGGGCCGGGCTCGGTTACGTTCCCTTCGGAAACGCTCGATCAACCACTACGCGTCCCCGTCGCCAAGATCCAAACCGTCGGCGCCTAGTTTCCGCAGAGGACCCCTCTAGCGGCGGGCACCCATGAACATGCCCTTCAGGGCGTCCCAGTTTTCGATGCAGTGACCGGCGCCGAGCACGACCGACTCGAGCGGGGCCTCCACGATACGCACGGGCACGCGGGTCTCTCGTTCGAGGCGGGTGTCGAGGCCGCGCAGCATGCCACCACCACCGACCAAGTTGATGCCGCGCAGCAGAAAGTCCTGCGACAGTTCAGGTGGCGCTTTCGACAGGCAGCGCACCACGGAATCGACGATTGCCACCACGACTTCTTCGATCGCTTCGCGCACCTCCAGCGGGGTGAGCGTGACAGTCTTGGGCAGGCCCGTCATGAGGTCACGCCCACGAACCTCGGCGTAGGTCTCATCGGGGGTCGGGTCGGCCGAGCCGATCGCAACCTTGATTTCTTCCGCCGTGCGCTCACCAATGGCAATGCCGTATTCGCGACGCACGAACGACTGGATAGCCGAGTCGATGTCGAAGGAACCGACGCGCACTGCTTCGAGAGCCACGATGCCGCCGAGCGAAATGCATGCGGTTTCGCTGGTGCCACCACCAATGTCGATGACCATGTTGCCGATGGGCTCTTCGATGGGGAGTCCGGCACCGATGGCCGCGGCCATGGGCTGCTCGATGAGCTGCGGATCAGCCGCACCCGCTCGCCGCGCCGCTTCGGTGACGGCGCGCTTTTCCACCTCGGTGATGGCCGACGGTACACAGATGACGACCCGCGGACGGTTGAAGCGGGACACGCCAACTCGTTGCAAAAGCAACCGAATCATTTTCTCAGTGACGTCGAAGTCGGTGATGGCGCCGCCGCGCAACGGACGCACTGCCACGATGTAACCCGGCGTACGACCGATCATCTGCCAGGCCTCATGGCCGGTGGCGAGCACTTCGCCGCTCTGACTGTTGAGCGCTATAACCGAGGGCTCGTTCAGCACGATGCCGCGTCCCTTGGCGTACACCAGCGTGTTCGCCGTCCCTAAGTCAATCGCCAGATCCCGAGCCACTACGGAGCATCCACCGAGGTTGGCCGCACAGGCTCGATCGCGTGGGCACCAAGTCCCCAGTCCTGTCCGCCTTCCCAGCTTTCCTGCTTCCAGATCGGCGCCGAGCGCTTCAGCCCATCGATACCGAACCGGGCTGCCTCAAATGCTTCAGGCCGATGCGGAGACGACACGGCAACCAGCACCGATGAGTCGCCAAGCTCCAGCTTGCCGACGCGGTGCAGTAAAACGATGCGCCCAAGAGTGGGCCACGTCGCCCGAGCCTCAGCGGCAATTGCTGCAAAGGTGGGGATGACCTGTTCCTCGTACGCCTCGTAAATCAGGTGCTCGACGCCATCACGAAACGCTCCGGTGCTGTCGGTCGCATGGTCGCGCACGGTGCCCGAGAACAAAACGACCGCCCCACAGTTCGGCTGCACGCACCAGTCGTATACCGCGCCGACAGGGAGCGGGTCTGAGGTGAGGCCGCACCATGTATCGCCGGAGGAAGGAACTTGCACGAAAGCATCGTAGCGACCCGACCACCTCGGAACGCTAACCCCGCGCGGACAACTGAGAGCAACCACACAGTACGATGCTGCGTCGTGGAGGGCGACGAGGAGTTTGACGACGATGCAGCGACGTCATGGTCGCCTGGGCCACCACCCGACCGTGCGTGGCGTCATCCGTCCGAGATCCAGGCCAGAGTCATCACGCTTGAGCCGGAGCCGGCAGTCGGATTCCCATTCCGCACCCTCGTTGCGTCGTTCGGTGTCGCGCTGGTCGTGACCGTCATCGCCACCACGGTTGCCACCGTTGTGGTCTCGGGCCGTCAAAATAGCCGCACCGCACAAGGCACCGGATTCGGCTATCCGGTCACCACCATCGACGAGCAGCTCAAGCACCTCTACACGCTGGTCGTCGATGACGGCAACGGTCGCCGCTCCATTCCGGCCCTTGTGCTGGACGGGCTCGGCACCATCGTTACCAGCCTGGCTGGGTTGAACAAGGCCCACTCGGTTTCCGATTCAGCCGATGCGAGCAGCACGGCAACGAATCTACCGGTGAAGAAGGCCACGCAGAGCCAACTGGCCGTTGTGCAGGGTTCGCCGAACGCTCCGCTCTCGCCGCTCGGGAGCTGCATGAGCCTGAAGCTGGGCGCCTCTGTCCAGGTGATGACCGCCGACGGCTCGACTACCGGAGAGATCTCCGCCCTCGGCATGGTGCAGCTCGACGACGTTAACGAGCCGAGTACCCCCGTCGTGATCGTGCGCACGGCCGGCTCGCTCGACGCCACGAACTCCGTGCTGTGGCAGGACGGCAAAATCGTGGCGCTCGGCCTGCGCCGACAGAACGACGGTCAACTGATCGCTATTCCTACCGATGTCGCCATCGGCCTGGCACGCGCCGCGGCAGACGACGGCGAGAGCGCCATGCCTTGGCTCGGCATCGGCGGTATCGACGAGCCCGTTGGAGTGCAGGTCGACAACGTCACCAAAGGCTCGCCCGCCGATCACATGCTCAAAACCGGTGACATCGTGATGGCCATCGACGGTCAGCCCGTGACCTCGATGTGGTCACTTGCCGTCACGCTGCGCCGTTACTCAGCCAAAGACACAGTGGAGCTTCGAGTCATCACCGCGGGTCAAACCCACAACATGAAGATAACGCTCAGCGCGAAGCCCGGCGCCGCAGTATCCGTCGGAACAACAACGAGCTCGCCAGCGCAACCAGTGCTCCCAACCCGATAACCCCACCAAGGGCCAGTTCCTGTTTGCGCTTCGGCGTTAGCAGCGTCCACCAACGAGCTTCCGTGCCCGCCACGTAGGCTTGCTCGTTGGTCTTGCGCGGCTTCCAACCGGCCGACTTCAACCGGTCGTTCGCTATCACCCAGGTGGACGACGCGTACGGTAACAGCCCGGGCGGAACAGGGCCCTGCTGAAACTTCCACTGCCATTCGGCCAGCCGACCGGTGACGGCAGCAGGCAGTCTCAATCGGGGTCGGGCACCGGCAAGCGCGCGAACCGTTTCACCCGGCACCCAGCCGTCGGGTGCAACGTTGTACGGGCCGTCAAGCCGTTCGCGACGCGCCAGGTCGATGGCTGATGCCAAGTCATCCATGTGGAGGAATTGGGCGGGCGGGTCTTCCTCGCCGAGGCGGGCACCAGCCGCGGCAGCCAGCGAGCGGGCGATCCATCCGCCGTCGTTGTCTCGGCTGAGGGTGAGGCAGGGCCGCAACACGGTGGCCGTACGGTCGGGCCGCTCGTTCACCCAGTCGGCCAACAGCTGCTCAATCTGGGCCCGCTGCACCGCGTAGGCGAAATCGGGGTTGGGGCGTAGCGGAGCGTCCTCGGTGAGGGGGGCCGGGTTATTGGGCCAGGCGCCATAGACGAGGGCCGACGACAGCCCGACGACGTGATGGACTTCGGTGGCCAGCGAGAGCAACCGACGGGCACCACCGACGTTGTCCCGCTCGCTTCCCCGCGGTCGCCATTCGGTGTCGTCCACAAACATGAGGTGGATCAGCACCGTTGCGCCGGCCAGCGCCGACGCGAGGGACTCGTCGTCATCAACCGGCGCGCTGTCGATGGTGCGGACTTCGAAGACATGCGGATCGTTCGACAGGGTGCGCACGACACGCTGGCCAATCGCGCTGCGGGCACCAGTGATGACTACCACGTCCCCCATTACCAGCTGTTTCGCCATCGTTGTCATCATCACCTCGTCGTCGCGCCCGACATCTTGACCGATCCGAGGCATACCATGCTGGGCGTGAGCGACGAACATCCGGATCGAGACCCCTTCGGTGGTAATCCCTTCGGCGCGATGCCGTTTTTCGGTGATCTGGCCCGCATGATGCAATCGCAGGGTTCGCTGCACTGGGACTCGGCCCGCCAATTCGCCCATTCCATTGCAACAACCGACGGCGAGATGGGCAACATCGAGCCGACCGTAAGAATTTCCTACGAGCACCTCTCGTCGCTGGCCGACATGCACGTGCGTGACATCACCGGGCTTGAGCTCACCAACGACGGACGCCCCGTTCGCATCCTGCCGGTCACCGCTGCGCAGTGGTCGCAGCACTCCCTCGACGCCTACAAGCCCTTGTTCGAGCATCTGGCCACATCACTTCACCCGAGCAAACTTCCCACCGATGACACCGACCCAGACCCGACCGCGGCCATGATGCAGGGTCTCATGTCGATGATGAGCCCGGTCATGCTGGGCATGGCCGCCGGTTCGTTGGTGGGTCACCTGTCGCAACGGTCCTTTGGGGACTACGACCTGCCCATCCCTCGTCCGACCTCGGATGAGATCCAGGTGGTGTCCGCCCGCATCGATTCGTTCGGCGAGGACTGGAGTCTCGATCAAGAAGGCCTGCGATTGTGGGTCTGCGTACATCAGCTCACCAGCCATGCGGTGCTGCGGGTGCCGCACATCAAAGAGGCGCTCGCCGATCTACTCACGTCTTACGCCAAAACATTCCGGCCCGACCCCGACTCGTTGGCCCGTGCCCTCGGCGATTTAGAAGACGGCAGCGGCGACCCAACGCAACAACTACAGGCCGTGTTCAGTCGACCCGAACTGCTGCTCGGCGCGGCCACCACGCCGGAACAGCAGGCACTCGTACCCCGGCTCGACGCGCTCGTGGCGGTCATCGTGGGCTACATCGACCACGCGGTCGACCGTGCTGCGGCTCGACTCATCGGCCCCGGCAGCGCCGTATCGGAAGCGGTTCGCCGCCGTCGGTTGGAGCCGTCTCATTCCGACCAGTTCGTCGACCAGCTCCTCGGCCTGCGGATCGGCCGTGCTCAGGTTGATCGGGGTGCCGCGTTCGTCAAGGGTGTCATCGAGCGCGAGCCGGAGAACCTGTCCATGCTGCTGCAGTCCGCCGTGAACCTCCCGACGCCAGCCGAACTCGACGCCCCCGGTCTTTGGCTGGCCCGCCTCTCTCTCACCGACGACCCCGACTGACGCTCCCGACCGATACTCCTTCTAGGGGCTCGGCCGCGATGATGGCGGTCGGTCGGGCGTTGCTTTGTGGGAGCGTTTCGGTTTAGCGGATCGACCTAACTCCTGCGCTCGGCGTTTCGAGATTTCCTGGCGGGAACGGGCCAGAAGGCCGACGCGTTGCTGCCCGCGCTCGCGCGCCACGCGGGTGCCGAGTAGGAACGACACCAGACCGGCAACGGCAAGCAGACCAACGCAGAGCAGGCCGACCCGGGCGGGCAGGTGGATGACGACCGGCACGAACGCGGCCGCCACCCAGGCCACCTGGAAACGGGTCTCGAAGCGTGCGAATGCTCGACCACGGTTGGCTTCGGGCGCATCTCGCTGGACGATGGCGTCAAACGCCAGACGTCCTACCGACGCCGCCACACCGACGGCGGCGGAGAGCACCGCCGCCCCCGCTTTCGAACCATCGAGCGCCACGAGCAGACCGAGGAAAGCAATGCCGCC
>JANMCE010000303.1:0-14087 GCA_031360915.1 Actinomycetes bacterium | reverse complement strand
GGGCGAGGCGAGTGAACGCCGAAATCAGGGCGCGTCTCTCGCGCTTGGGCAAGGGCGGCTCAGTGCGAAGGGGCTGCCAACCGCTCGTCGCGTTCTCCGTCACGTCGCTATCGTAGAAGTTGGTTGAGGATCTCGCGGTCCTGCTCATACGTAAGCAGAAAGCGGGCCTCACTCGGCAGGAGCCAACGCACCTCGTCCACCTCCGCGTTCGGCACGAATTCGCCGTCGTCAACCATCATGCGCCAGTACGTGACCCGCTTGTGCCGAGTTGCGTCTATGGCATACTGCACCACAATCGACTGGCCGCTGGTGGAACAGCTGTAACCCGTTTCTTCCCAAACTTCACGCAACGCGCACGCCTGGAGATCGGCGTCGGTGCGGTCGAGCTTGCCTTTGGGCAGGGTCCAGTCGTCATACATCGGGCGATGAGCAACCAGCACCAGCCCGTCGCGTTCCACCAAACCCCCGGCGGCTTCGATCACAGTCACGACGGCTCCCGATCAAGCGCCCGACGGGACTCGGCGCGTGCCAGGTCTCGACAGATCTGTTGGGCGTTTACCTGTCCGCCGCACATGCGATGCCATTGGCCATCGGCGTTCAGTGTCCACGAGCCCGTGTCGTCCGCCAATTGTGCTTCGAGCACGGCCGCGATGCGTCGTTGATGGGCCTCGGCCGTCACCGGTACGAGCACTTCGACACGACGGTCGAGGTTGCGTCCCATGAGGTCGGCCGAGCCAATCATCCACAGCGGCTCGTCACCGCTCGCCCCGTGACGGAACATGTAGACGCGAGAGTGCTCGAGGTTGCGGCCCAGAATGGAGCGGACGCGAATCGTTTCCGAGAGTCCGGGGACACCTGGTTGCAGGCAGCTGATGCCACGCACGATGATGTCGATCTGCGTCCCGACCGCGGAGGCTGCATAGAGCGCCTCGATAAGTTCCGGGTCGGTGACCGAGTTGGACTTGATCAGGATCCGCCCAGCTGTTCCGAACTGAGCTTCCTGGGCGATGAGTTCGACCAGACGCGACCGCAGGTGTTCGGGCGCCACCACGATCTGACGGTAATCGGGTACGCGGGAGTAGCCCGTCAGATGATTGAACAGCTGGCCCAAATCGTCGGCCAATGCCGGGGCGGCGGAGAACACGCCGAAGTCCTCATAGAGACGAGCGGTGGAGGCGTTGTAATTGCCGGTGCCGATATGCACGTAGCGGCGGATGCCATCGGCTTCCTGACGTACCACCAGAACACACTTGGCATGGGTCTTCAGCCCGACCAGGCCGTACACCACATGAGCACCCGCCTGTTCGAGCATCCGCGCCCAGGAGATATTGGCCGCCTCGTCGAAGCGGGCTTTCAGTTCAACGAGCGCCACGACCTGCACACCGCGTTCGGCCGCGTGGGCAAGGCTGCGCACAATCTCGCTGTCACCGTTGGTGCGGTACAGCGTCATCTTGATTGACAGCGTGAGCGGGTCATCCGCAGCCTGACGCACGAACTCTCCCACGGTGGAAGCGAATGAGTCGTACGGGTGGTGCACCATGACATCGCCCTCGGCAATGACCGAGAACATGTCCCGACCATTCTCGGCGGCTTCGGCCAACCGCGCCGGCACGACCGACCGCCACGGCTCGTCCCGAAGCTCGGCACTGCCGCTGGCCGCCAGCCGGAACAAGGCGCTGAGATCAAGCGGACCGTCATGGCGCGACACATCGATCAGGCTCAGGTCGAGTTCATCGCACAACAGGTCCACGACGCGGTTCGGCATCGACCGGCCGACTTCGAGACGAACGGCGCGCCCGAAGCGGCGGCGGCGCAGCTCCAGCTCGACGGCCGCAAGCAGATCTTCGGCCTCGCCGTCGTCGCTTTGATCGCTGTCGGCGTTGCGGGTGACGCGAAAAGACCAGTGCCCCGCCACATTCATACCTGGGAACAACACGGGCAGATGAGCGGCGATGACTTCTTCGAACAACACCATCCGGGTGTCGCCCGGTACTGGCACCAAACGGGGCAGGGTGGCGGGCACCTTCACCCTGGCGAAACGCTCCTCTCCGGTGATCGGATCGTTGACGAGCACGGCGATGTTGAGCGACAGGCTGGAGATGTACGGAAACGGATGGGCCGGATCGACGGCCAACGGCGTGAGGACAGGAAAGACCTGATGTTCGAACCACACCGATAGATCGGCACGACTCTCATGGGAAAGGTCGTGCCACGACACGAGGCCAGCGTCGAACTGCTGAAGAGCCGGATGCACGTCATCGAGCCACAATCGTTCTTGATCGGCCACCAACAACGTGACCCGCCTGCTGATCTCATCGAGCTGCTCCTGAGGAAACCGGCCGTCGGGTGACCGCGAGGCAACCTGGGCCTCGGCTTGGTCGCTGAGGGCGGCCACGCGCACCTGGAAGAACTCGTCGAGGTTCGACGAAAAGATCGCCAGAAACTTCACTCGCTCCAGCAGCCTCTGGTTGGGGTCGGCCGCCAGTTGGAGCACGCGACCGTTGAAATCTAGCCAGGAGTACTCACGATTCAGCAGCCTGTTTTGCGACACAGGCTATTCAGCGTCCTCCGGCAATCCGAGATCCCATTCCAGCGCGATGCCTTCGCGTTCGGCGTCACGCACGACACGCTCACGGTTGCGGCGGAATTGCGGGTCGTCGCGGGGAAGGAGCACCAGACGGGCCAGCACACGGGTGCGGAACTCCTCCACGACGGTGCGGTCACCGAACTCGCTGTAGACCTCCCAGTGGGGCGCAACCGGCCCGAGGTACACAACGCGGGCATGGGCACGAGGTGCAGCGGAGGGATCTACGGACAACACGTTCGACATAACCGGACATTCTAGGGTGAAGGTTCTTCCAAAGTTCGGCCCAGAAGTTGCCCGCCGCCAAGAAAGGTGCAAACTTTTGGGAACCAAACAGGGACCTCAGCAGTCAAAGGTCATGGAGTTCACCCACCACAGTGGAACTTGAAGCGGGCGGCAACACCAACGCTTTCAAACCCCCAAGGGAGATGCCGTGTACGAAGACGAGCAGGAAAACAGCTGGATGGCGCAGGGAAACTGCCGGAATCATCCACCAACTGCGTTTTTCCCACCCGATGGGGTCGGTGTCGAACGAGCAAAGAAGGTCTGCGTTGACTGCCCCGTCACCAAAACGTGCCTGGAGTACGCCTTGGAGCACCGGATTGACCACGGCGTGTGGGGTGGCACCAGCGAACGCGAGCGTCGCCGCATCCTCAAGTCACGTCGGCTTGTCGCCCTGCTGAAGTAGTCGAAAACGGCAAGAGGCCCGGACCGTATGGTCCGGGCCTGCGACGCATTGGCGTGCTATTCGGGCTTGGCGGCTTTGCCTTCTTCGTCTGAGGAACCCTCGGCGATGCCCTTTTTGAATTCCTTCTGAGCCTGTCCGAGGGACTTGGCCAGTTTGGGGATCTGGGAACCACCGAAAATCAGGACGACGATTCCGAGCACGATGTAGAGTTCGGCACCCTCAAGAAATGCGAGCATGGTCTTAGGTTACCACTCGGTCCGAAAAAGGAAACGTCGCATCACGACGAAACTCACGCCGAGGCGACGCGTCGACCAGTGAGCGCCCGTTGCCGGCGGATGCGACGACGTTCACGCTCCGAGAGGCCACCCCATATGCCGAACTTCTCACCGTTGGCGAGGGCATACTCAAGGCAGTCTTCGCGCACGACACAACCACGGCAGACTTCTTTGGCCTCACGGGTAGATGCACCGCGTTCGGGGAAGAAGAGATCGGGGTCGACCCCGAGGCAGTTCGCATTGTCCTGCCAGGACCGTTCGTCACGCTCATTGGATTCGTATCTCATAAGGGGCCTCCTGCTGGCCGCCGGCGCCCGGACCACACGAACCAGTACGTCAGGTTCGTGTGACTGTCACCGTTGTAGTTACAACGATGTCATTGTCTCCTATCACACCCTGTTTGCGCAAGGGTGGATTTGAATTTGTGGCGAAATGACTACTTGTCGCGCGATTTGGCCTTCTTCTACTTCTTTCGCTCGCCCGTGGTCGTCGCATCGGGTCGCCCGAGCACTTCGGCACCCAGCCAGACCAGGCCCACCCGTCCGAGATCGGTGGCGATCTGCGTTGGTCCACCCACAAGAATGTTCACGCCGCGATTCTTCGCTGCGGCGTCACGAGCCATTTCCTGAGCCAACCGGACGTCAGCTTTTTGCTTGTCGACCCACCACGGATGGCGTGTCTTGTCATGGTTGCGATAGCCGAAGTCATGGAGCTCGCATGCGGCGAGATCCACGTTGCCTGTCACGACCCCATCGTCCGAGCAGCCGTCCGAGGTCCAGTTCAGTCCCTCGCCCGCAACAATGTGCGTCTGCACCAACGTCTTGTATGACATGAAATCCCGAAGCGACAACTGCGCAACGCGTTCTGCCAACGGCTCCATCTCCCGCAGCTGCCCCAACTGCGCGATGTCGCGGGTGCATTTCTCCTCGGCAGCAATGTTCGTCTTCTCGGCTTTCGCGTAGGCCTGGTCGGCTGCCCGAATGTCGTGTTCGCAGACGTCGCGTTCGTGTTGCAATCGTCGAAGCTCTACGGGATCGGTGGTGCAGATGGACACGGCATCGATCCGAGCAAGACGATCACTGGCGTCCACTCGTTGCGACTGTCGGAATCGCATCTCCTGCTGGGTACGCTCGACCACCACCGCAAAGATGCGTAGCGCAGAGGCTGCACGAACATGCGCGTCTTTCAATTCGGTGCGCCGTTTCGCCAGCGCGGCAAGCCGGCCTTGGAAGATCCGGCCAGCCACGCCGTGCCATGATCCGATGATCGGAAACACGATTGATTCCAATGCCGTCGCGGCGGCCTCGTTCACACGGGCGTATTCGTAGAGAGCAACCGGATCAGCCGTCATGCCCGGCCACGCTCTGTGCCACAGCAGTGTCGGTGAAGACGTAGGTACCCGACGCGATTTCCAGAGCGCGGGCTAACCCGATGAGCTCTTTCGTCATCGCCGCCCGAACGAGTCGCTGCACGAAAGCGTCACACGCGTCCGACACATGCGGCCCAACGTGAGAGCCGGCTTTCGTCTCGAACCAACTCGGCCGAACGGCGGAATGCAGGACACGAGCCGCGTCGAGAAGTGTTCCAGGTTGTACGTCAACAGTCGTCACACCAGAAAGTGTGCGGCTGGCCCATGCGATCGGAACCGCGTCAGGCGCCCTTGCGGGATCGGCCCAGGGACTTCTTGTGTTCAAGGAAGTCAACCAGGACGTAGTCGCCCAGGTTCTCTGGGGTGGTGAAGAAGGCGCGGCCACGGTTCATGGCGCTGATCTTTTCCACGAATGACTTGAGCCCGCGGTCGGCATCGAGCATAAAGGTGTTGATGGTGATGCCGTCACGCGTACAGCGCGCGACCTCCTTCAGCGTGGCCTCGACGGTCTCCCACACGGGCGGGTAGTTGAAGAAGACCTGGCCGCTCGGTTCGATGTGGGCAGTCGGCTCGCCGTCGGTGATCATGATGATCTGCTTGGTGCCGGTCTGCTTGGCCAGCAGCTTGCGGGCGAGCGCGAACCCGTGGTGCATGTTGGTGCCGTAGACAAAGTCCCAGCTCACCTCGGGCAGTTGCTCGGCTTTCACGATGCGTGCCACTTCACTGAAGCCGACGATGCCCATGTAGTCCCGCGGGAACTGCGACGTGATGAGCGAGTGCAACGCCAGCGCTACTTTCTTCGCGGGCAGGAAGTTGTCACGCATCGGCATCGACAACGACAGGTCAAGCATCAACACGGTGGACGAGCGTGTGAGGTTTTCGGTGCGCTCGATCTCGAAGTCTTCGGGCAGAAGCCGCACGGGCGTGCCGCCTCCCTGGCGACGTAGACCGTTTCTGATGGTGCGTTGCAGGTCGAGGTTGAACGGGTCACCGAATTCGTAGGGCTTGGTTTCGTACTCGCGTTCGTGGCCGACACCATGACGGTTCTGCTGATGCTGACCAAGCTTGTCTTTGGCCAACTTCGAAAACAGCTCGTCGAGTGCGTTGGCGCCGAGCGAACGGATGGCACGCGGCGTCAGTTCGAGCCGGCCTTCCTTTTGGTTGATGAGGCCGGCGTCTTCGAGCATTTTGGCCATCTCGGCCAGTTTCTCCATTGACCGAGCCGCGTTGTCACCGAGCAGGTCGCGCACGCGATCGATGTCGGCTTCGGCAAGCGCGCCCGGGTTGGTGACACCCTGCATCAGCTGTTCGAGCTGATCCATGTCACCGAGGTCGTTCATCATCTGCATCGAGTCGCTAAACCCGAGCGGGTCCTGACCTCGGAAGTCGTAGCCCTGACCCCAACCCATCTGCGGGTAGAGCGACCGCAGGTTCTGGCCGAGTTGATCCATCTGAAACTGGAGGTCCATGTCCTCCATCAACTGATCGGACAGCTCCTTCATCTGTGCCCGTTGTTCGGGCGTCATAGAGTTCATCATGCGCTGCATAGCGGCCATACGTTGGGCCATGTTCTCAAGCAGGTCATCGAGCGTCTGCGGATTCTCGGGGAAGAACTCGCCGTGCTTTTCCATGAACGCTTCAAAACCCGGATCTTCGCCGCGCTCGCGCTTTTCAAGCATCTGATTGAGGTCGGCCATCATGTCCTTCATGGCCTTTAGGTCCTCGGGTGTTTGGCTCTTCAAGGCGCCGGTCATCTTGTCGACCATGTTCTGCATGAGTTGCTCGCGCAGCTTCTGCAGCAACTCTTCGAACTTCTCGCGCGCTTCGGATGATGTGAAGTCGTACTCCTGCAGATCCTTTACCTGGCCGGCCAGATCGGGCGGCAGCATGTCGAGTTTGAACTGACGTTCCTCTACCGCTTGCTGGGTGACTTCCTGACGACGAACGTCGCCGGACTCTCGGGCTTGTTTCGCCAGTTCATCCAGCGCGGCGCGTTCTTGGTTGACGACCTCCCGAAGCTCTTTGGCAATGTCGTCGTACACGCCACCCAGGTTGTGGTTGTCGAGCGTCTCTTGGCGCTTTTGGCGGAGCTTCTCCATCATCTCGCGCAGACCTTGGATGCGTTCGCCGTTACGGTCGTCCATGCCCTCCTGCATCAGTCGGCGTAGGGCGGCGTGCATATCGCCGTGATAGAGCAGATCATCGGTGACCTGCTGCATCAGGTGGTCCGCGTCGAGGTCGAAACCCTTCTGCAAACCATCCCACCGGCTGTACGAGAACCGAGATGCCATAGTGCGACGCTAACGCGATTTCGTCGGGTTTTCTTACCGGAATACGGGCAATTCGGCCGTCTGGAACATTTCCGAGCATCTTGGGACCAAAATCTCATATCCTCACAAGATGCGAGTTCCGCGGACGTTCGTCTTCTTGGATCTTGGCGGGTTCACCAACTACACCGCCGAGAACGGTGACGACGCGTCTGGTCGGCTGCTGTCGGCCTTCCGAGCCATCGTTCGTGACGTTGCCAGCGAGCGCGGCGTACGCATCGCCAAGTGGCTCGGTGACGGTTGTATGTTCGTGTCCGTCGACCAAACCGATGCGATCGCCGCCGTGCTCGATCTGGAGAGCCGCAGCCGGGAAGCCTGCGCGCCGCTCACGCTTCGCGCCGGTATTGCGTCGGGCTACGCGCTGCTCTTCGAGGGCGACGACTACATCGGCTCGGCCGTCAATATGGCTGCGCGCCTGTGCGACGCGGCCGAAGGTTGGGAAGTTCTGATGCCCACCAGCCAGATCGAGCGCTTGCCCAAAGGCGCTATCTCGAAACACCAAAGCAAGATCACCTTGCGCGGCTTCCCCGATCCCATCGACGTCGTAGCCCTCACCGGCGTGGCCGAAGCCACCACCCGCAACGACACCGGCGAACTCTGGACCCGCTCCCCTTTCGTCGCGTAAAGTCTGCTTCGCTGCTCGCTGTGCTGCTGCTACTTCGCTGCTCGCTACCGCTCGTGGCGCTCATTCTCGCTTCGCTCGGCAATCCTGCGGGTGCATCCGCTGACGCAACGGGAACCGTGCTGCTGCACGCTTGATCGTTTCGTCCTGTGGGCTTCGGGTCTGGCACCCTGGGCGGGTGACTGTTTTGTGGGGGGCTACTTCTTCGTCGGCACAATCGGAAGGGTTGACGCCGGCAGCTGACGCGTTCTCGTGGCAGTCATCGGGACGCCTGCCGAACTCTTCTGACGGCAACGGCATGCGAACGCAATTTCGCGACGACATGCAGCTCTTCGCCGAGAACGGATTGCACGCCATCGGAATCGGCATCGAATGGGCCCGCGTCGAACCGAAGCCGGGCAAGATCGACGGCGACGCTATCGAGCACTACACGCTCGTCTTGGAAGCGGCTCGTGACGCCGGGCTCTCGGCCTGGGTCACCCTGCAGAACCGCACCGTTCCGGGTTGGTTCATCGACGAAGCCGGCTTCCTTGACGACAAGTCTCGCGGCTACTTCTGGCCCCGTTACGTCGACATCGTCGCCGACGCGCTCGGCTCACTCGTTGGTGCGTGGGTGCCGCTGCACGACCCGAGCATGTATGCCTCGCTCGCATACGGCCGAGGGCTTCACCCGCCCGCCAAGTTGGACCCAGAGATGCGAGCCAAGGCGTTGCGCGGCACCTGGCTGGCATGGCGAGACGCATGGCGGCTGCTGCGCGGCAACGGTGCCCCGGTTGTGCATTCGCTCTCACTCGCGCCGGTGTTCACGATGGACGGCACGGTCGAGGGTGCAAAGCGCTCCCGCCGAGCAGACGAGCACACGTGGGATGTGGCCGTTCGCGCCATCCGAGATGGGGAGCTCGCGGTGCCCGGCCTGTTCGTGGAGGAAGTGCCCGATCTCCAAGACAGTGGCGACATCGTGGGTATTGCTTACACCGGAGCCCTGGCATCGTCAGAGGACAAGCTCCGCTCGTATCCGCCCGGCGGACGCAGGGGAGACGACGGCATCATGGTCTGGTCGGAAGGTCTCGCGCTCACCCTGCACCGAGTGGCCGAGATGCTGCCGCAACGGCCCCTCGCAGTCACGTCGTATGGGGCACCAACCACCGACTCGGCGTGGCAAGGTGACGAGGCACGACTGGCGCGCTCTGTCATCGAAGACGCTGTGCGCGACGGCATCGCAGTGGAAGCCGCGCTGTGGTCGACCGCGATCGATGGCTGGTCCTTCCAGCACGGCTTCAACCTCGCGACCGGACTCTTCGACCGAGACCGCAACCCTCGACCAGCGCTGCGATCATGGACCGGGCAGGGATAGATGCCGCTCGGACGTTTCCTGGACGAGGAGCACTCACAAGAGGTCCGCGATCATGTGACTCGCCTTACCGTGGCGCGGTTCGTCGGCAACACCGGTCTGCGATTTGCTCAGCCCTATCTCGGCGTGATCGGTCGCAGCCTCGGCGTGAGCCTCAGCACCATGGGCATCGCGACAAGCTTCGGTGAGTTCACCGGGCTCCTCGGACCGTTTGTCGGTCATCAACTCAACAAGCGAAGCCGTCGGGCTTCCATGACGCTCGCGCTCTGTGTGCTTGCGCTTGGCACCGCGCTCGCCGGCGCAGCTCCATCGGTGGCGGCCATCACTGTCGGCTTCGTGGTGCTGTCACTCGGCAAGATCATGTTCGACAACGGCATGAATTCCTGGCTGGTTGAACGCACCGAGTACGCCACCCGTGGTCGCGTTGTGGGGCTCACCGAGATCGCCTGGGCGGGCGCGATTCTCGTCGGCATCCCGCTGCTAGCGGTGCTGGTGTTTGCCACCTCGTGGCGTTACGCCTACGGCACCATTGCGCTGTGTTTGGTCTTCATGGCTTGGCATCTGTGGCGTCATCTGCCGAAGGATCAGCCGACAGCTCCCCTTGATGACGCCCGAACGGCCCTCGTGTGGACGCTTCCCGCAGCGGCGGGCTTCGTGTCGTTCGGACTCGTTATGGCCATTGGGGGTTGTCTGTTCGTGTCATTCGGGTCATGGCTGAAGGACGTGCACGGATTCTCGTCGCTCGGCATCGGGGCGGTGTCGATCCTGCTCGGAACAGTGGAGTTGGTGGCCAGCACCTCCACCATTCGATTCACGGATAGCTGGGGTAAGCGGCGCTCCATCAGGGTCGGCGTGATCGTTGCGTTACCTGCAGCCGTCGGTCTCGCCCTTGTCGGCCACCAAGCCGCCATTGGCTTAGTCCTGCTGAGCGTTCTCTTTCTCGGCTTCGAGTTCGCGGTGGTGTCCTTCGCATCGCTTCTGCCCAGCTTGCAGCCCGATTCGCCCAGCACGGCGTTCGGCCTCGCCGTCGGCGTCGGCACAGTCAGCCGCGGGATCGTTGCGATTGCAAGTACCCGGCTCTATACCGCGCACGGCATCGGCGGTTCATCACTCCTGGCCGCAGGAATGGCCACCGCAGCGCTGCTCACCCTGAACTTCGTGCGGGAGCCAGGCCACGTCTCGGAATGATCTCACCGGCGTCTTGACCTGCTCGGATCACTCGGTAGCGTGCCGAGCTGCAATCGCTGGCCCCGCTTAGCTGCGGGCGCGGTATTGGGTACGGCCGCCAGATGCGTCTTTGTTGAGTCGCTTGGACAGGTGGAGGCCTTCGACCAGGAACTCGACGGCGCTGGCAATGGCGGCGGGTGATTCGTCGCCGTCGGTGAGGCCGAGGATGGTGGCTCGAATGGCGGGCACCTTTTCCACCAGCGAGGCTTCCTCGACCGACGTCACGTCTTCGCCAGTCTGGAAGATCAGGCCGTCTTCGAACGCAAGGATGACATCTTTGTACTCTGGCGGCGTGACCCGAGATTTGAAGACGGTGAGCACGGCGGCCTTCACCATGTTTTCAATAATGAGGCCGTCACGGCCCTCTTCGAGGCTCTCGATTTCGATCTTGCCGGAGGTGGACGCAGCGAGCGCGTCCATGTCGGACACCCGGGGCACGACGACGGTTTCGCCGCTGCGCAGGGCCCGCCGCAGCGCGCTGGCGCCGAGCACTTCGAGGTTGGACACGCTCAGGCGTACCGATACGCCCGAGCGTTGGTTGACCTGGCTCGATTGGCGGGCCACGTGGGAGAACGTCGCCACGATCTCCTGCATGAAGGCAGGCGTCGACACATGCACATCACCGATCGACATCGGGCGCGACTCCTGGCGCATGATGTCGATTTCGGTCGACACTTCCAGCGGGTAGTGCGTGCGGATCTGGCTGCCGAAACGATCCTTCAGCGGGGTAATGATACGGCCGCGGTTGGTGTAGTCGTCGGGGTTGGCCGACGCCACTAACAGCAGGTCGAGCGGAAGGCGGATCTTGTAGCCGCGGATCTGTACGTCACGTTCTTCGAGCACGTTGAGTAGGCCCACCTGGATTCGTTCGGCCAGGTCAGGGAGTTCGTTGATGGAGAAGATGCCGCGGTTGGTGCGGGGTACCAGGCCGTAGTGCAGGGTGAGTTCGTCGGAAAGGTAGCGACCCTCAGCCACCCGGATGGGGTCGACTTCGCCGATGAGGTCCGCTATCGAGGTGTCTGGTGTGGCCAACTTTTCGCCGTAGCGGGCATCGCGGTGCACCCACGAAATGGCCGTATCGTCACCGTGTTCGGCAACGAGATCGCGGGCATAGCGTGACACCGGATGGTACGGATCGTCGTTGATTTCGCTGCCGTGAATGATAGGCATCCACTCATCGAGCAGGCCGGTGAGCGAGCGGATCATGCGGGTCTTGGCCTGGCCCCGCTCGCCCAGAAATACGATGTCATGGCCAGCGAGCAGGGCATTCTCAAGCTGCGGCATCACGGTGTCTTCGTAGCCGAGAACGGCCTCGAACAGTGGCTGCCCACTGCGGATCTTGGCGACCGCGTTGGCGCGCAGCTCCTCCTTTATTGGCACCGATTTCCAGCCTGATGCCTTCAGGGACCCGATCGTCTGCGGTTGGCTTGCCATGAACGCACCGTAGCAACGCTGAGCCACCGATGGCGTACCGCGTTACCCTCATCACCGATGGATCTCTCGGGCACCTGGCGAGCTGCGCTCGCGGACGACGACCTTCGACGTCAGGCCTTCGCGTTGGGCTTTGACGACGCGGCGTGGCAGCGGGTGCGCGTGCCCGGCCATTGGCGGTCGGAGCCGGCTTTTGCCGACAGTGACGGGCCGCTTATCTACCGCACCGGGTTCGAATGGGACGCCGGACCGAAGGAAGCTCGCAGCTGGGTTGTGCTCGACGGGCTGTTCTACCAAGGTGACGTATGGTTCGACGGGGCGTACCTGGGCGACCCTGAGGGGTACTTCTTTCCGCATTCCTACGAGGTCACCGATCTGGCCCGTCTTAGCCCCGAGCACGTGTTGGCCGTCGAAGTCACGTGTGCACCTCAACGAAACAAGGCGTTGAAGCGCAACCTCACCGGCGTGTTCCAAGATGCTGACTACCTCGACCCATCGTGGAATCCGGGTGGTATCTGGCGACAGGTTCATATCGAACGGACCGGTCCGGTGCGGATCGACCGGCTCAGCATCCGTTGCCGGGAAGCCACAACGCAGCGAGCCGTCATCGACGTACGGGCCGTGCTCGACAGCAACCTGGCTCGCACCGTGCGCATTCGTACCGCGATGGGCGACACCATCGACCGTGAACTGCTGCAACCTCTCGCGACGGGGAGCAACATTGTGGAATGGAGCTTCGGGATCAACGATCCGAAGCTGTGGTGGCCCTGGTCCCTCGGCGATCAAAACTTCGTGACAGCACAGGTGGAGGTTTTCGTAGACGACGACCTCGATGGCCCGGGAGGCAGCGAACTCTCCCATGCCCGAACCGTTCGCACCGGTCTTCGCCAAGTGGCCATGAACGACTTCATCTTGTCGATCAACGGCGAGCGAATCTTCAGCAAAGGGGTGAATCTCGCGCCCACCCGCCACGCACCGGGCGACGCAACGCCCGATGAGATTCGACGAGACGTGACGCTGGCCCGTGATGCTGGGCTCGATCTCGTGCGAGTACACGGACACATTGCGCGGCCGGAACTGTACGACGCAGCCGATGAACTCGGCATGCTCGTCTGGCAGGACCTGCCGCTCCACCGTGGCTACGCCCACACGGTGCGCCGCTCAGCGGTACGAATGGCAACCGAGGCTGTCTATGCACTTGGCCACCACCCGTCACTTGCCGTGTGGTGCGGACACAACGAACCGGTGGCCATTGCGCCAACCACGCCCGAGGCCGAGACATGGCAGGGCCGCGCCAAGTCGTTGATCCGTCAGGGTCTTCCGACGTGGAACAAATCCGTGCTCGACGGCTGGATAAAGAACGCATTGAGCAAGGCCGACGATAGTCGCCCGGTGATTGCTCACTCAGGCGTGCTCCCCCACCTTCCACAGTTCGACGGCACCGACAGCCACCTCTATCTCGGCTGGCACAAGGGCGACGAGCGGGATCTGCCCATCTTCGCCAACACGGTGCCCCGCTTGGTGCGTTTCGTCAGTGAGTTCGGGGCGCAGAGCGTGCCGACATCGAGTGACTTCATCGATGCGACCCGTTGGCCCGAGCTTGACTGGGACCTGCTGGTTGACCGTTTCGGTATGCAGCGCACAGCGTTCGACAACTATGTACCGCCCGGGACGTTCCGCACGTTTGAGCAATGGCGTGAGGCGAGCCAGGCGTACCAGGCCGAACTCATCAAACATCAGGTGGAAACGCTGCGTCGCTTGAAGTACCGGCCCACCGGCGGATTTGCCGTGTTTTTCCTCGCCGATGCCCAGCCCGCCATAAGCGCCAGCCTGCTTGATCACCAACGTGTCGCAAAACCGGCCTACCAAGCGCTCATCGATTCGTGCCGACCCATCATTGTGGTCGCTGAGCGGATGCCTTCTCGCCTCGCGACCGACGAGCCTGTGGCCGTCGACATTCACGTGATCAGCGACCTGCGAACACCGCTCGAAGGATTGGAAGTCACCGCGGAGCTTTCATGGGCGGGCGGAAACCACGGGTGGCGCTGGGGCGGTGCCGTGGAGGCCGACGGTGTGGCATTCGTAGGCACCGCCCGCTTCATGGCCCCAGACGCTCCGGGGCCACTGGTGCTCGACCTTCACCTCGTCAGCGGCGACCACGTTGCTAGCAACCGCTACGAAGCGAGCATCGCCCGCATCTAGTTGGTCGGCAC
>JANMCE010000280.1:0-15746 GCA_031360915.1 Actinomycetes bacterium | reverse complement strand
CTACGCAATCCCGTCACCGACAACGCCGCAGCAGCCGCCTCCCCCGGCCACCCAGGCTGCCCCGCCACCGCTCACCCCGGCGACGCGTCGGACGACATCTACCGGCAAGTTCTTTATCGCTGGCGTGGCCGTCGCGCTCGTCGCGGTCGCGGTCGGCCTGGTGGCGCTCAGTCGTTCTGGCGGCAAAGCGCCCGCGGCGGTGGCCACCACAGAACGAACAACCGCACTCGTGACAACAACGGAGCCGTCGGGCACCGTGACCGAAACCACGTTCGCAGCCGCCGCGCCGCTAACCATGACATTGAACAAGACGGTGCTCTACGGCGGGTTCGAGATCAACCTCGAAAGCGCTGTGTACACGCGAGATCCGCAAGTTCCGCAAGGCGGCGACGTCGTCGTGTTCGCCAACGTCTACAACCTCTCGGACCAATCATTGGACTTCGGCTATCTCAATGCCGCACTCGACACCAAGGAGGAAACGACCAACGTCGAGTTGGGGGGCAAAACCGTTCCCGGTGGCGGACGCGCCAAGGTCACCATGACGGCCATCGTCAGCAACTTTGACGTCATCGACGCGGTCTTGGTGTTCGGTGGGCCGAGTAGCAACCAGTCATTCGTTCCGCTCGGAAGCGGTCCCGCCGACTCCGCTCAAATCAGCCACCTAGAGCTCTCTGGCACCGCCAAGACCCCCGGAGGTCTCTCGGCCACCATATTGCGAGCAACACTTTCACCGTTCCCGCTCGTCGGCGACGGCACGGGCGCTGCGCAGCAGTCAGCCGCTCATGAGCTCTATCTTCGGCTCGATCTGCAGCTTGGCTATTCAGGCTCTGTCAACAACACCATCTTCAACGAATCGCTCATGCGGCCTGACGGCCTCACCATCGGCCTGTACCGCGAGGGTCATTTCGCCATTCTGAACCCAGGTGAGCAGAGCAACAGCTTCGTCGAGTTCGTCGTGCCCGAGCCGTCTAGCGGTAGCTACATCTTTCGCTTCACCACCAGCTCCCAGACCGACCGAGCCGAGATTGCCTTCGCGATTCCGTAGCGGTCACCAGTCGAGCGGGCAGAAATCTTTCGGCACATAAAGGTCATGGCGCGACAGTTCTCTGATGGATGATTTGCCCATGCCGAGCAACGCTGAGTCGATGCCCATACGCAGTACGTCGAGCACGTTCTCTACGCCCGCCTGGCCATTGGCGGCGAGCCCCCACAGGTAGGCGCGCCCGATCATGACCGCGCGAGCACCGAAGGCCAACGCCTTGACGACGTCACTGCCCCGCCGCACACCGCCGTCCATCACGACCTCAATGTCCTTGCTGACCGCGGACGCGATCGCAGCGAGCATGCGGATGGGTGCGGGCGAGCCGTCGAGGTTGTTGCCGCCGTGGTTCGACACCGAGATCGCGGTGGCGCCAGCGTCGACCGCGCGCTTGGCTTCATCCACGCGAAGTATGCCCTTCACCATGAACGGACCGCCCCACTCCTCACGCAGCCACGCGACATCGCTCCATGTTGGTGGCGGCGTCTGCATCCACGCGCCGTAGGCCTCGAAGAACCCTGGCGTTGGCGAACCAATGGTCGCGAAGTTCGGCACATCAAGCGTCGGCGGTTTCCAACCAGCCTTGGCCCACTCGATCAGCCAACGAGGCTTGATGATCGACTCCGGCATGTGCTTCGCAATGGCCTTCCAGTCAATCGTCTGCGGAATGGCCGGGCTGCCCCAGTCACGCGAATGCGAGAACGACCAGTCGTTGGTAAGAATAAGACCGGTCGCTCCCGCCGAGCGGGCGCGGTTGATGCGCTCGACGAGGGAGTCCTTGTCGCCAGCCCAGTAGATCTGAAAGAACGTCTGCGGGTTCGCCGCGATCACGTCCTCGATCGGCTTGGACGCGAACGAACTCAAGCCCATCGCAATCCCGCGAGCAGCCGAAGCTCGGGCCACGGCAACTTCACCGTCCGGATGCACGGCCTGTACACCCGTTGGCGAAATCAGTACGGGCATGGAGATGGGCTGCCCCATCACCGATGTGGCCATGTCACGTGAAGGCGACTGACCGGCGGTGATGGGCGACAGCTTCAACTCCGCGAATGCGGCCGCGTTATCGTTCATCGACGTGCCGCGCTCGGAGCCGGCGATGAGCGCGTTGTAAACCGATCGGGGCAGACGCTTCTTCGCCCTCGCCTGCGCTACTGCTACCGACTCAAACCACTGGTTCGCCATGACAACCTCGTCTTTGACCTGCGTGGACACCCAGGTTACTTCTGTCCGGCTGATGAGATGCTCGTCGAGGTGTTCTTCAGAGCGGAACCCGATGTGACCATCGCCACGCGGAGCCGACTATCGTCGGTCCTCGTGGCTACCTCGGCGAAGTTCGCACTGTTCGATCACATCGAAGGCATTCCGGGCACGTCGATGCAAACGCTGCTGCGTGACCGGCTTGACTTCATTCAAATCGCCGACAGGTCGGGGTTCGCCGGTTATCACCTGGCCGAACATCACGGCAGTGATCTGTGCCTTGCGCCCAATCAGGAGATCTTTCTGTCGGCCGCTTCGCAGCTCACCACGCAGATCCGACTCGGGCCGCTCGTCAAGATTCTGCCGCTGCACCACCCACTGCGCGTCATTGAAGACATCTGCCTGCTCGACCAGCTGTCCGGTGGCCGGGTCGACTACGGCGTCGGGCGCGGCCCGGTCGCCATCGAGCACTTCTGGTTCAACGGCGAGTGGGACGCGTCCTACGAGCGGTTCGATGAGGCGCTCTCGATCATCGCTGAGGGCCTGCAAACGGGAACCGCGGGTGGTAAGGACGGTCGAAAGTTCTATGACTTCCCACCCTGTCAGGTGACGGTGAGCCCATTGCAGCAGCCAAACCCTCCGTTCTGGTACCCGGGCAATCCGGTCACTGCGGGCCGGTACGGCATGAGCCTGATGTGGCCCGGCCCGATCTCGAACGAGGCCTACGACGCCTACCTTGAAGCGTGGGATCGTCATAAGGACGACGCCACCCGCTTCGACGCCCCCGGCTCCAAGCCACGGATTGGCACGGCCATGGGCATTGTCGTTCACGAAGACGACGCCACCGCCAAAGAGATCAGCGGGCGCGGTGCCATGGGTACGGCCCGCCGGGTGATGCACGTGCACAAGTTCGACCATCTCGCCCTCGATGAAGAGCAGGCCGAAGCCGCACTCAATCCGCTCGCGCTCGGTGCTCGGGCGTTGTTGCAGGCCGGTGGCGGCACCATGCTCGCCGAGCGCACCGCCGCGTCGGGCTCACCAGAGCACGTCATCGACGTGCTCGGTACCTACCTCGACCGCGGCGTGTCCGACTACATCCTGCTGGCGCTGCCGTCAGGTGACCAGACCTTCGAGGAAGCCAAAGCCGCCCTCGAGTTGTTCGCATCCGACGTGATGCCCAAGCTCTAAGTTTTCAGCGCAACGAGAACCGGGTGCTGCAGCGCCCCGGTTCGTCGGCGACCACATCACCCGACTCGATGAGCTGCAAGATGTGCGCGTACATGCTCGCGGCAGCGGGCCGCCACAACGCCTTTGCCACCGACGCGTAGATCACCGGTACCAACGTCGCGATGGTCGCCGGTCCGTGGGCGAGCGCGGCCACGATCTGCTCGGTGCGCTCCTGGCGATGGGCGAGGTAGGCCCGCACCAACGCGTGCGGTTCGGTGATGGGAGCGCCGTGCGTTGGCCGGTAAAGAACATCATCACGATCAAGCAGCAGTCGCAGGCTCGCCAGGTACGCGGCCAAGTTCCCGTCGGGAGGCGCAATGACGGTCGTCGACCACCCCATCACATGGTCACCCGTAAACAGCGTGCGTTCTTCGACCAACTCGAAGCACAGATGATTCGACGTGTGACCCGGCGTGTGAACCGCCCGCAACGTCCAGCCGTCGCCGACCAGTTGATCTCCATGAGCGAGCACGACATTGGGTAAGAAGTGGGTGTCGGCACCCTCGCGAAGTTCGTCGCCCGACCGCCCGGTTGCAACCCGAGTTCTTCCGTCGGCCTCATCGTCTCCGAACACGATGACGTCGGTGGGATCATCTGCGGCTACTGGACCGTGGGGGCCGAAACCATATGTTGGCGCTCCGGTTCGCTCATGCATGATTGAAGCCGCGGGCGAATGATCGGAGTGCGTGTGCGTGACGGGCAGATGCGCGATTCGTTCCCCCGGTTCCAAAGCGGCCACCACCGCGTCGACATGCGCGTCGATGGCCGGGCCGACATCGATGACCGCAACCTCGCCCCGCCCGACGATGTAGGTACCGGTGCCGTGGTAGGTGAACTTGCTCGGGTTGCGCGCCACGATCCGACGGACCAGCGGCGAGACCCATTCAGCGCGACCATGGACCGGTTCGGACTCTCTCACGTACGGAATCGGGGTGGCCATAGGAACCGCATCGTAGAGCAGGCCTTCGTCACTGGCCTAGGTTGCTGTGGACGAACCGTTCGACCTCAAGGTTGAAGCCTTCGCCAGGGTTCATTGCCGTGTGGGGCCTGGCCGCTCCGGGCCGCGAAGCCGCACCAGGCGTTGTTCGGCATGTTCGACACTCTCGACGAAGCCAAGAGCACCCAACTCGTCGAGCACGTCGAAACTATCGCGGGCGGTTCGTCCGGACAGGCTCTCAAACGCTGCAGCAGCCGGCCGATCATCCGTGGCGAATTCGAAGCTGCGCGACATTGCTACGGCGATGCAGACGGCTTCACCAGTGTCGATTCGGCGTGCGCCGATTCCCTGTTCGTGGCGCCATGAACGTGCGTCGTCATGCTTGCTGGCGAGCAGCACGGCGAGGTCCGTCTCAGCGTCGGTTGGTCGGACGATGGTTTGTGACGTCAGCTGGGCGATGAGTTCGTCCAGCGCATCAAGGCCCTCGTTCCAGAGCGAACTGGCGGAACTGCCATGCTGGAGTCGGGTGAGCTCGCCTCGGATTGTCGAGGCAATGCCGCCGAGTCTCCACCGTCGGGCGGGTCGAAGATGGTGTCGATGGTGATGCACGCCCACACACCAAGAAGGGCAGGGCCGAGGCCGAGCACACCCATCGATCTGTAGACGGTCGCGTCAATGACGACTGAGCTATGTGACTGCATAGCGTTCGTAGGCCGTGTCATCGGGTTCGACTTCGGCGGGTTGCACCATTCTGCGGACGGCTTCAGTGCTCACACCAGCGGTTTCCGCCACGTCGCCAACGGTGACGACACCCTCGTCGATCCCGACCCGGAAGAGCCACTGCATGCAGGCGGGGAACCCGGCGAGCCTGTCGGGGAGATCGGGAACGATATCGAGCGGGCTTGCGCTCCAACCCAACGCATGAGCGACCGCCGTGGGGCGGTAGGTTTGGGCGCGATCCAACTCAGCCTGGGAGATCAGACCGAGGTTGCGTAGTCGGAACGCAGCGCTCGAATACGAGACGGCGAACTCTCTCTGGACGAGCAACACGCGTTGCTCGACCGGAGCCTTCGACGCCCAAGCGGGCAGGGCTTTGACCGCGCCTAGGACGGCGTCAGCCGGCATGAGGAACTCGACGGCGAACTGGTTGGCGAACCGCTCGCGCCCGTGGACGCCCGACGTGATTACGGCAGGAGACACGATCCCGGACAACGCCTGCGAGTGATACAGGGCATGAGCGAGTTCGTGGGCAACCGAGAAGTGCTGACGGCCAAGCGTCATTTCCGAGTTGACCACGATCGTCAGACCGGCTTGCGGGTGTTTGAAGAAGCAACCCGACGGAGCGGAGTCCAGGTCGGCTCCCATCGGGAGTTGGAACACCATTGCCACGCGGTTGACGGCCTCCAGCGGATCAGCGAACGAGGCCACCTCACTCGACATCCACGCGCGAGCGCGCCGACCTTCGTACTCGGCCTCTGCCTTCTGCGCTCTCGGGTCAACCGGCTCGAACGGCGACTCCAAGAGCGCGCTTGGCTCGAACTTCAACTCATTGAGGAGTCCGACGTACAGCTCGAGCACGCCATCGAGAATGTTCAACTCGCCAACCCCCGCCGGGTTGAGGTGTTCGCGATTCGATCGCAGCAGCACCGACGGCGATGCCGCCGACGATTTAGACGCCTCACCGACTCCATAAAAGGAGAGCAGGCGAGATCGAACGTTCGCTGGCACGGGGCGCTCACCCGTTTCGTAGAAGCCGAGCAACGCCCGCGACACACCCAACGCCTGCGCTACCTGCACTTGGGTCATACCGCAATCAGTTCGGAGTTTTGCCAGATGAGTCACATCACGATTGTAGCACACTAAGTAGTCAACCACGCATCTTGCTACACGGCCCGGCTTGGCTACAACCCGGTTGGGCGTGATCCGCGACCAACTACTCGGATCAGGACACGTCCAATCAGTGCGCAGCACTCATGGCGCCGCGCGATGGTCTGTCGGCGCGCCATTCAGCGCTAACAGGCGTCGATATCACTGCCTCGAACCCGATGGGACCGCCCGGTAGGATCGACAATCGTGTGGCTGCCCTGGAATCTCGCGCTCTGGGCGGCGGGTGCTTTCTTCATAGGCTGGCTGGCAACTCGTCGTGGCCCAGGTGGAGCCGGTCGCCTGGCTGCGCCGCTGTTCAAGGAGGCCGCAGTGTTGTTCGCCGGCTATGCCTGCTGGATTCGGCTCGGCGAGGTGCGCGTCTTTGGCCCGCAGGGCTCGGCTGCTCGAGGCCGCTGGATATGGAACGCAGAGAAGTGGCTTCCGTTCCCCACCGAACGCACGATGCAACGATGGGCGCTGCATTCGAAGCTGCTCGTCCAGTTCGCCAACTCGTACTACATCGTGTTCCACGTCGCCCCGATGGGCATCTTCATCGTGTGGCTGTACGTTCGCCATCGGGATCACTTCCCCCGGTGGCGCAACCAACTCATTTTCCTGTCGATCGTCGGGGCGGTCATCCAGTTCCTTCCGGTCGCACCACCGCGCCTTTTCCCTGATCTTGGGTTCATCGACACGGCAGCCCGTTACGGCCCGCGGGTCTATGACTCATCAGGCTTCAGCCAGCCGGGCCAGTTGGCGGCGATGCCGTCGATGCATGTCGGCTGGGCTGTGTTGATTGCTGTTGCAACGTTCTCCGCCGGTCGCAGCCGATGGCGTTGGCTTGGCGCAGCCCACGGCGCGCTCACCATCTTCGCGGTTACCGTCACCGCGTACCACTGGTTACTCGACGGCATTGTCGCCGTCGTCATCCTGCTGGTCGGTATGGGCCTGGCCGAGCGGGGGAAGCGACTACGAACTTCGACGACCGGTCCAGTGATGGCCGATCAAGTTGATGGTGCCGTTGGCAGCCAGGCGCTCTTCTTCCGCCCGTAAATCTTCGTTCAGCCCCCAGCGGAACAGGTACGGGGCGCGGACGTCGCTGACTGTTTCGAAGTCGGCCGCCCCAAGCATGCCGAGAACCTCGGCCCAGGTCGAAACGTGGTGCTGCATCCAGTGGCGCCACTCGGGCACGAACGCCTCGAACGTATCGGGTAGGTGCACGGAACCGGAATGCTCGTCCGGGTCCTCGAGTTGGCGGTGGGTAAACCACCAGCGCAGCGTTGGCTCGTGATCGTTTAAGACTCGGTCGAACTCGCGGACCAGCATCATCGTGCCGGGCCGCGTCAACCGTCGTAACGCGTCCACCGCTGCGGTCGGATCGGCGAGATGGTGCAATGACACACTGGCGAACACCACGTCGAACGGAGTGGCCTCAAGCTCTTCGAACGCTATGGCGAGCACCGCTGGCTCAGGCGATGTGTTCGGATCCACACCAATAACGTCGTAGTCGGCCATGAGCCGCCGCACCAACGCGCCGTCGCCGCAGCCGATCTCTAGCACCCGGTCGCCGGGCCGGGCATGCGATCGAATCCAGGTTTCCATCTCGGCAAGATCGTTCGGATACATCTCCTGGCTGCGGCTCACGACCGACAAACCTATCCAACCCGACCGAGCACGCGCGACAGTGTGGGCTGACGCCGGGGCCCTACACCGGCGCTTCCACCCGGAACAGAGGCTTGCCTTGTGGCGGTTGGTGATCCCACAGGTCGGCGATCAGGTCGCTCTGCAGCGATAAGCGAGCCGGGTCGTTCCAGCGATTGACGTGCTGCAGCGGGTCGTCGACAAGGTTGTAGAGCTCGCCCTCGCTCCCGTCGTGGCTGTAGCCCGGTTGATAGGTGGAGCACACCCACCCGTCGCGGATGATGGTGCGAAGGTGAACGGCCACCCCGAACAGTTCGCTGTCCCATTCGGTCAGCACCCGTTCGAAACCGCGCATCGCCGCGTCCGCGTCATCGGTGGGTAGCGGCTTGCCTTCCATCCATTCCGGAACGGGCAGACCGGCGATGGCGCAAAACGTCGGGGCGAGATCGACCAGACCAACGGGCTTGGTGATCGTGGCCGCGCTGCCTGCCGCCGATGGTGCCGGATGCCAGATCAGGGGCAGCCGCATGAGGCCGTCCACGTGATAGGGGCCTTTGAAGAGCAGGCCAAAGTCGCCCTGAAGTTCGCCGTGGTCAGTAGTGAAAATCACGTCGACATCCTCGGTCCACCCGCGGGCATGAATGGCTGCCAACACTCGACCTAGTGCCTCGTCGATCAACTCGACCTCGACTGCATTTCGGGCGTTCACTTCCCGCACCTGGTCAGCCGTCATGGTGGCCGGAATCCAATCGTGTGGCGCTTCGTAGTTTGACACGAGCGTGCCGTCGTACCAGGCTCGCCAATGACGGGGCTTGGCGTCGAGCACTGCTTCGCGCGTGGCCTGATCCGCGATGTAGCCCAGTGGGAGTGGCACGTCGCGCCAGTTGACGCGGCCGAGTTCGGACGCCGGAGGATCCCACGGGTGATGCGGGTCGGGAAAGCTCATCCAGCAGAACCAGTCGTCATCGGCAGCAAGCGAACCGAGCCAGGAGATGGTGCGGTCGGCCACCCAGTCGGTGTGGTACCAGTCCTTCGGAATTGCGTTGTCCTGCACCTGGGGCGCACCCGTTTCTCCTCCGCCCATCGCGTTGACTTCAAGCGCACTGTCGAGCACCGGGTAGAACATCCCGACCGCTTCGGGATGGTTCGCCAGCAGCCAGCGGGTATAGTGCAGCGGCCCCTGGGCGCCGTGGGTGGCCGACTCGAAATGCTCGAACCCGCGGTGCAACCCAACCAATCCTTCGCGAGCGAAACGGTTCTCGGCGAACCGGGCGAACGGGTCAAGGAACGGTTCGAAGTGGGGCTTGCCGATCAGCGCAGTGCGATAGCCAGCGTCGTGCAGCACCATCGCCACCGAGGGCGCATCGGCGGGAAGAGCGACGCCATTCATCCACACGCCGTGGGTGCTCGGGTGCTGGCCGGTGAGCATGGTGGATCGAGACGGCATACACACCACCGACTGCGGCACGGCCCGATCGTACCGACGCCCAGTCGCGGCCAGCGCATCGGCGACCGGCGTGCGGGACAGCGCGCCCCCGTTGCAGCCAAGCGTGTCGTAGCGCTGCTGATCGGTCGTGACAAACAAGATCTTGCGTCCCATCAGCGTCCTCTTTCCATCTGACGTTTCAGTTCGTCGAGTGCGCTCGCTGTGCCGCCCGCAATGGTGAGTGCCATGGTGCGCGGGTCGGCCTCGGTTGAGTACACGACCATGCAACTCTGCTCTGCCGTTTCGATCACATCGATGGTGCCGCGATGGTGCTTGAAAATCGGCGCCGTGATGCGGTACTGAAAGCGTCGTTGGATCCGATCGTTGAGAAGAATTTCCTCCGGCAGCGACAAGCCCGAACCAAGCACGATCACCCGTGTTGCGCCCTCAACCGTGCAGGACGTGATGCCCGGGAACCACTCGTGCAATCGGGCCGGGTCTCCGGCCAGCGCCCACACATCTGCGGCTGACCGACTTATCGAGATCGAGTGGCGGATCGAGCCGTAGGTCATGTTGGCACCGCCGTGCGAGACGCGGCATATAGGGTGTGCGCCGCGAGGGCCACGAACACAATGCCTCCGCCGATCAGAGCGGGCACGCCCGGGTATTCATTGCGGAACAGCCAGACCCAGACAGGACCCATGATCGGCTCCAGCATCGAGAGCAACGCCACATCGGTGGCCGGGGCTCGGGCTGCACCCACGCTGAAAATGGCGAGACCAACGCCTAGCTGCGCGAATCCGAAGAACACGAGAAGCACAAGGTCGTGACGGTTGATGTCGAACGGATGAGCGAAGGGCACGGAGATGATCAGACTGATGACGGCCGCCCACAACATGGCCGGTGCCATCCGGATGTCGGCATGACGGCGGATCATCACCGCACCGAACCCGAACGACAGCGGAATCGTGAGCGCAATGAGCGCACCGATCACCGAGCCCCTCGCGTTCGACCCCGACACCATGAACACCACACCGCCGATGGTGACGGCGATGGCGAGCCAGGTGTAGTTGCGCACCCTTTCGCCGATCAACACCCACGCCAAGATCGCGGCCGCCAATGGGCTGAGGGCAAAGATCACAAGCACGATGGCCACACTCGTTCGCGACAGAGCGACGACCATGCCGATGGACGACGCCGAGAAGGCCACAGCCACGGCCAGACCAGGCCTGGTCATCGTGGTGATCGCCCGAACGGCTTTCGCGCGCTCGCGCCACCAGATCAGCAGACCCAAACTGCAACACGCCGCCAGCGAGCGCCAGAACACCGTGGTCCAGGCGCGCTGATGATCCAGGCTGCGCACAAAGAGACCGCCGGTGCTGAAGATCAGCGCTGCGAGGAGGAGTAAAACGACCGACAGTGGCGAGGCTTTCGCGTGCAGCGTCGAGTTCGTTATCGCGACGCCGCCTTCGCCCGCCACGGCCACAACATTTTTGCTCACCGCCTCGCGAACCCGCATATCCCGCATATCCCGCAGTCTTCCAGGTCAGAGCAGATCATCGCTTGAACGTTGGGGTGCTGCATTTCGAACCTGGCGGCCGCACCACGCAGCGGTAGTACTTCCGTGCCCTTTTGAGGACTACGGTCCGGCGACTCCGGTATCGACTCTTCCTCGGGAGCTACGGAATCATGAACACCGTTGCATCGGTTGACTATCGACGTTGGAGGCCAGTCGCTCAGGCCCAGGCTGGTCGATAAGTCGGCATGGGTGCGCCTCGGCGATCCCGGTGTGGCACCTCGATCGTCGGCAGCCTGGGTGCCGGGGGCACTTGCGGTCACAGGAGTGATCGAGATCTTGGTCGGATCGCGAACAGCGTCAGATTTTGCGACTGACCGCAGCGACCTTAGCGTCATGCCACGGGTCACTCTCAACGAGCGAGTGATCGACCGAGCGATGTTGCGCCTGAACTGTCTAGACCGCCCGCTGACGAACCACCGATGGGGCGTTGCGGGTGAAAAGTGCTCCGGACAATCCGGCGACCACAACGAGACCGAGGAGCATCGATCCGAGCAAGCCGTACGGTGGGCTCAACGGCGTTTCGTTGCTGGCTACTGCAGCGAGCACGATACCAACGGGCGCGGCCGCCAGGCATGCGATGGCCGCAACGGCACCCGTGGTGGCGGCGGCTTGACTACGGCGCATGCGGGGGCTGGCACCGATAGACGCAAGCACCGCGCTGACCTTGGTCGACTCGGAGATGGTCAGCGCCGCGATCAGCGCAATCAGTCCGAGGGAGAACAGTACGGCGACAAGGCTGAGAGCGTTCCGAACAGTGGCACCCTTGTCGTGATAGCCGGTCTCGAAATCAAGCGTCGTGAGTCAGAACGGCTGCGCTGCGACTATTGTGGCTTGGCGTTGCTGAGCCGTGAGCGGCGATGGAGCCCGGGCGAGAAATGCGAATGGCGTTGCGGCATCCACAACGAGCCCATGGGCGGCAGCAGTCTCCGAAGAGATCAGCACTGCGGGCATCGCTCTGTAGCGCGGCCGTGCCGTGCCGACATGCTCGACACCAGCAATGTTGATCTCTCCCGGATGCACGACGACGCCATCGTTACGCAGGAATCCTGGCGAAAGCACCACGGCCTTACCCACCGCAAGATCATTGGCGGCGTCCTTCGCTGAGGTAAAGCTACCGATATCTTCGGGACGAACGATGCCAACCGTTCCGCCGAGTTCGAATGTCGTCACGCCGTTCTTCGTTTTCGGTTCTCCGTACACTTCTGCGGGAATGCCGGCCGTGCTCGATTGCACGCTGGACGACGATCGAACCAGACCCGTCAGGGCTGCGTCAGAAACCAACGCAGCTCGCAACGGAAGGGCGGCAGGACCACCAAACGCCCTGGCCACGGCATCAGCAGCAGCCTGTGACTGCGTACCGATCAACACCTGTGCCTCTTCGAGCGCGGGCTGGTACGTCGCACGGTTGTGTGCTGCGTTCGAGCTAAGGACCGTGAGCATCATGACCGAGAGCGTCAGAGCAGCAACCAGCGCAATCGTGAGCGGACCGGTTCGGCCGCGGGATCGGGCAAGGTCGCGCAACGCCATTCGCACCGAAGGCCGCATGCCGGATGATCGATCAGCCAGGTGATCAAACACCCGCTCAGACGCCACGCCCACCGAGACAACCAAAAGGATCAAACTTCCGAGAATGGCAATGACATGCACGGTGTCCTTCGCGCTGCTGGCAAAAATAAGCGCGGCGACGCCAAGCGCCACACCGATGGCGATGCGGACCCAACTGGTCGGAGGTTTGCGGGTAGTTGTTGAGCCTTGATGGAACGACGCTGCGACGCTCTCCCGGCCTGCTGCGATCGCCGGGCGAGCGGCTGCAGCAACGAGCGCCAGGATGGCAAGCAGCGCACTGAGTGCGACCCATCCGATAGGCACTCGAAGCGAGTCGGCCACGAACGCCTGCCGACCAGCCAGCCATTGTCGAAACGCCATGGCGATGGCCAACCCAAGACCCACACCGAGGGTCGAGCCGATGACACCAACCAGAACGGCGTGGGAGAGCACGACCAGAGCACATTGGCGAGCGGAGGCTCCGACGGCGCTCATCAGCCCAAGCATGCGCCGCTGCCGGGCCGCGGTCACCGTGAACAGCGCGGCGGCGATAAGCACCACCTCGGTCAGTGGCAAGAGTTCCGCCAACAACGATACTCCGTTGTCCGATCGGTTGACACCGGCATAGCCCGCGCGAGATTCCGCTGCGCCCGTCGTCATCGAGGCCACCTGTTCAACATTGCTGCCGGCAGGAAGCCGCAGGAGCAGCTCGGAGGAGCTGCGCTGGGTGTCGACGGGAGCCTCCACTACGCGTACGTCGTACCCGTTGCGATTGAGCGGCGTGCGCACGATGCCAACGATCGTTCGGTCCGTGTCACCGAAACGGATGGCGGCACCTTCGCGCAGGTGCAGATCTTTAGCCATGCGTGGCGAGACCGCTGCTTCGCCTGCCGTGTGCGGCCATCGGCCTGACAACAGAACCGACCGCGACTGTTCAAGAGTTGCGCCAGGCTGCAACCGACGAACGTTCACGCCCACCAGCTCGCCATCGACGTCGACTTGCTCTGATGAGGACTGCACCAACTCGACCACTGATCCGGCCAGCAAGTTCTCGGGCACCATAAGCGGGCTGCCGAACATTCGGATGTCCGCGTCTCCCAACTGACCGTTGATCTGGTCAGCCGCCGTTGGGTTGACGGTGGGGAGGATCGAGAGTGACCACGTCGCCAGAGCTACCGGTGCGGCGACGAGGAGGGCGAGCAGCACAGTAGACCCGCGATGTCGTTTCATCTGTCGGGCAGCCACGCGGGCGGTGGCGACGAGGTCGGACCGGCCCACGGTCAGCACCTCTCGGCGAGGAGCACGTCGGGGCCAATTGGTGCGGTTTGATCGACGATGTAACCGTCGCGAAGAAACACGATGCGGTCGGCCCACGCCGCGTGGGTCGGGTTGTGGGTGACGATGATGGTCGCCACCTTTCGCTCATCGCACGAACGACGCAGCAGCCGCATCACGTTTTCGCCCGTCACCGTGTCGAGCGCTCCGGTTGGTTCGTCGGCTAGCAGCAACTGACGCTCGCCCACGACGGCTCGGGCAATGGCGACGCGCTGCTGTTCGCCGCCGGACAGCTCTTCGGGGAATCGTTTGGCCAGGTCGGAAAGGCCGACGAGTTCGAGCGCGTCAGCTGCCTGCGAACGAGCAGATTTCAACGATACGCGATCCAGCTCCAGCGGCAGACTCACGTTCTCAATCGCACTCAGTCCCGGGACCAGGTTGAAGTCTTGGAAGACGAAGCCGATGCTGCGACGACGCATACCCGCGAGCTGCGAAATCGACTGGCTGGCGAGGTCGATGTCGCCGATGGTGACGCGCCCTTCGCTCGGTGTATCGAGACCTCCGGAAAGGCTGAGCAGCGTTGACTTGCCCGACCCGCTGGGGCCCATCACCGCCACCAGCTCACCGGGCTGCACGGAGAGTGAAACGTTCACCAACGCATCCACCACGGTGCGACCGTTACCATGTCGTTTGGTGACCCGGTCAAGAACGAGAACGGCGCTCACTTCGCCAGCTCCTGATCACGATGACGCAGTCGGGCTTCGCACAGATCAAGCCAGCGCAGTTCGGCTTCGGCCTTCAACACGAACACGTCGAGCAGCAGCGTCCAGGCCATGTCTGTGACCGGGTCGGCCACCGCCTTTTGACGAGTGTACCCCTGCAGCTGTTCAAGCGTGGCCCGCCGTTGTGACTGGATGACGTTGCTCACGTCGATACCGTCAGCGGCAATGGCCAGCAGCACCTTGAGCGCCAATTCATCCCGAGCCGGCGCTTCACCTCCGGTTGGCGAGGTGTACCAATCCGTGAGCTGCGCCCGGCCAGAATCGGTGATCCGGTACACGCGTCGGTCGTCGCTGGCGCCGTCAACCTCGGACACCAGTCCGTCACGCTCGAGCCGGCTGAGGGTGGCGTAGACCTGGCCGACGTTAACCGTCCACACACCCCCGGTGCGCTCCTGAAACGCTGCCTTGATGTCGTAGCCGTGGCGATCCTCACCATCAAGCAGCGCCAGCACTCCGTGTTTGAACAACATCGCCAGATCCCCTCTTTCTTCGCCTTAATACACTATATGCATACAGTGTATTATCTCTGTCAAGAGGACATCACCACGACCACGAGCCACAACAACACTCGCGGGCCGAGTCGGCCCGCAAGTGCTGATCGACGGAGTGACCCCCGACCTACTTGCCCTGGCGGGCGGAGAGTTCTTCGGTGACGAGGCGCCGTCGTGGCCGCCGGCGCGGCCGTGGTCGCTGCGGCAGCGGCCGCAGTCGTAGCCGGGCGAAGGGCCGAGGCATTTCCGGTAGTCAGCGGCGAACTGGTCGCGTTTTTCTTGTCCGAGCCGCATCCGGTCAGGACGAGCGCTACAGCGATGGCAAATCCCCCGGCGGTGCGTCGCTGGGCTCTGCGGTTCGTCGTGGTCACGGCTGCTCCTTGGTGGTTGGTGTGCAGCTATGACGACAGCGCTCAACTGTCCAGTTCCCGAAATGTCGTCGAAATTTCACGAAAAACGCGCAATCGAGATTTGGCCTCGGCGAAGCCTCCTGGCACCGCGCCGCAGGGCCGTGGGCTGGCATGATGGTCGCCAACATGTTGGCGCGTCGTTGACGCGAGTTTGGGGGCTGAAGTCATGACGGATCACTATCAAGCCGCACGGGCGGAACTTCTTGCGCATGGATCGCCGTTCGCGGTCACTGAATCGGTGGTCGGTGGCGTCTCGATGAAGACGTTCGCGTCGGCCCCGGCCAACATGCGCGTGGTGTGGGAGAGCGCTGCGGCCGGCTTCGGTGATCGC
>JANMCE010000250.1:0-19255 GCA_031360915.1 Actinomycetes bacterium | reverse complement strand
TCCTCGAGGGTTGTTCGGACGTGGCCGACGCATCCGCCTTCGCGGATTGCGCTTCCACACCCAAGCGTGCAGTGAGTAGAACACGCGATGACGATCACAATCGGGGCCAGCGCGTTACGGACGCGCATTTTAACCTCCCTTGCCGGTGTAGAAGTAGGGATCGAGGACGCGGACCTCGGTGATGGTGTCAACCGGTAAACCGTTGCGTTGGGCCACCTTACGGATCGCCTCGGGCGACGGGCCGTCATAGATGCAAAAGGTCTTGCCGCGATCGTCGCTCACATAGGAATGGAGCCACGTGACGGCCCCCTCGGCGTTCGTTGCGACCACCGCGGCGACCGTCTTGGCGCCAGTGTCATTGATCGGGATGTCGAGACCACCGTCAAACGTGCGCTCCACGAGATATCTGGGCATCAGCATTTCTCCATTCAGGCCAGCGGATCCGGCCTTCACTTCACGGTACGAACCAACAGGGCCACGGCACATCGGGAACACTCCCCATCTCTCAGCTATGCACTAACTTGGCCTGTTCAAGCATGGCATGTTCAATTATGCTAAACATCGCCGATGACGTCGGTAAAACCCGAAGGGCTCTTTGACCGTGACTGGGAGTGGAGTCGGCTGGTCCGATTTGCTGAGGAGCCAGGGAATGCCCCCCGCTTCGGTCTGGTCTACGGGCGACGGCGGCAAGGAAAGTCGTTGCTCACGAGCCATCTCTGCCAGGTCACGGGTGGCTTCTACTGGGAGGCGCTCGATACCGAGCCGACCGCAAACCTGGAAGCACTCAGCGCGGCGTGGTCCAACGCAACGCGGAGTGCTGGACCTGTGCGGTTCACGTCATGGGCTGAAGCCTTCGCGTCGCTGCTCAAGTACGGAAGTCTTGGTGGCGGACGGGTAGTTGTCATCGATGAAGTGCAGCGCATCATCAATAAGGTGCCCGAGCTACCGTCCGTGCTGCAGAGTCTCTTGGGTCCCGGCGGGGTTGGTGACACTGCCGGAGGAACGCGACTACTGCTCTGCGGTTCGGCCTTCGGTGACCTGCGTCGGTTGCTCGACGGCGATGCTCCCTTGCGCGGCCGCGCCAGTCTTGAACTCGTCGTGGAGCCTTTCGACTACCGCACCGCAGCACTTTTCTGGGGGCTTGGCGGAAACCCGGCGGCATCGTTTCGCCTCCATTCGCTTATCGGTGGCACACCTGCCTATCGCCTGTTAGCAGGAGATGATTCACCCAGCAGTGATGGTGATGTCGATGGATGGGTCATCCGTCGGCTCCTCGACCCATCGTCGAGTCTGTTTCGAGAAGGCAGAATTGTCATCAGCGAGGACCCTCAGCTGGGTGACCGCCAGCTTTTCTGGGGGCTCCTCTCGGCTGTTGCTGATGGCGCGAAACGCTGGAGTGACCTTACCGAGGCCCTGGGCGCCGGTCGTGGGTCGCTGCAGCATGCCCTCAATGTTGCGATCGACGCCGGTTGGCTCGTAAAGGTTGCCGATCCCCTTCGCTCGAATCGTTTCTTCTACGAGTTGACCGAGCCGATAGTTCGATTTCACCGAATAGTCATCGAACGGAATGAGCGTCGACTCTCCCTTCGGCGGGCCGCCGATGTTTGGATTGATGCCGCCCCTGATGTGGCTGCCCGGATAGCCGCCCCACATCTGGAGGCACTTACCCAGCGATGGCTTCTGGCCCATGCTTCGGGGCAGACCGTCGGGGGCACCGTCACTGAGGTTGGGGCCTCCTCGATTGATGGCGTCGGTCAGGTCGACGTTGTCGCGGTGGAAGCAACTTCCACCGGGGGGCGTCGACCGATCTTGGTTGGCGAAGTCAAGGCGACGGCAGAGAGGGTTGGAGCCACGTTGCTCGCAAGAGTCGATGCTGCCGCAACTGCGCTCCAAAAGGAGGGGCCGGTCATCACTCGGTTGCTCGTCAGCGCGGCAGGCTTCACGAGTGATCTCCAACGAGTTGCGGCCACTCGAAAAGACGTGCAGCTCGTCGACCTACAGCGGCTCTACCACGGCGACTAATCGTTCGCAGCGTGGAGCAGGTCGATCGCTCTTCACCTGTTCGACCGTGATGGTCTGGTAGACGGACCAATCAGGTGGTTCGCTCGCCGCCGCCGACGCAGACTGAAGGCATGACCGATGTCCTTTCGGAACGTCTGCGGCAGCGGCGCCAACGCGGCGGTGATGCCACCCAAGCCAAGCAATCGGTCGGTCGGACGGATTGGACGGCGTGGCCCGACTACGACGCCGCTGCGAGTGGGATGCGGAACTTCTGGTACCCGGTGGCATGGTCAACACAGATCGGTCGCAAGCCCTTCGGAACGAGGGTTGTGGAGACCCCTCTGGTCTTGCAGCGCGACACTTCCGGCATCGTGCACGCTCTGCACGATCGCTGCCTGCATCGCGGGGTGAAGTTGTCCCTCGGCACCGAAGAATTTCCCAATCACATCTCATGCCCGTATCACGGTTGGACGTTCCGCCTGAGCGACGGCGAACTCGCGGCCGTGATCACCGACGGGCCAGACTCACCCATGAAGGGCAAGGTTGCGGTCCAAACGTTTCCGTGCGAGGAAGCGATTGGTTTGGTGTGGGTGTTTATCGGTGACCGTGAGCCGCATTCGTTGCAAGAGCAACTACCGGGCGAACTGAAAGACCCGCCGTCGTTCGCCGTCGGCGGTCGCATCGAGGATCGATCTGGCAATTGGCGGCTCTATGCCGAGAACGGGTTCGATGAGGGTCACGCCAAGTATCTCCATCGCAAATCGAAGTGGCGCACGTTCAAGACCATGCCCACGTGGAACAAGATTCACATCGAGCGTGAAGGCCGATGGATCTACCGGGTGGAAGACGAGCGCCACTGGGACGCCGAATTCCCCGGCCTTGGTACCTGGACCAATCAGCGCTGGTGGAAGCAGAAGCCCAAACAGCAGCGTGCCGGTGGTGTGAGCAACCTCGGTAATACGGGCGGTAGCAATGCTCCTGATCCGTACATCGCCGGTCAGAAGTTCCCCGGGTTCGCATCGCTGTCGTTGCCGGGCGTATTGCGCATCGCCTATCCGAACTTCGTTCACTACGAGTTCTACGTGCCTATCGACAGCGAGCACACCAAGTACGTCGGCGTGATGGTGCAGTTCAAAACCGGCCTCGCCCGTTCGTGGTTCTACGCCAAGTACCTCTGCGGCATCCGCTGGCTGTTCCACGGAGGATTTTCCGCCCAAGACCATTGGATGGTGTCGGAAACCAACGCCCCACCCGAGCGTCTGTACCGCCCCGACGCGTCGTTGTTGGAGTGGCGCCGCCTCGTCGAGGAGGGCAACCCCTTCGACCTCGGCACCCCGGTAGCAATCAGTCCATCTGAATAGCGTGCGTCAGGTCGAGGTGCGACTCTTGTCAAGAGCGGTCAGTCTCGCACGCCTCACCGAACGCGCCGTGCTTGGCCATCGCGGCTGCTTGCTCCTCTGCGGTCAATTGATCCCAAGGCGTCATTTCGCCGCCTCCGGCGAGCAACACGAAATATTTCACGATGAACTCCTTCTCCGTTGCGGTCGGCGATTCATCACCGACACCATTCTGACGCGCACCACCATCCAGAATCGACAAGAGCCGCCAAGATTCATGGCCGCGGCGTTCCTCCTCGACCAGCGCTGCCTAGCGAGGATGGTGGAGGGGCCCAGCGTGTGCGATGTGGAAGACGACTTGACTGGAACTCTGGCGAGGGTCATCAAGCCGAACTGTTCGATGCCTACGGCATCAAGCCGGACCACGACCGAATCCGCTACTACCGCGAACTCTGGGACCTCGAGTCGTAGGCACGGCGCGGCCAGCTCGACACGCCGCACCGGGCTCGATCCGGAAGTTGCTGTTAAAGCGCTGGGAAGCTGACTGCGGTGAAGAACCACAGGGAGGACGTGAGCCAGATTCCGGTGAGCGCAACGACTAACAGGCCACCGACGACCGGCAGGCGCCACTTGGGCAGGCTGGCGGTATGTAGGCACAGAAGCTTGGTGCCGAACGCGCCGTAGAAGAAACAGCCCATGATCGAATGCGCCAGTTGACGGGCGCCGCCGGTCTGAAACCCAAGGGCCCACAGGCAGTGATAGCCGACAGGGAGGGACACGAGGAACGCTGCGGTGCCGGACCAGCGGTGCACATAGGGCAGCCACGGCCGTTTCGCTTTCAGGATAGGAAGGCGGCCGTACATCGCCACGGCGGACAGGATCTGGAACAACGCAAGCGCGAACACGATCGTTCCCAGCCAGGCCTTCATGGCTGGCAACGATGGGAAGAACAGTGACGTGATGCGTCGTCCGGTGGGTTGATGGACGCGGCCGTAGACACCGAGTGAAAGCGATATGAGACCGCCGGTGATCGCCACGAACGCCATTCGGGTGGACTGTCGAGGGGGTGCGGCGGAGGCATCGGTGATGGACGTCATACGAATGCGTACGCAGGAGCACGGCCCAACGGTTTTTCTTAGGCAGTTTTGAACCGCGCTGCAGCGATGGTCCGTATCCGTGACCATGACGACACGACTCACCGGGTCGCTCGTGGTGTGTGCCGCTGCTGCGGTCTTCGCCGCCGGTGCCCTACTCATGAACAACGGATCGTCCGCGCCTCCCAGTGCCGCTCCGGCCAAGCCGGCAGCCGCCAAACCCGCTGCCGCTATGGGGGCAACGCTTGTGATCAAGGACTTTGCGTTCACGCCCGTCGTAGCGAAGCCGGGGGTCAAGATCAAAGTCACCAACCGCGACAGCGATACGCACACGATCTCGGCGTCGAATGGTTCGTTCGATGTGACGGTGAAGGGCAAGGCGCAGGCCGCGCTGACCGCACCGATCAAGCCCGGGACGTACGCGTTTGTTTGCAACATCCACCCAACCATGCACGGTCAACTGACCGTGTCGAAATGATCGGTGAACCCAATGAACCGATCAAGCGCACGTTGCGTATTCATCAACATCCAACCCACTCCCAAGGAGACCCGACCCATGAAAACAACCACCCTTCGAATGTTGTCCCTGTCCATCGTTGCGGGAGCCTCATTGGCCCTATCCGCATGCGGTTCGTCCACCAAGGCCACCCCTGTCGCAGCGGAAGCTCCCACTGCTTCCGCAGCGCCGACACCAAGCACCGGCGCCAAGCCGGCAGCCGGTGCGGGGGTCGCTCTGAAGGCGGCGAGCAGCCCGGTCGGCCAGATTTTAGTTGATGCTCAGGGCCGCACGCTTTACGCCTTTACGAACGATGTCAACGCTCAGAGCACGTGCACCGGTACGTGCGCCGAAGCGTGGCCGCCGCAGATCGTGGACGAGAGCTGGACCGTGGCCCCTGGGCTCGACTCCGGCATCTTTTCGACCAGTGCCCGTGCTGACGGAACGCTGCAGTTGATGGCCGGCAGGTTCCCGCTGTACTACTTCAGTGGTGACGCAAAACCTGGCGATGTGAACGGCCAAGGTTCAGGCGGCGTGTGGTTTGCGGTGACACCAAATGCAACCACCGTTCCCGGCCCCGCTGTTGGCGGTGCGCCCACCACGGCTGCGGCCGCGCCGACGACCGCCGCGGCTGCGCCCGCCACTGCGGGCTACGGAAAGGCAGCCGTTGGGCCAACCACGACGGCTTCTGCTGCCACTGCGGCACCTTCGATCGTCGGGGTTGCCGACAATGCGCTCGGTTCCATCGTGGTGGATAGTAAAGGCCGCACGCTGTACGCCTTCACCAAAGATGTCGACGGGACATCTACCTGCGTGGACGGCTGTGCCAAGGCATGGCCGGCTGTGCTCGTGAACGGTGACATCGCCGTTGGCAGCGGTTTGGACAAGGGGCAATTCACCACCGTTGCCCGAGTCGACGGAACCAAACAGCTCAAGTTGGGCAAATGGCCGCTCTATTACTTCTCGGGGGACACCGCTGCGGGCGAGACCAACGGCCAAGGCTCAGGCGGGTCCTGGTTCGTGATTGGAAAGGACGCCAAGCTCATCAAGGGTTCGTGACCGCTGCGTGCTTCGTCACCCCCCGACGAGGCAACCTCGGAAGAATCGAACAAACGAAGGAAGGACCGGCAACGACGCCGGTCCTTCCTTCGTTGACTTGGTTATGGCAACGATGCGTCGGTACCGGCGAGGGCAAGCAGGACGCCGCAGGTCAACACGTTGGCGCCGTCGGCCCATGCTTCATGAGCCACCGCTTCGTCGTCAGTGACCACGATGACCGACCGGGTGGCCGGAACGGCTTGGACCAGTTCACGAATGGTCTCGGCCGGATGGGTGCCGGCAGGAGCGAATCGAACGGCAGCCTGGCGATTTTGATCGGCTCGTTCCGGGGCACCAGCCTCCCCGTCGAACACCACGTGCATGTCGACGGCGTGGCGGCGGACCAACTCGTCCAGGGTGTCGAGTACTCGTTCGCGTTGGGCGGCGGGTTTCGCGTTTGGCCAGCGGTGGTGGGCGACTCCGTAGCCGTCAACGATGACCGCGGCGTGAGCAGCCGTCAACATCCAAGCGGCGCCGTCGACCGAATCAGCCGATGTACCCGACGGCAATCGCAGTGGCCGTCGGGCCACACGCGGGCCGATGGAGGGCTGCGGTTTCGTTCCGCGTTGAGGCATTGGCTGGGCAACCTGCTGAGTTGCCGCGTCGAGAACGCCCAGCGCTCGATCAATAGCCACGGCCAGTTGCCGGCTGGCGGCCGCCGCGTCCTGCAGGGCGGCAACGAGGGCTGCGGTGCTGGTATCCACTGACTCGACACGGTAACCGACCCGTTCGCTTCCGAGCCGTTTCAGTGAGCACGAACGAGATGGTCTACTGAACGGACCGGCTGGCTGGTTGGACCGGTCGTATCGTCCGAGACTGAGGGCATGTCGTGGGCGTTGGACTTCGGAGCGCCGTGATGCATCCACTTGATCCTGGGCCGGAGCCGGCGGGACGTACGGTTATGGCGAACGACGGCGTCGACTATTACGTCATCGAATGTGCCGGATCGGCTGGCTCGGCCAAGCCCGTAGTCGTGTTCCTGCACGGCGGCGGTCCGGGCTGTTCGAGTTGGACCGATTTTGGTTGTGTCGCGCCACTGTTCGCCGCCGATCGACGGTGCGTGTTTGTTGATCTCGTGCAGTACGGGAAGTCGTCGAAACCGGTCATCAACGGTCCGCGTTGGAGCTGGCTCGCCGCGTCGATGGTCTCGCTGTTCGACGCGCTGGCGCTGAGCGAGCCGGTCGACATCGTCTGCAATTCGTGGGGTGGCACCATCGCTATTGCGTTGGCGTCTGAGTATCCCGATCGGGTGCGGTCAATGGTGATCACTGGTTCCATGCCGGTCTTCTACGGACCGCTTGCACCGTTGCCGGACGGCGCTCGGCGTGGTCGCAATGTTCGCGACGCATACTTCGGGGGAGAGGGCCCGACGTTCGACAAGATGCGTCGCCTTATGGCCGAGCTTGAGTGGTACGACGCGTCACTCATCCCCGACGCCACCGTGCAACGGCGTTACGAGCAGAGCCTTGATCGCGAGGAAATGTCGCTGGCCGCTCACTCCGATGACCTGCGCGGTGAGTGGCAGGACTTAGAGAATCACCTGCGCACCATTGTGTGCCCGACGCTTTTCGCCTGGGGTATGTACGACGCCTTCCTCACGCCCGACTATCCGCTGATGTTGGCGCGCATGGTGCCCCGTGGTCAGCTCTACATCATGGATCATGCGTCCCATCACCTGCAGGAAGAACGTCCCGCCGACTACCACGCCATGGTCAGCGCATTCCTCAACTCGAACCAGACGGCGGTGACACTGTGAAATTCCTGCTCGTCATCGCGGCAGTCGTTGGCGCGATCCTTGGTCGCAAGCAACTGGTCGCGCTGCTCACCAAGACTACCGGAACATGGGTCGGGGTACCCGACCAGAAGCGATGACTCTCGACGTGGCGCTTCGCGACATCTCTCCACAGCGACTGCTGCAAACGTGCGCGTCGTTGGTGAATATTCCGTCGCCGACTGGCGATGAACGTCCGCTCGCTGAGTACATCGTTGGTCTTCTCCAACACGCTGGGATCGATGGCCGATTGATGCCGATTGACGATCGGATGGCCAATGTGTGGGGTCGTCTTCGTGCTCGCGGTCCGAAGGCAGGGCGCGGCCCAACGGTGATGCTGTACTCGCCGCTCGACACAGTCACCAGTGGCGATGAAGACGACGTGCCCTGGGTGGCCGATCGCATCGATGGGCATCTCCGTGCGAACGCCGTCGTGGATGGCGAGCGAGTTGTGGGCCTCGGTGCGCAGAACCCGAAGGGCCACGCCGCCGCCGTGATAGAGGCTGCCATGGCGCTCTACGAAACGGAGCTGGCCGGAGATGTCATCGTCGCGTTTGGTGCGGGTGGCATGCCTACGAACGCTCGTCAGGATGCCAGTGATCCGTTGCACCGTCGGCACACCGGCCAAGGTGTCGGCGCGAGCTTCCTGCTCGAACAAGGCGTGTGGGCCGACGCTGCCATCATTGCGAAGTCAGGCTGGTTTGTGCAGCACGAAGAGGTCGGCATTGCGTGGTCCGACATCACCGTGCGGGGCACGCACACCTACGTAGGCGCCAAGCATCGGATCCCATACCGCAACCCCATTGCTGATGCGGCCCGCGTGGTGCTTCATCTCGAAGAATGGTTTGCCAAACGCACCGATCAGACCGGCAGCTTGGAGCCGCAAGCCATGGTCGCGTCGCTGCACAGCGGCTGGGAACGCATGGCTGCGTTCCTGCCGGCGGTGGCATCGCTAAGGGTCGACCAACGCCTGTTTCCCGACACGTCACCACTGGACGCGCACCGAGCGCTCGTTGCTGAGTTGAGCACGTTAATGGACGTGGATCTCTCTGCCGAATTGGTGTTAGCGATATCTGGTAGCCGTACGCCAATCGACCACTGGATCTGCGCCGCGGGTCGCCGCGCATGGGAAGCAATCGAACAGCGATCGCATGTCGAACCGACCGGTCAGAGCGGTGCGACCGACGCCAACATCTTGCGCAATCGCGGCATCCCAACCATGCGTATCGGCCTACCGAAAGTGCTGGTCGATGGCCACGAGCTCGGGTTCGCCGAGGGCATGAATACCGTCGATGCAACCAGCATGACCACACTCGCGGAACTGCTGGTGCGCACCGTCGTCGATGTCTGCAACCGAGATCGCGGTGACCTGTGAGCAGCATCGTGCGCGGCGTGCTGGCCTCGCACACCACCCTTATGAACACGAAGTGGGATGCGGTCGATCACCTGCCTCGCGCCCATCAGTTTCGCGATGGACTGGCGGGGGCCAAGCACTCGTTGGTCGAGGCTGACGTCGACGTTGTTGTGGTGATCGGGCCGAACCACTTCCGTGGTTTCTGGCTTGATCTCATGCCAACGTTCACGGTCGGTGTCGGCGAGGTGATCGGCGCAGGAGAACACGGCACGCCTTCGGGCCTTCTGCCGAGCGATGCTTCACTCGCTCGCCATCTGGTCGAGCAGCTTAACGCCCACGATTTCGACCCGGCGTTTTCGCTGCGACTCACCATCGATCACGGCGTCACTCACGCAGTGCAATATCTCGTTCCCGACGGCACGCCCATCGTTCCGGTCGTCATCAATTGCTTTGCACCACCGCTCCCAACGCTTACTCGATGCGCCGCGCTTGGCGAGGCGCTCGTGGCTGCGGTGTCCAACGATGGCTCCGATCTACGGGTGGCGGTGATCGGCTCCGGCGGGCTTAGCCACACGCTGCCGTTTCCCGACTGGCGCGCGCCAGCGTCGGACGATGACAACTATCTCGTTCAGTCGTGGCTCGACGGTCGCAACGACTGGGCGAGCTTCGAGAATCGTCGCCGCAGCATCGTTCTTGCGGCACCTTCTGTCATCAACGAATCGTTTGACCAAGAGGTGCTCGCAACACTGGCCGCAGGCGACGGTCGTTCGCTCATGAAACATCAAAACGATCTCGTACAAACGGCAGGCAACGGCGCCAACGAACTACGCAACTGGATCGCGTGCGCCGCGGCCTGTGGCTGGGCGCCGAGCCGCACCGTCGCGTACTCGGCCATGCCCGAATGGCTCACCGGTATGGCCGTTGCGGTCATCGATGTACCACAAACTCCCGGAGGAACACCATGACCGCATGGCTCGATCTCACCGGTATCGACTTCGCGGTCGACACCATCGACGCCGGCGGAATCCCGACTCGTCGTCTGGTTGCCGGCGACGGGCCCGACCTAGTGTTTCTGCACGGCACCAGTGGGCATCTCGAAGCGTTCACACGCAACATGGTGGCCCACGTGCGGGCCGGCTACCGGTGCCACGCCATCGATATGCTCGGCCATGGGTACACCGGCAAACCCGATTACGACTATGAGATCCCGCGCTACGTGGAGCATCTTCGTCACTTCCTTGCTGTGACGGGTATCGAGCAGGCGAACCTGGCGGGGGAGTCCCTGGGAGGCTGGGTCGCCGCTGCGTTTGCAGCAGAGTCGCCGACGCGCGTGAAGACCATTCAGCTCATTGCCGCTGGTGGCACGAAGGCCAACCCCGAGATCATGGAACGCATCAAAACCTCCACTCGGCAGGCGGTGCTCACCGACGATCTCGAACTCACCCACAAGCGACTCAACCTGCTCATGCACAACCCAGCCAAAGACGTGTCGGAAGAACTCGTCGACGTGCGGCATCGGATCTATCACCAACCAGACTTCGTCCGAAACATCGACCATCTGCTCTGCCTGCAGGAGATGGAGGTGCGCCAGCGCAACCTGCTCCGGCCCGAAACGCTGGCCAAGCTGGCTGACATCCCGACGCTGATCATCTGGGGCAACAACAATCCGTTTGGCGATGTGCCCGAAGCTCGCAAAATGCACGAAGACATTCCTGGTTCCGAACTGGTGCTCTTCGACGACTGTGGGCACTGGCCCCAGCACGAACAGGCCGACCGCTACAACGCGCTGGCCATCGAGTTTCTCGACAAGCACAATCGATGACCATTCGTCACCGGTCGATTCCGGTTCCGTGGGGCTCCGTGCATGTGCGAGAAGCTGGCGTCGGCCATGTGCCGATCGTCTGTCTGCACCAGACGCCGCGGTCGGGTGATGAGTTCCGCGAAGTGATGGAACTGCTCGGTCCCTCGCATCGAGTCTTGGCAATGGATCTGCCCGGCATGGGTCGCTCGACACCGCATCCTGACGGCGGGGAGATCGCGACCTACGCCGAAGCTATTGCGGCTGCTTGCTCGGCCGATGGTATTGAAAGGTGCCATCTCATCGGTCACCACACGGGCGCCGCGGTAGCAGCACAAGTGGCGGCGAGTCGGCCGGATCTGATCGCCTTACTGATCCTCAGTTCGCCTCCCTGGATGGACGCCGAAGCCAGGGCGGAGCGCGCCACGCGGATTGGCCCCGGCATCGATCAGGTCGAGCGCACCGACGACAACTCCTATGCCCAAGGACTCTGCGCCGGTCGTGCGCAGTTCTATCCGACCGATCGCTCGGACCTGCTGCAACGCTTCGTCGCCGACGCGCTACTCGTCGCCGACCCAACAACTGGGCATCGAGCCGTCGGCCGCTGGCGCATGGAAGATGTTCTTCCTGCGCTCGGACAGCTTCCCGTGACGCTCATCGACCATCAGGCCGACGTCTTCGCCCACCCCCACATCGCCCGCTGGTCAGCTGCGTTGCCCGACGCTCACGTTGCCGCTATCGCTGATGGCATGGTGCCACTCGAATACACGGCCAAGGCGTTCGCCGCCATCGTGCTCGCAAGCATCACGGGGTGATCGCCCCGCACGGCTACCCGCCGGGGTAGGACGAGTTGATCAAGAGATGCGTTCATGCCCTGCTGCCTTTGCGGCGAGTGCTGCCGGTGGCGGGGCGCCGAGTCGTTGACTGATGGACGCCGCGGTCGTGCAGACCAGGCTCGATGTTGCGGGGTCGAGACTGTCGAGTGATGTGGTCACCGATATGGCACCGACGACGGCGCCGCCGAGGCCGATGAGCGGTGCGGCCATGGATGCAAACCCCTCGACCATCTCCTCGTGCTCCACGGCGTACCCGAGACTGCGGGCGCGGGCCAGATCTTTCGCCAGTTCAATGGGGTCGATCAAGGTCTTTGACGTGAGTGCTGGTAGCGGTCCGCTCAAGATGCGACGGGTCCATTCCGGATCACCGAACGCCAACATGGCCTTGCCTGTCGCGGAGGCATGAAACGGTGCGTTGCTCGTCACGCTTGATGGTGTCGGCGTGGATGATCGGGCCACCAGTTTGTCGACGTAGAGCACCATGTCGGGAAGAGGTACCGCCAGGTGGATGCTGTGCCCGGTCGCAGAGAGCAGCTCTTCCATGAACGGCAGAGCCGTATCGCGAAAGCGGCGACGAGTCGGCACCCGTGCACCTAGGTCGAAAAGGCGTGGTCCCAGACGGAAGCCGTCGCCGTTGCGTTCGACGACACCCCACTCGATCAGGTCGACACAGATTCGGTGCACGCTGGATTTCGCTACGCCCGAGGTGCGCGCCACTTCCGACAATCCCATGGTGCCGCCGTCGTTGGCGAGCGCATCAAGGATCCTCGCCACTTTTTGTAACAGTGAAGGAGCGCTAGGCATGCAGGTTCCCGTACTCACGTCCGTGCCGGCTGGCTTGTGAGCAAGTCGGCTGACATATCAGCCATCGTAATACGGAAGCAGACTCGCTAGACGAGCGCGAGGACATCGAGGTCTTTGGTGGTGCCGTCGTAAACGAGGACGCCGTCACGCAACGCAATGCAGCGCGACACTCGTTGGACGAACGCCAGCTCGTGGGTGGCGACGACGAGTGCCGCGCCACGATCATGCGCTTCGTCGAGCAGTTTGAGCAGGGCGGTTTTACCGGTCGCGTCCAAACCAACGAAGGGTTCGTCGACCAGCAGCAGATCGAATGGCCGCACGAAGGCCATAGCGATGGCGGCCTTCTGCTTGAGGCCGCGGCTGAACGTGGTGGGCAGATCATCGGCCCGCTCGTACAGACCCAGTTCGCCCAACAGATCCGCGCCCTGCTGTTCCCAGTCGCCGTTGCCGTGGAGGCGGGCAACCAACTCGAGGTGTTCCCACACCGACAGGTCGTCGTAGAAGGTCGGCTGATCGGACAGGTAGGCCAACTTGGCCCGCGCTTCGAGCGAACCACCGGTGTGGCCGCCGATGGTGACGTCGCCCTCGGTCCGGTCGAGTAGGCCGGCCACCATGCGCATCATGGTGGTTTTGCCGGATCCGTTGTGACCGATGAGCACGACCGCTTCACCATCTTTGATGGTGAGGTCGAGGGGTTCGAGCGCAACAAGGTCGCCGTAGGTTCGGGTAAGGCCCTTCAGGCCGAGGGCGATCATCGAATGTCCTTTTTCATGCTTGCTTCCGGCGGGCCGCGGCCTGCTCCTGAGAGTCCTTCATGGTCTGCTTCCACCACGCCCTGGCCGCATCACGATGTCGCACCCATACGGCGACAAACGCAACAACGAACGCGACAAGAATGGCGGAGCGGGTAAACGAACCGAGGGGGTCGAAATTGGCGGCCTTGGCCCGCTGCGCCATGAGCAGTGGCACACCGCCGAACATGGCGATCATGAACGGCCACACGGCCCGTGCCGCAATTTTTGCACCCATCATTTCCGGCGGCAGCACCTGGGCCGACGCGGTTTGCTCGGGCGCACCCATCATGACCGAGATGACTGCGCCGGCCAGGCCGGTCAGCAACGCGACAGGGGAGGCAAGTAGCACGATCTTGCGGTCGAGGTTGTTGTGCACCGAAAGCAACGCGACCCCCACAGTGATGATCGAAAGCAGCACCGACGCCACTGCCGACGCGGGAAGGTGACGGAGGAAGAACAGGCCGCGATCGATTGGGGTGGCGTCGGTGCGGTCGACGTGATCGACGGCCTGGGCCAGCGGCTCGAGGATGTCGAGCCCGATGAGATAGCTGCAGATACCCGACACGAAAATCAGCGCGCCGTTGCCCTTGTAGGTGGCCGGAATTATCAAGCCGACGATGGCAGCGAGCCCGATCATGCGCACCACGCGACCGACAGGCGTGCGCAGCAAGCCCTGCCACGAGCGACCCCACACCGGGAACTTCCGCTTCGGCTTGCGCTTGCGCAGGCCGAACCACGGGTTGGTGCGTGGTGCTTCGGCGGTGAGTTGACGGCGGAGCACGGTGACGGTGCGCAGGTCCTGCATGGTGACAGCGAAGCGCAGCTGGCCGACCAGTGCGGTGCGTTTTTCGGCGTTCTCCAACGACAGCCGGTCGAGGCGGCTGAGACCGAATGCGATGGCGGCTGCGATAACGACGAGAGCGAGCGCGTCGAGGGGACGCGCCCGTTGGGCCCAGAGTCCGATACTGCCAATAGCCGTTGTCGGCCACACCAGCTTGCCCATCAGATCGGCGATCGCACCGGCCAACACGATGCCGGCGAGCGCGGTCGCAATGGCCCGCTTTAACCGGATGCCGGACGCAACGAAGGCGAAGGCCACCATGGCCAGTCCGGCTACCAGACCGAAACCGGCACCCGACGCCGCCCAGCTCCAGCGATTGCCGGGAAGACGGCGCGCGGCCATCACGCCGAATGCCGCGCCGACGGCAAGTCCACCGAACGCGGTGTGGCGAACCGACTTAATCGCCGACGACATGAGCACGGTGCGGCGGTTGATCGGGGCCAAAAGTACGTGACGCACCTCGGCGGCTTCGAGCGCCAACGGGCCGCCGCGGCTGCCAGACCGAAGGCCAACGGCAATCGCTAGTGCGGCCACGATGCCCAGCGCCGCCGGCCCATGCTGTCGGACCGAGATCAATTCGCTTTCGGTCACCTTGTTGCCGCCAATGAGACCTGACACCCACAAGATGACGAGGATGCCGACGAATCCGGTCAGGTAGGCGCGGTAGGCGGCATCAAACCAGTCGAGTTTGGCGATGCGATTCTTGCGGCGTTGCGCGCGAAGTTCTGGAAGCGCGGCCAGACCGGTGGAAGACACGCAGAAACCTTAGTGGGCGCCGGTTGCAACCGGACGAGCAGGATCTGCGGCCCACCCGGAGAACGACGGCACGAACAGCTTGGCGTTGGTTATTCCAGCCAATTCCAACGCGATCAGGTTGGCGCAGGTCGACACGCCCGAACCACACGATCCGGCCACGTCGTCGTCGTCGGAAATACCGAGTGCCTCAAAACGGGCGCGCAGTTGTGCAGGCGGGAGAAAGCGACCGGTAGCGGGGTCCAGGTTCTGATTCCACGGGGCGCTCACGGCACCAGGAATGTGGCCAGCTCGTGCTTCTACCGGCTCATTCTCGCCCCGGTAGCGCTCGGCCGACCGCGCATCGAGCACCGTCAGGGAAGCCCCGGCACGCGCCGCGACATCGTCCACGCTGACGATCTTGTCGGCTGGCCAACGAACGAAAGGGACCTTGGTTTGTTCCCGTGGAATAGATGGTCCACTCGCCGTGGCACCAGACCACGAACCAAGGCCACCGTCCAGCAGCGCGGCCCTGCGCCCAATGGTGCGCAGCATCCACACCAGTCGCCCGGCCGTGCCACCGCCGGAGTCGTCGTAAGCCACGACCGTGTCGTGTTCGCCAATACCGAGTCGTCCGAGATTGGCCGCAAACCCCTCGGGCGAAGGCAGCGGATGGCGGCCATCGGTGGCACGACCATGGCCGGACAGATCGCCGTTCAGGTCGACAAAGATCGCCCCGGCAATGTGTTTCGTCTCGAATACCTCGCGGCCGTCACGACCGTCGAGGTACCAGCGGACATCGGCTCGGATGGCATCGGGGTGCGAAGCGACCCAGGTTTCATCGACCAGGATCGGGCAATCGGCAGGCATGTGACCCATCGTACGGCTCACCTGCACCGACACCGAACCGGCCAACCGACCAGAATGGGGATGCCATGAGCATTGAATCGGCCGAGCGTTTCTTCGCCTTCCTCACTATCGCCGCCTTGGTCGGGGTGCTGATCGCCACCGTTGGTCGGTACGTTCCTTCGCTGTCGGGCTCGGTTGCGACCCTTCGCGCCAACCGCGTGACGGTGGCGGCGATCGTGGCTGTGACCGCGATGGCAGGCAGCTTGTATTTCAGCGAAGTGGGCCACCTCACACCCTGCCTGTTCTGTTGGTATCAACGCTGCCTCATGTATCCGCTGGCCATTGTGTTGACGGTCGCGGCGATTCGGCGGGATGACAAGGTACGTCCATACGCGCTTGCGTTGGCAGGCATTGGCGCGCTCGTCTCTACGTACCACTATCTGCTCGAATGGATCCACAGCCTCGACACCGGCGCGTGCGCAGTAAGTGTTCCCTGTACGTTCGTGTACTTCCGTCAGTTCGGCTTCATGTCCCTGGCGTTCATGGCCCTCACCGGCTTCGCCTTCATCTTCACGCTCTTCACCCTCCCCGGAGAATCCAAATGAACTCCCAACCTCTGCCCCCGCCGCCCCGACCACCCTCCACCGACGCGAACGTCGCGCCCAAGAAGACGGGCCCCGGCAAGATCCTTGCGATCGGCGCAGCGGTGCTGCTGGGTGCGTTGGCGTTGACGTTCATCACGAGTAACAAGAACGACAAGAAGGTGACCACCGTTGCGACCACCCTTGCGGGCAAGACGGGGGCAACCACGGGTGCGGCGGTGGCCGGACCGGCCGAGAACCAACCCGTCACCATCGTGGGCGATGCCCTGGTACCACTTCCGGACAACGGGCTAGACCCGGCGATCGGTGCGACGGCGCCGACGATCGATGGTCACGATTTCACTGGCAAGGCCGTCACCATCAAGCCAGGTGACGGCAAGCCGAAGCTAATTCTGTTCGTGGCGCACTGGTGCCCACACTGTCAGCGTGAAGTGCCCCGCATTGTGAAGTGGACGAACGACGGGTCCATCCCGAAATCAATTGAAGTCGTCGCTGTTTCAACGGGTGTGAAGTCGGACCAGAACAACTTTCCGCCATCGGCATGGCTGGCGAAAGAGAACTGGCCGGGAGCGATCGTGGCGGACGACACGAAATCTCAGGCGGGCCTCGCGTACGGCCTGACCGGTTTTCCGTTCTTCGCGCTGGTGGACGGCACAGGCAAGGTTGTCGCTCGCGACAGTGGTGAGAAGGAACTCGAGCAGATCCAGGCACTCATCGCCAAGGTCGCGGTCTGAGTTCTCGACAGCTTCACGAGCCACCGTCACCAGTTCGGCCGGTCACATCCGAATCCAAGGTTTTACCCGTAGGTTTGGCCCATGAGTTCCTTCCGGATTGCGCAGATCACCGATACCCATCTGCGCCAGCAGCCCGCCGACCGCGCTGATCTTCTGGGTCCCGACGCGTGTCTCGAACGAACGGTCGACGCGCTACGAACTCATTCGCCCGACGCAGTGCTGCTGACCGGTGATATTGCCGATGACGCGTCGCCAGAAGGGACGACCCGAGTCCGTACGATTGTCGAGCGCCTCGGTGTCCCCATCATGGCGACACCGGGAAATCATGACGTCACGGCTCAGGTGGAGCAGGTCTTTGGCTCGACCAGTGTGACCGTGCCGGGGTGGGAGATAGTGGTCGTGAACACGGTCATCCCGGCAACGGAACACGGTCGCGTCGACATCGAGATGCTGACCGAACAGGTGGCTCGCACCGAGGGTCGACCGACGTTGATTGCGATGCATCATCCACCGATCACACTTAGTACGCACCGCTGGTTTCAGCTCGACGGAGCGAGCGACATGGTGCGGCTCGTCACGCAGCATCGCAACGTCAAGGCGGTCGTAAGCGGCCACCTGCATCAGGCATTCGCCGTGCAGATTAGTCACGTGTCGTACATAGGGTGTCCGTCGGCCTGGTACGCAATCACCCACACCGGCAACACGTGGGTCGAGGCCAAGGACGGTTTTGTTGGCGCCAATCTCTACGAGTTGAACGCCGACGGAACCTTTACCTGGCAGCCCATCACTCGACCCTGAGCGAACCGGGCCTGTCGGGGTTATGCCTGGCAGCGGCAAGAACGTCGGTCACGGCGTGCCAGCCAGACATGCCGTGCACGCCGGCACCGGGTGGTGTTGAAGCCGAGCACAACCAGAACCCTTCGACCGGTGTCCGATAGGGAGAAAGTGTGATGCTCGGTCGAGCGACCGATCGCAACCCGGCGAGGCTGCCGCCGGCCACATCACCGCCGACATAATTCTGATTGTAGGTCGCGAAGCCGGATGCCGTTGTTACTTTCTTGGCCTGAACGAGGTCCCGCCAGCCGGGTGCAAACCGATCGAACTGGGTCTCGATGGCGGCGCTCGCGTCGACCGCGGAGCCGTTCGGCACGTGGCAGTACGCCCAGAGCGGCTCACCGGCGCCCGTTCGCCGGGTCGAGTCGGCGACGGCGGGTTGGGTGACTAACACATAGGGACGGTCGGCTTCGTGGCCGGCTGCCACCTGTCGTTGGGCCGTGAGTATCTCGGCCATGGTGCCGCCGAGGTGAACGGTAACTGCGGTGCCGACCGAGGGGTTCGTCCAGGGCATCGGCGCGCTCAAGACATAGTCAACCTTGCAACTGCCGGGGCCGTGCTTGAAGGTGCGGTAGGCCCTTCCCGAGTACCCGGTGATAGTGGAGAACTGTCCAGGGTTGGTGTCGAGCAGCGTCGCCCTGGCGGTGGGAAGATCGAGGCGGGATCGCACCGGATGCCCGGTCCGAATGACACCGCCATGTTCGATGATCACTTGGGCCAGTGCGTTTATGATGGTCTGTGAGCCGCCCTCGGCGACCGGCCAACCGACCCGGTGGCCAGCGGCTCCGAGGAAAAGGCCGACGCCGGTGGTCAGCGGCCGGTCGAGAGGTTGGATCGCGTGTCCGGCCATGCCGGCGAACAGGGCGGCGGCCCGCTCGTCTTTCAGCCATCTCCCGACCCGTTTGGCCGCAAGCGCACCGGGCGCAAGTCGGGCCAATGTGACCGGGTGGCGAGGGAACTGCAGAAGCGGACTGAGCAGGGTGGTGACCACCTTGGGCCAGCGTTCGAGCAGGGGACCGAACAGGGTGGCCCAACGATCATTGTCGAACTGAGCGGTTGTGGTGGCCAGGTCGCGATACAGAAGGGCCGCGTCCCCATCGTCGAGCGGGTGGGCGGCCACTATTTCGCTGTGCCGCCAGGTGACGCCGTAGCGCTCTAGCTGGAGTGCTGCGAATGCCGGCGAGGCGATGCCGAGCGGGTGAGCAGCTGCGCAGATGTCGTGACGCACGCCGGGCACGTCGAGTTCCGTCGTACGGCAGCCTCCGCCAACGGTGTCGGCC
>JANMCE010000243.1:0-6409 GCA_031360915.1 Actinomycetes bacterium | reverse complement strand
GCTCGAAGAGAACCGGTTCGGCGTTGAACCAGAGATCACCGCCAAGATCGCTCGGGGTAACTGGCGGATATACGAGGTTGGCATCTCCTACGACGGACGCACCTACGCAGAGGGAAAGAAGATCGGCTGGCGCGATGGCATTCGAGCCATCTTCTGCATCGTGCGCTACTCACCATTCGGTGATCGCGTCGGTGTGCAGCGACTCGAACCGGTGGTCAAAGTCATCACGAAATCGCGGGCATAGAACTTGGCGAAGGCGCTTCACGACACAACCTCGGATGACTCGGAATCGGAACTCGATGAAGTGCTTGCCGAGCTCGAAGGGGCCACGAACTACAAGGCCTGGGTGCTGGAATTGCTGCGCCCATTCACCCAAGGTCACATCCTCGAAATCGGCGCCGGACGCGGAACCTACGCGAGGGAACTACGCGGCCTCGGCCAATCGCTAACGGCGGTCGAGCCATCGGCCAGACTGATCCCTCCGCTTCGACAGCAGCTCACGGATCTCAGCGATGTGACCGTGATCAACGGCACGCTCATCGACGTCACCGATGGGAACTTCGACACGGCCGTGATGCTCAACGTACTGGAACACGTCACCGACGACCGTTCCCTCCTCACCGACATCGCTGCTCGGCTCGCACCGGGTGGAACAGTGTGCATCTGGGTGCCTGCGTTCCCGTCGCTCTTCGGCGAGTTTGATCGGCTGGTCGGGCACTGTCGCCGCTATCGCAAACGTGATCTTGAAAGCCTTCTCGTCACCAGCGGCTTCACCATTATCGAGTCTCGATATGCCAACCTGCCGGGCTTCTTTGCATGGTGGCTGATCGTCCGTGTCGTGGGCGCGAAGCCCACCGCGGGCCATCTCTCCACCATCTACGACCGCTGGTTCATCCCCGCCATACGGGCCGTCGAGAAACGCATCAAACCGCCATTTGGCCAAAGCCTGTTCGTGGTAGCGCGACGCCCTTAGCCGATGGGGTCGAAATCGATCTGGCGGTAGCGTTTCTCGGTTTGGTGACGGTCGAAGAACGACACAGCCAGCAGCACGAGTAGCCCAACACCCGATGCAACGAGACCTCGCCAGAACAGGCTTGAGCCGTAGGAAAAGGTGACGGCGTGCTGCCCGGCCGGCACCGCTACGCCGACGGAGAACCCATCCACTTCAACCAGTCGAGCGGCTTTGCCGTCTACCGTCACCTGCCACTCAGGTTCGTACTGTTCGTCCACACGAAGCACGCCGGCCGTGCCGTTGGTCGCCACCGATACCGAGCCGTCCCGCCGCCGAACCACCTTGGCCGCAGTGACCCCCGCGGTCGACACAACGACGGCCTCGCCGACCCAGCGCGGGTTCTCCCACACCTGCAGCGTGTTGTCGGTGAGCACCGGTCCAGTCCAGCCCCGCGAAAGCACGGCTACGTCGTCACGTCGACTTTCCAAGACCAGGTAGTGCACCCCGAGTCGACCGAACGCATCGAGGTTGAGCGGTCCACCGATCTGCCCTCGCAACGTGACGGACGGATTGAGTTCACTACCGGTGGCCCGACCCATCGCCGTTAGCCAACGCTTGGTGATTTGAATGCCGCCGTCGTAGCCGTCGATCGAGCGGGCGCCGACCAGGTTGTTGGCATTGGGCCGCAACCCGTTGACCAGGTAGGGCGTGTCGGCGGCATCGTTGGTGATGGCCAAGGATCGCCCGGGATGACTGGCCAGAAACTTGGGAACCGGTCCGGCCAACGCCGTCACCGGTTGGCGGCGGATGGATGATCGGCCAAAACTGTGCGTGTTGTAGCGACCAAGTTCGCCCGCGACCAGGAGCAACAGCAACGTCGCGGCCAGCCAACGAGGTCGTAACCATGACGCTGCCACCACGAGTGCTGCCGTACCCAGCCAGGCGCCGATGACCAGGCGCCCCGGTGCCTGTACCGACCCAATAAACGATGCGAGTGCGATCAGCACGGCGGCCAGAAGCACCTTGCGGAATGCTCGCACGGGCAGGCGCGCGACTCGCAGCGCGTCGATGGCCGCAGCTGCGGCGAGGGCCGCAAGAAACGTCGGAATGATCATCCATCGGGCGGGCACGCGAGCGAAGGAGAAGCCGGGCGCAATCTTGCGGGCAGCTCGATGGAAGAACGTCGAGGGTCCGAATGCCAACAGCACGCCGCTCATCGCAGTGACGACCAGCAATAGGGTTGGGCCGCGCCGGCGACGCCAACTCACACCCGCTCCCATGAGCGCCAGCAGCCCGACTGACGCGCCCAGGAAGCTCACCGTTTCGAAGCCGCCTGACGACGTGACTTGGTCAAGGCTGCGTGGGTTGCCGAGCAAGGTCTGCACGACTCTGCCCGGGTTCACTGCGAAGCCCGTAGCGTTGTTCTGGGATGCTTTCGCAACCTCGGACACGGCGGCTCGGCTCGTCGCTTGCGCCGCCAAAAGTAGCTGCGGCGCGGCCAGCAATGTGCCGAGCGCACCGGCGGCGATAATCCAGCCCAGTCGTTTCCAACGCCCCGAAACCCAGGTGCACACCGCCACAACTACGAGTAACATCGGCAACTCGATGTACACAATCTGCGGATGTCCGGCCAGCAAGGTGAGGCCGGTCACCACGGCCAGGCCGACCATCCAACGACGTTGATGATTCCCAAAGAACAGTCCGTGAATGCACACGCAGATCCACGGCAACCATGCGAGCACGAGTAGCTGCTCGAACTGAATCGACTTCGTCATTCCCATGCCTGACCCGGTGAACGCCACGGCCGCAACCACGCCGGCAGGCGCCCGCAACGACAGCCGCCGGGCCACCAGAACAACGAGCCCGTTGGCCAGGATCAGCATGTGCAACGCGGCGAGCAATCCGATCGCCCGGTTGTTGTTGAAGAAGTAGCCGAGGAACTTGAGAGGGTACAGCTCGCCCGTCTGGGGGTTGGCCAGATGGGGAACGCCGCCAAAGATTCCGCTATCCCAGAGGGGAAGATGGCCAGCGGTCCATTGCCGTCGCCCGACCGCAAAGTTGGGGCCGGTGTAAGCCAGCGTGTCGAAACCAACTACGTAACGATCCGGCCGAATGAACGGCCACATCAGCCAGATCGTCCACGCAGTAGCGGCGACGTGTTCGCCCGCAGACATCCAACGGCGGGGCTGGTTCGGCATAGGAGTGAGGCTAGTTGGCCGTGCCTATCGACCTAGGGCTATCGGACGGCCCGAAGAGTAGGATTTCCGCCCATGAGTCGCATAGCTGTCATTGGCACCGGATACGTCGGTCTTACTACGGGTGCATGTTTCGCCAAACTCGGTCACGATGTGATCTGCGCCGATATCGACGAAGCCAAGGTCGCTTCGCTGCAGCGTGGCGAGATCACCATCGTGGAGGCAGGGCTCGATCAGCTCGTGAAGGAGGGCATCAAGTCGGGCCGTCTCTCGTTCGTGCTCGGAGCCGAAGCCGCCGCGGCCACCGCCGAATTCGCGTATCTCTGTGTACCGACGCCACAGGGGATGGACGGCTCGGCCGACCTCTCCTACGTGGAGGTTGCGGCCAGGCAGATCGCCGTCGTCCTGCCCCAAGAGGCCATCGTGGTGAACAAGTCGACCGTGCCGGTTGGCTCAACCAAGATCGTTGAGCAGGCGATGGGCCGCCCCGACGTGAAGGTGGTTTCCAACCCCGAGTTCTTGCGTGAAGGCTCCGCGCTGCACGACTTCTTGAACCCCGACCGTATTGTCATCGGTGCCGATGATCAGGCTGCCGCTATCAAGGTTGCGTCGCTCTACCTGGGCATCGCAGCACCGTTCATCATCACCGATCCGGCTTCTGCCGAAACAATCAAGTACGCAGCCAACGCGTTCTTGGCCACCAAGATCAGCTTCATCAACGCGGTCGCCGCCGTCTGCGAAGCGGTTGGTGCCGACGTGAACGACGTGGTGCTCGGCATTGGCTCCGACAAGCGCATCGGTCAGGACTTCTTGAAGCCCGGACCGGGCTGGGGTGGCAGCTGCTTCCCGAAGGACACCTACGCCATGATCCGCATCGCCGAGGACGCCGGCTACGACTTCGACCTGCTTCGGGGCGTGGTCGAGGTCAACCGCGAGCAGCGGCGTCGTGTCGTGCGCAAGGTGGAGGAGGCCGTGGGCGGATCGGTATCGGGCAAGACCGTCGCGCTGTGGGGCCTGTCGTTCAAGGCGCGCACCGATGATCTTCGTGAGTCACCGTCGCTGGAAATTGCCGCCATGCTCATCGCTGCTGGCGCGACCGTCCAAGGCTACGATCCAACGGTGCACGCTGACTTGAATGGCATCAAGGTTTCGGCCGATCCCTACGCCGCAGCCGAAGGAGCCGACGTCTTGCTCGTCGGCACCGAGTGGGACGAGTTCAAGTGGCTCGACATCGACAAGGTCGCTGCTGTCATGAACGGCAAGGCGGTGGTCGACGCTCGCAACTTGCTGGATGGCGCGGCATTGAAGCGCGCCGGGTTCAGTTACGTCGGCATCGGCCGGAGCTAATGCGCGTCCTCCTTGCGGGTGGGGCCGGATTTCTTGGCAGCCATCTCAGCGACGCTCTGCTAGCGCGCGGAGATGAGGTCATTGTTGTCGACAACTTTCTGACCGGTCAGCGCAAGAACATCGAAAAGCTGTTCACCCACGAGCGCTTCACGTTTATCGAGCAAGACGTCACCCAACCGTTCACCATCGACGGTCACCTCGATGCGGTCATGAATCTGGCATCACCCGCTTCGCCCGATGACTTCCTGCGTATCCCGCTGGAGATCATGGCCGTTGGTTCGGTCGGCACCAAGAACCTGCTCGACATAGCGGTTGCCAAGAAGGCCCGCTACTTCCTGGCGTCCACCAGCGAGGTCTACGGCGACCCACTCGTGCATCCGCAGGGCGAGGAGTACTGGGGCAACGTTGACCCCATTGGCCCGCGTAGTTGCTACGACGAATCCAAGCGTTTCTCCGAAGCCATGACCATGGCGTATCACCGCACCCACGGGCTCGATGTGCGCATCGTGCGCATCTTCAACACCTACGGCCCCCGCATGAAGCCCGATGACGGACGAGTCGTGGGCAACTTCTGCGTTGCCGCCATCTTGGGCAAGCCAATCACGCTGTACGGCACAGGGGAGCAGACCCGCAGCTTCTGCTACGTGGCCGATGAAATCCGGGGCTTCCTCAAGCTGCTCGACGGTCCTATTACTGGCCCGTGCAACATTGGCAACCCCGTGGAATTCACCTTGCGCGAACTGGCCGAACTGGTGGTCGAGCTGACGGGCTCATCGTCGGAAATCGTGGTGGTTCCCATGCCGCCGGAGCGCATCGGCGACCCCATGCAACGCCAACCCGATCTCACGCTGGCGAGCACCGCGTTGGGCTGGAAACCCGAAGTCGACCTGCGCGAAGGCCTCACCCACATGATCGCCTGGCTTCGCACCCAAAAACTCGACTGAGCCCGCCCGATGGAGACCTTGTTCCCCGGCTGGATCTGCTAGCATTGCTTGCATTGCATGCAAAGTAGCCCACGAAGGAGGACCGCCATGGCAACGCTTACCATTCGAGATTTGGATGACGAACTACGTGTCCGCTTGCGGGTGCGGGCCGCTGAACGGGGCCGCTCGATGGAGGCCGAGGTGCGAGAGATCCTGCGCGACGCGTTGACAGGACCAAGAGCACAAGACCGACTTGGAAGTCGTGTCCATCAACGATTCGCAACAATCGGAGGAGCCGACCTCGATTTGCCAGCGCGCACCGATCTCCCCCGAGGTGCCACGCTGCCGTGATAGTCCTCGACACGAACGTCGTGTCCGAACTCATGCGGCTCAAGCCGGCGGCTGCCGTCCTTGATTGGGTCAACCGCCAACCTGCCGCCGAGGTCTATCTCACGGCGATCACAGTTGCCGAACTGCTCTACGGGGTCGCTCGGCTTCCGGACGGGAGACGAAAGACCGACCTAGCCGAACGTATCGAAGCGCTGCTGTCCGAGGATTTCGAGCACCGCATATCTCCGTTCGATGAGACGGCAGCTGCTCACTACGCTGACATCGTCGTTGGCCGAGAGCGAGTCGGGCGGCCGATCAGTACAGCCGATGCCCAGATTGCTTCCACGTGTCGGAGCCACGGGGCGGTGCTCGCCACCCGCAACGTTGACGACTTCACCGATACCGCAGTCGAGATCATCAACCCATGGAAGACAGATTGATTTCGGAGAGCCGTCCCCTTCTGCCACCTTTTGTTTTTGACATGTATCCGATGAGATACACCCAAAAATCAAACAGGGGACGCTCCCGATCTAAACCCGAACCATCAGTCAACCAAGCTCGTCGTCAGCCACCAACTAGCGATCTTTCGCGGCGTTGGGGCGGGGGCGACCTTTTTGTTTGGTGGACTTGGCTTTGGTTTTGGGTGGGGGATTGCGGACGGG
>JANMCE010000229.1:0-6491 GCA_031360915.1 Actinomycetes bacterium | reverse complement strand
CGGCTGCATCAAGTCCGGCAAAGTCGTCAAAGCCGGCCACTGAGCGATCGAGGCGGAACCGGATCATGCAAGGCGTCATCAAAGCGTACGACCCAGCATCCGGCAACGGCTTAGTTCTTCGAGATACCGACCTGTCCGAGTACGACCTTTCACCGGTCGCACTCGAGGGGTCGGTGTTTCGCATGCTCCGGCAAGGTCAGCGCGTGGTCTTTGACCTCGATGATCTTGGTCGGGCCACGCGTTTGCGCCTCGGTTCCGAGGGCGACATGGGTACTCCGGGCTTTGCGCCTGCATCTGCGTAGCAACACAACTTCATTCTCTTGCGGGACAAATCAGGGCGCTCACTGAGGAGTAGTCACGATGACGGCAACAACGGCGAACCAGGCTCTGCGTACATGGGTGGATGAATGGGCGCGGGTCTTTGAGCCCGCCGCCATCCACTGGTGTGACGGCACATTGGAAGAGTACGACGCGTTGAGCGCGGGCATGGTTGCCTCCGGCACTTTCGTGAAACTCGACGATGAGAAGCGGCCCAACAGTTACTGGGCCCACTCCGACCCGGGCGACGTCGCCCGCGTGGAAGATCGCACTTTTATCTGTTCGAAGGACGCGGCCGATGCCGGCCCGAACAACAACTGGCGTGATCCGGCTGACATGGAAGCCGCCATGCTCGCCCTATTCAAGGGCTGCATGCACGGTCGCACCATGTACGTCGTACCGTTCTCGATGGGCCCGCTTGGCTCCCCCATTGCCCACATCGGTGTGCAGCTCACCGACTCCGCTTACGTTGCAGTAAGCATGCGCACTATGACCCGCATGGGCCAAGGCGCACTCGATGCCCTCGGCGACAACCAGTGGGTGCCGTGCGTGCATTCCGTCGGTGCACCTCTTGAGGTCGGGGAGGCTGACGTACCGTGGCCGTGCAACCCCGACAACAAGTTCATCGTGCACTTCCCCGAGACCCGCAACATCTGGTCATTTGGTTCGGGCTACGGGGGCAACGCTCTGCTGGGCAAGAAATGCTTCGCGCTGCGCATTGCGTCCGTGATGGCTCGGGACGATGGTTGGCTGGCCGAACACATGCTCATCCTCAAACTCACCTCGCCTGACAAGATCGTGAAGTACGTCGCGGCAGCGTTCCCGTCGGCGTGCGGCAAGACCAACCTCGCCATGCTGGTCCCCACCATCAAGGGATGGGATGTTGAGACGGTCGGCGACGACATCTGCTGGATGAAGTTCGGCGTTGACGGACAGCTCTACGCCATCAATCCCGAGGCCGGTTTCTTCGGCGTGGCCCCCGGCACCGGCGACGACACCAACCCCAACGCCATGGCCACACTGTGGGGCAACGCAGTGTTCACCAATACAGCGTTGACGCCCGAAGGTGATGTGTGGTGGGAAGGCATGACAGCCGACAAGCCAGCCCGCCTCACCGACTGGCGTGGCAACCAGTGGACTCCCGAATCCGACACTCCCGCTGCCCACCCGAACGCCCGTTTCACTGTCAGTGCGGCGCAATGCCCGTCGATTGCACCTGAGTGGCAGGACCCAGCCGGCGTGCCGATCTCGGCCATCTTTTTTGGCGGTCGCCGTCGCACCACCGTGCCTCTTGTGCAGCAGGCGTTCGACTGGGAACACGGCGTGTTCCTCGGCTCGACCATGTCCTCGGAGACGACAGCTGCCGCTGGCGGCGCCGTGGGCAAGCTACGTTTCGACCCGATGGCCATGCTGCCGTTCTGCGGATATGACATGGGCTCTTACTTCGCCCACTGGCTCAAGATCGGTTCCGCGACATCACCCGAGAAGTTGCCCGGGATCTTTTTCGTCAACTGGTTCCGGCGGGACGAGGACGGCCGCTTCCTGTGGCCCGGCTACGGCGAAAACTCTCGCGTGCTCAAGTGGGCGTTCGAGCGTGTCATCGGCACCGCCGACGCGGTCAAGACGCCCATTGGCTATCTGCCGACGCCGGGCGCGCTCGACGTGACCGGGCTCGACATCTCGGCCGGCGACCTCGACACGCTGCTGTCCGTCGACGTTGCTGGTTGGCAGGGGGCCCTACCCCAGATCGAGGAACATTTCGCCCAGTTCGGCGATCGTCTGCCGATCGAACTCAGTCAGCAACTCGACGCCCTTCGAGCTCGTCTGGCCGCGGCGTAATCACCACACCGTTCGACAGGGAAAGCGCTTGAAGGCGGCGTCCTTCGTGGCAACCGGTAGTCCGAGCACGACGGCCTGCGCAGCAATGACCCGGTCGAATGGGTCCCTATGGTCGACGTCAAAGCCACCTGCCATGAGCGCATGCGATGTCGTGATCGGCACTTCCATTGCCTTGAGCGAGCTGAGGTGTTCGTAATAGTTGGCGAGAAACTCCTCAGCTTCGTCGAGCTTTCCGATGCGGTACTTCGTCGCGATCTCCCAGGCCGAAGCGGTCGATACCAGAACAGTCGACAGTGGATCTTCGAGCTGAGTGCGAATTCTTGTACTGAGCTTCTCAGGACAGCCCACAGCCCAAAGTAACGCGTGCGTATCGAGCAGAACTGTTACTCCCACGCTGCGAGTTCCTCTTCATCAAGCGGCTCGAAAAAGGCAGTACCAAGATCGATTTTAAGAAAGCCGAGCTTGCGACCAGCCACCGGAGCGAGAGGAACAAGCCGCGCACACGGGCGACCCGAACGGGCCAGCACGATCTCCTCTCCGGCCTCAACGTCGTCGAGCAAGCGGGATAAATGAGTCTTCGCTTCATGGACATTCACCGTTCGCGTCATGGACTAAGTCTATCAGACTAAGTCAAGCTATCGAGCTGGCGCAGCCCTCTTTCGTTTTGGCATGTATCCAATGAGATACAGCCCGAAATCAACACTGGGTTAGCGAGGAGGACACCCAGGCTGGCCCCGCTAACGCGTGATACCGACGAGCATGGCTCGGATGCCGAGGCCCATGATGAAGAGGCCGCCACCGCCGTAGAGCAGGTATTTTCGGCTGGCCAACTGGCGGCGGTACGAGGCGAGGATGCCGACGGCGACGATGGCGACGAAGCCGTAGAAGCTGTGGAACTTGGGGTGCACAAACTTCAACCCGGCCACTAGATACGTGCCGACCATCACCTGGATGAACACAGCAACCTCGGCTATGCCGGTGAACCACCACAGCGCCCGGGTGCGCAGCGCTGGCTTCTTATGGGCCAGCAGCGCCCAGATGCCAGCGAAGGCGTTTCCGAGAATGACGAACCAGGCGAAGCCCTTATGGAAGTTGCGAACGGCGATGGACGAGACGGCGAGCAAGGACGGCAAATTACCCGATTGACCCGTCATCAGCGAAAGAGCGTCTCGGCCTCGGCGCCCGCTTCGACCAATCGCAACGTGCTGCCGTTGTGTTCGAGAACCGTGAACGATGTGTTGTCGAGGCTATGGATGACGACACGGTCATCCCCGGTGGCTGCGCCGATAGCGGCGTTGATGGCGATGAAGTGGCTGAACACGATGGTGTCTTCGGCCAGCGAAAGCAAGAATGCCGCCAACTCATCGCGGTACGACTGGTAGCGCGGACCGAGTTCGCTCCACGTGCCCTGACACGCGTTACGCAACCAGCCGACCCGATCGTTGAGGGGCACGCCAACGGGTGAAGGAAGCTCGGCAACTCGCGCTTCGATCGTTATCTGAGCCGACCAGATCGTGGCCAGTGGGGCAGCCGTCTCGCGACAGCGCCGCAACGGACTCGACACGATCGCTACCGGCGAACCGGTGGCGAGACGATCAGCGACGGCGACAGCCTGCCGCTGACCGAGTTCGTCGAGGCCCGGATCGGGGTGGTCGTCCCATCCGCCGGTGGCTCGACCGTGGCGGACAAGAACCAGGCGTGCCATTAGTCGAACAGCCAGGTGGACTTGACGCCGGCTGGCTTACCGACCTCGATGAACCACTCGGTGCCGAACGCGGCATGGAACGCCTCATCCGGCATGGTGAGGAAGAACGATGTGTCGCTGATCTGGCTGGCGTGGCACGCCATGCTGGCCTTCTTCTGTACGACGTAGTCGGTGACGTCAACTTTATGGGTGAGCATGGCTTCGGGCTCGCCGAACGGATTGCCGTCATCCGCGGGCGCATCAGGATCGAATGGCATCTCGCCACCCATTTCGGCGGCCATCTTGAAGAAGTCTCGAACGGCGTCACGATTCACTGTGGCCTCGAAGACCCTTGGCGTGCCCGCCAGCTTCGATGCTGCGTGGCCGACCCGGTGCACCTGAATGTGATCGGGATGCCCATAGTTGCCGTGCCAGTCGTACACGACCAGAACATCGGCATCCTCCTCACGAAGAATGTGCGCCATCCGGGCACCCGCCACGTCAACGTCAGCCGACCAGAAAGCTTCGGCATCAGCGTTCTGCTCCCACCCGGTCATGCCCGAATCGACATAGCCAAGCCAATAAATCGCATCGACGCCAAGCGTGGCAGCCGACGTCGACACTTCGATCTTGCGGCGATCGGCGAGCGTTTCGTTAGGGCCGAGATCATCAGGCTTCTCGCCGTGCTCTCCGCCAGTAGCAACCACCAACACGACTCGGTGGCCCTCCGCCTTGGCCCTCACCATCGTTCCGCCGGTCGAGATGCATTCGTCGTCGGGATGGGCGTGGAGGAAGACAAGTGTGCTCATAGGGACCGCCCAGACGCTAGCAGCGCTCCCCTTTCTGAGGCGTGGCGATGGCCCTCTCGTTACACCGAGGCTGCGCCGCCGGCAAGCAACTGGTCGATGTCAACGCTGGAGTATCCGGCGCTCGCAAGCACCTCGCGCGTGTGGGCACCGGGCCGAGCTGGCGCGTGCGAGAGTGCGGTGCTCGTCCGCGAAAAGCGCGGCGCCGGTGCTGGCTGTAGAAAGCCATTGTGCTCGACAAACGTTTGACGCTCATGGTTGTGCGGATGCGCGGCTGCTTCACTCATAGTCAGCACGGGGGCGAAACAGACATCGGTGTGCTCCATCAGCGCGCACCACTCCGCCTGAGTCTTACCACCAAAGACCTCACGTAGGCGCGCCTTCAGCCGCGGCCACATGGTCGTGTCGTACTGACGAGCGAACTCGGCGTCATGGCCCAGATCGGTGATGCGCAACAGCTCGGCGTAGAACTGTGGCTCGATCGAACCGATCGACACGTACTTGCCATCGGCACACGCAAAGACGTCGTAGAAGTGAGCGCCGGTGTCGAGCAGGTTGGTACCGCGACTGCCTTCGTTGAACATGCCAGCGTGCTTCAAGGCCCAAAAGAACGTCATCAGGCTGGCTGAACCATCCACCATCGCGGCATCAATCACCTGACCCTGGCCACTTCGTTGTGCTTCAAGGATGCCGCACACCATCCCGAAGGCAAGGAACATGCCACCGCCGCCGAAGTCACCGACCAGGTTGAGCGGAGGCGTAGGGCCCTCCCCGGCTCGGCCGATGTGTGCCAGTGCGCCCGCCAGCGAGATGTAGTTGATGTCGTGTCCGGCTGCGTGTGCGTACGGCCCTTCCTGGCCCCAACCGGTCATGCGACCGAAGACGAGCTTCGGGTTCCTTGCCGCGCAGGCGTCCGGGCCGATGCCGAGGCGTTCCATCACGCCCGGACGGAATCCCTCCACGACGCCGTCTGCCGTCTCAATCAAGCGAAGCACAGCAGCGACGCCGTCGGCATGCTTCAGGTTGACCGCCACGCTGCGACGGCCGCGCAGCATCACGTCGGTGACGGGCTTGTCTGTGCTCGGCCCGGCGCGGTCGATACGGATGACGTCAGCGCCCATGTCGGCGAGCATCATCGACGCAAACGGAGCCGGACCGATGCCGGCGAATTCAATGATGCGATACCCGGTCAGTGGTCCAGACATGGTGGCGACTTCCTTCTAGCGACGGACGAACAGATCATGCCTTATCGGCGAGCCGCGGCCGCGACCAGTTGGGCCCGGCTCGTGAACCCGAGCTTTTGGTAGACACGGCCGAGGTGCGACTCGACAGTGCGGCGCGAGATGATCAGCTGCGCTGCTATCTCGCCATTCGTATGGCCGTTTCCCAACATTTGCACAATGCGGGCTTCGGAGTCGGTCAGGCCTTCCCAGCCGAGCGCTGGTCGGCTTGGTGGGCGCGACCCGCCGATTTTGAAACCTGCTGCTCTCAGGGTCGACTGGAGACGGTCAGCCCACTGCGTTGCACCAATCGTTTCGAACAGCCCCAGCGCTGTCTCCGCGTGCTCGCGTGTACTCGTGTCGGTCGACATCGAAGCCGAAATCTGCGCCGCATCGGCGAACGCTCGGGCCGCTTCCGGACGCCGGTGCACAGCTGACAGCATCGACGCGCCATCGGCGACCAGCCGGGCCTCGTTGCGGCAAAGCCCAACGGCCCATCGCGCCGTGCCGGCTGCGACGGCTGACGTACTGCGGCCAGCGATTGCCTCGAGTGTGTCGGCGATCGCCGCCGCCTGATCGGTGTTGCCGTCGGCGAGGCACACTCGCACCAGGTCGGCACCAGCG
>JANMCE010000223.1:0-31811 GCA_031360915.1 Actinomycetes bacterium | reverse complement strand
GGGCGAGGTCGGCCAGATCAAGCACACGCTGGTTGAGATGGACGAAATCCACGTCGCCGCTGGCCATCTGGCCCGACTCGTAGCGGCGCTTTACCCCCTCAGCCAACACCGCCACGCGCCAATGCTGGAAGGCTCGGTAATACTCGATGTCGGAGACGTCAAACCCCGTTCGCCGAGCGTATCGCTCGATCACATCAGCCCGTGTGCCGTACTGGCCGGTTACCGTCGGAGGTACCTCCATAAACACCAATGGCGCGGGGTCATTCGGCTCGTACCAGTTGTTCAGCAGGAAACCCAGATCGGCCAGAACATCGCCCAGCGACCACAACTCCCAATCCAAAACTGCCGCCAACCGACCCGATCCGCTCAGTAAAACGTTGCCGATCCGGTAGTCGCCGTGCACAATGCCGGTGTAGCGCTGAGGTGGAGCCAACGCCACCAACCGGACCGCCACCTCGGTAAGCAGGGGTAGCTCACGCGTGGCGTTCTGCTCCCACAGGCCGCTGAATCGGGCCAGTTGGCGGGCCAGAAAGCCTTCGCGTCGCCCCCCCGTTCCCAGACCGACGACATCGACGTCTACCCGGTGCAGGTCGGCCAGTACGTCGGGCAGCTGTTCGCCGGCGAGATGTCGAGCTGCGACGTCGCGCAGGTACCGGTCGGCGGCCGCCTCGTTATCGATGACCGCACCCGACACCCGGGACATCACAAAGAACGAAGATCCGGTGACCGTGTCGTCCTCGCATACCGCCAACGCTCGCGGCACCGGTACGTTCGAGTCGCCCAGCGCCTGGATCACTCGGTATTCGCGCGCCATATTGTGCGCACCGCCACCCGAGCGACCAAGCGGCCCCCGCCGTACAACAAGCTCCTGCCCAACGGCGTCGGTGGCGCCATAGGTGAGGTTGGAATGTCCGCCGGCGATCAACGAGAACTGAACTGGTGCAACCAAGCCATGCACGTGTTCAGTCATCCACGCCTCAACGGCCGCTGGTGCCAAGCCGGGTGGTGAGGGGGGCTCAGTCATGAAGACCGACCGGCACGCCGTCTTCGATCAGGTCGTGATATTCAAGATGCCCCGATCCCCTGCGACCGTCTTCGAACGTCCACTCTGTGGGCTGCTTCACGATCCGCAGTGTGGCGTCGACACCAGCATCATTGCGCTGACGGTGCCGTAGCGGTAAATAGTTCTGCGGCGTACCAACAGCAGTCCAGGTCACGTCGCCTGCCCGGACCGTCACCTCCGTACGATCAAGTTGGTAGTGGGGGGCACCCGCGTAGTGGTTCACCATGTCGAATCCATCAACCACCCGAAACTCGCGATCCACGAGCACAAAACCGCTGCGGGTCTGTGCCGTCGGGCCAACCGCTCGCGTCAGCATGAACCCGTTGTCATCATCGATACAGGCGGTGAGCCAGCGCAGATAGATCTTGGCGTGCCAGTTCCGCGGACCCCACGAATGGTCTTTCCCGCCGCGTCCGTCCACCTCGTAGGTTTCCGAGCCGATGACGATTGTGCCCTGCACACGGGTCATGTGCTGGTAGTGAAAGGCGGCCTGGCCCGGCAGAAATACCATGAGGTGCTGATCCTGGTCCTGGCCCATCGTAGCGCCCAGGCCAGCGGTGGTGCAGCGCAGATCGATGGCGACCTCGGCGGTCGGGCTGGCGCTGAATGCCTGCTTCGGGTTGGTCAACAGCCACGGATCAGCGAACAGTGACATCGTGCCGTGATAGCTCACCGTGTTCGACCCCCAAGGCTCGGTGATGTCCCACACTTGGCCGCCAGCCTCCAGCGTGTTGGCAAGAATTTCGGCACGCTCAAAGGCAAACGCCACTCGCCCGTCGGGCAGAAACAAGCACGCTGACATCTCGGCGTAGTGCGCGTTGGGGCGCGCCCCGATGCGGAACCAGCCGCCCAGATGCCGGTCCGCATCCCAGAAGTCGATGTACCGACTCTCATTCCAGTTGATCTCCCCGCCGGGTTGATGCATGCCCTCGTCGTCTTTGGTCAGCCGAACACCCATGCTGGCTCCTTATCGTTCGTTGCGTAGCGCTGGCACACGTGGCACGGCCACGGAGCTGATGAGGTGTCGACCGAGCTCGTCGGTGAGGTGCGACGAGGTACCGAGCAGCGAGTCGAGGAGTTGCCCTCGCCGAATCCATCGGTGGAACCCGTGCTCGGTCGTGAAGGCAATGCCACCGTGGACCTGATGGCAGTGGGTGGAGGCCAGCTGATGGGCCCGACCAGCGAGGCACTTCGCGGCCATCGCCGTCACCGGGTCGCGATGTTGCCATGCGGCCGCCACGCCCGACTGCGCCGCAATGGTCGCGACGTGGACGTCGGCGAGACAATGCTTTACCGCTTGGAACGAACCAATAGCCCGCCCGTACTGGTGACGTTGCGATACATACGCCACGGTGTTGGCCAGCATCTGCGCGGCACCACCCACCAATTCGCCGGCAAGCGCCCGCCGACCCCCGGCGATTGCTGCGGCACGGGCCGCTTCATCACCCATGACCTCCACATCAGATGTTGGCACGACTCCGTTGGCTCGATGCAGGCCAAGCCCCACGTCACCACCCGCCACGGGCAAGAACGTCAGACTCGCCGCCGGCACGATGAGGAGCCCTGTCGATGAGGTGACCAAGAACCGGTCAGCCCTCCCATGTCCTGCGAGTACCAGCCCGTCAATGGCCCAGCCGTCGCCAACCGCATGCGCCGCCATTGGCTCACCCGAGCGAAGTGGGGGAAGCACAACGGCCACGGTCGGATCGATGTCCAAGTCGGCACCGTGCAGCATCGCCAAGTCAACCACTGGGCCAGCCAGAAGCGCCGAGCCCTGTTCCTCGGCCAAGACGCCGACGGCCACAGCCGGGTCGGTGGCCAACAAGTCCACCCAGCCCGACGAAACGAGTGCCCCCGCAACGTCTACGGCGGCCGAGGTGTGGAGCACGTGACGCAACGACGCCCGGACCAGCGCCAGTTCATCTCCGTCTATGGTCATCGCACCCTCGGCAAACCAAGCAGTCGCTCGGCCACAAGATCGCGTTGCACTTCGGCCGCGCCACCGTAGATCGTGGTGATGCGGGAATACGCCCAACGCCGCCGCCACAACACCGCCTCGTCGGTGTCGTCCAGTTCCAGCACCGGCCACAGCAGCTGGCGGGCTACGTCGGAGATCTTCTGCTCGGCGGCGCTCATAAGCAGCTTGTCGACCGAAATCTCGGGACCAAGATCGGTACCACCCGCCAGGGTCATCAACGTCGGCGCTGCCTGAGATCGCAGGGCAAACAGGGCCAAGTAGGCCTCACCAACGAGCGTCGCCGCGTTCGTAGGCAGGGTTGGATGCGCAACCAGACCCTGGAGCTGACTATGCAGGTCTGCCTGACGCTCCCAGGCATAGGCGCCGCGCTCAAATTGCAGCAGGTACATCACCACGCTCCACCCATCACCAACCGGCCCGATCAGGTGGGTCGGGGGCACGAACACCTCGTCAAAGAAGATCTCGGCCGTCTCGGCCCGGCCGCTTTCGCAGCGGGTCGGCGCAACCGAGACTCCGGCCGCGTGCATGTCTACCCAGAACATGGTGAGACCTCGGTAACCGCTGCCGGGCTCCCCGGTGCGGGCCAGTAGGCAGCACCACTGCGCCACCTGACCATTGCTACTCCACATTTTCTGGCCGGTTATCACGAAGCCGCCTTCGACCTCGACGGCGCGTGTGCGCAAAGAGCCGAGATCGCTCCCGGCGTCGGGCTCGGAGAATCCCTGACACCACACCTCGTCACCGCGGGCGCTGGCGGCCACGTGCGTGACTGCCAGGTTTGGTGCGTAACGAATCAGCATGGGGGCGATGATCTCCACCGGGCCATAGAAGGCGGGTACCGCGTAGCCAGCGGTAGCTAAGGCATCCATCACGACGGCGCGGTGTGCCGTTGAACCGCCCAGACCGCCCACATCTACGGGCCACCCCAGCCGCATCCAACCTGCATCCCACAGCCGGTGCATGATCGGCCGATCAGCCAGAAGCGCATCGGAGAGATCACCGAGGCATTCGACGCGGTGCACAGAAAGCTCCGCCTCATGGGCGGCCAGCCATGTGCGAAACGCCACAGCCGTCTGCTCCAAGGACGCCGACGGATCGGGATCGGGATCGGGATCGGGATCGGGCGCTCGTAGTTGGCGCCGCATCACTTTCCCGCTGGCGTTTCGCGGCAGTTCGGCGGCGAACTCCACGACGGCGGGCACCTTGAAATGAGCGATACGGTCCCGCACGTACTGCTGCAGCTCAGCAATCGGCGGCGGCTCTTCGGCATCTTCGGCCACGATGACGGCTTTCACGATCTCGCCCCACCGCCGGTCGGGGATACCCACAACGGCGACCTCCCGAACACCCGGATGCCTGAGTAGCGCCTGCTCGACCTCAACCGGATAAATGTTCTCGCCACCGCGGATGATGCGATCGTTGGTGCGTCCGTGAAGGGTGATATAGCCGTCGGCGTCGATTCGTCCGAAGTCGCCGGTACGCCGCCAACCGTCGGCGTCGGCAGCGAAGCTGTGCGGAGATCGGACGGCCAGTTCACCTATGCCGTCGCCATCGGAATGTTCAACCCGCAGCTCCGCGCCCTGCACCACCCGTCCGACGGTTCGCAGAAGCTCAAGCCGCCCACTCATGGCCAAGAGATGATCCTGGTGGGTGAGACACGAGATCGGGCTCACTTCGGTCTGCCCGAAGATCTGGATGAATTGGGTGTGGGGTAGTGCCCGGAGTGCCGCGGCGAGCGTATCGGGATGAATCGGAGACGCGCCGTATTGCAGAACCCTCGGATGTGCGTCGGCCAGCGCGCCGGCGTCGAGCAACAGATCAATCATCGTCGGTACTAACAGCCCGCAGGTCATACCCAGCACCCCGGCTTGGCGCCATTTGTCGATACTGAACCAGTCCTGGGGGATGATGGACGCGCCTAGGGCCAGGACGGTGTAGGCCATTGTGATACCGGCGGTGTGGGCAAACGGTGAGGCCGAGCAGTAGCGGTCGGCACTATCAATCGGCATAGTGGCGCAGTAGATGTCGACGCGCGCCACAAGCTGGCGATGGCTCGGGATGATCGCCTTCGGGGCACCGGTCGTGCCCGAGGTGTGAATGACCAGCGCGGGCGAGTCTTCATCCACATCGATGCACACGACCGGGCCAACGGGCAGGGCGCCAAGCACCACGACCGTTGCACCCGCCAATGCGGCAGCCTCGCTCGCAAGATCCGCCAACCGTTCCTCGGCGATGACCACGCGCGCACAAAGGCCCCTCAACGCGACGGCCAGGTCGGCGGCGGGCATCTTTGTGCCGAGCGGCGCGGGTATCCGTCCCGACAGCGTCGCGCCAACCGCCAGCGCGATGGCATCAGCCGATTCATCCACCAGGCATGGGACAAACGAGCCGCGCTCGAAACCCAGCGCGTCAAGCCATGCAGCCGCGCCACCGGCGCGCCGGGCCAGTTCGTCGCCGGACAAGGTGAAGTTGGCCGTCACGATTGCGGGGCGATCCGAGCCGACCCATTGGTCGCGGAAAAGTTCGTTCCAGGTCATCAGGCGTGCAAGATCTGGCCGCCGTCGACGTGCAACGTCTGGCCGGTTACGAAATCCGAATCGGAAGACGCCAGAAACACTGCCACGGGCCCGATATCACGATCTACATCGCCCATTCGACGCAACGGAATCGCCTTCACCAGCTTGTCCTCAATGCCCGGCCGTTGCTCAAAGAAGTCCTTGGCCGAATCGGTGATGATCGTAGGCACCAGCACGTTCACACAGATGCCGTAGCGTCCCCACTCGGCTGCGCCGGTGCGGGTGAGGGAGCGAATCGCCTCCTTGGCGGCGTTGTACGCAGCAGTGCCCGGCATGGCGCCGACACCGTTTCCCGAACCGAAGTTGATAATTTTTCCACCTCGTTCTCGCATGTGCGGAAACACCGCCTGCATGCCGTAGAGCGTGCCTTTCAGGCCGGTCTGGAATGTGTGGTCCCACACGTCCTCCGGATGATCTTCCAGCCGAACAAAGCCGGGTGAACCTGTTGGTTGGGCTGCGGTTCCGAACCCCTGTGCGTTGTTCACCAGCACATCGACCTGGCCGAATCGCTCGACCGTTCTGGCCACCATCTCGTTTACCTGCGCCCGATCCCCGACGTCGCACGTCAGCGCCATCGCCGCGCCTCCGGCGCTGCCGATGGTGGCGACAAGATCCTCAACCGGCCCCGCCGACCGTGAGCTGGCTACCACCGTGGCGCCCTCGGCCGCGTACGCCAAGGCGATGGCGCGCCCGATGCCTCTGCCGGCTCCGGTGATGATGGCAACCTTGCCAGCAAGACGTCCCATGACTCTTCTCTCCATCAATCAAACAGCGTCGGTCCCGCCCTCGTGGGATCATCAGCCTAATTGACGGGAGCGTCAAGTTAGACGGCTTGCCTTTGGTAGGATCGATTCGGTTCGACGGGAGAGGCATGTCACAGCACGAAGTCCGGTGGTGTTTTCATGCCACAGCCATGGTGGCCGACTACGAACGCACCCGTGACGCTCTCGTACGACTGGTCGGGCTTCGGGTTCTGGAGGACAGCCGCCTGGAACACCCCGCGATCGGGCGGCGGGGCGGTATGGCCTGGGTTGGGGACAACGCCATCGAGATTGGCGAACCCATCGTGGATGGCGGGGCTGTCGATCGGTTTGTGCGTCGGTTCGGCTCCCATATGAGCTCTGTTGCGGTGCAGGTTCAAGACATCGATGCCACTATCAGCCACCTGGAGGCCCACGGTGCACCTGTTGCATCGCGTCCCGAGCCCCACATCGTGTTCACTGCGGCCACAGGCACCGAGGGTATCGTCATCGAATGGTTCGGCGATGAAGAGCCCCTCGATCCGCGGTTTGGCGCACGCATTCCACCGGCCGGAATCCTGCCTTTGCTTGAGGTGACGCACATGGCCTTTGCTGGCGTCATGGTTCGTGACCCGGCGGCGTCGGCCCGGCGGTTCGCGGCACTCTTCGGCCGTGAGATCACCTTCTTGGATTGCGACGCGTCGGCCGGTCATCCGCAGGCGGGCGTTTCGATGGGTGACGTGACGCTCGCTGTCTACCCCGTCCCCTCCTCCCCGGCCGAAAGCCAGGAGTTGTGGGGGTGGACGTACGAACGACCACAAACCTGCAACCTCGGGCTGCGAGTGCCCAACCTGGCGGTGGCTCGCCACGCTCTTGAGCAGGCCGGCGTGGTGCTGACTCGTCAGGACAATCGATCCCTTGTGATCGGCCCCGAAGTCACCGGCGGCGTGGTGCTGGTCATCGTGGAGGAATTACTTATCGGCGATCCCCGCCACCGCATCGGAGAAGAGACGACATGAACCTCGAGGAGATCAGCGCACGGCTCAGCATTATGGATCTGACCGCGCGCTACACGCGGGCGGGTGATACCGGCCGGGCCGCGGAGTTGGCGGCGCTGTTCGCGCCTGACGGCGTGTTCGAGGTCAGCGGAGGCCACGCCCTAGGACCTGCCGAAATCATGTCGTTGATCGAGGTGATCAAGCTGGACTTCGCAGCCGCACCACCGGCGTTCTACCCGGCGCGCCACACCGTCAGTGGGCTGGTTATCGACACGGTTGACGACACGCATGCCACCGGCCGCAGCTATTTCGTACTGATCGCGGGGTGGGGCGTGGATCATTGGGGCGTGTACCGGGACGAATACAGGCGCTACGGCGACCGATGGCTCTTTGCATCCCGCACCGGCACCTTGGAAGGCGCCGTCGAACAATCACCCGTACGGTTCCGCCTTTGACCACCGACCAGATAACGATGGTTGACGAAAGTGTCAACTTCGCGTACTGTCCGGCCCATACCATCAACTAGTCCGAGGGGGACCGATGAAGGTTTGGGTTGATCCGGATCTCTGCCGCGGCCATGCGCTGTGTCTTACGAACGCGCCCGAGGCGTTCGAGTTCATCGACCTGGAGGACAGGGCGGTTGCGATCGAAGCGGCCGTTGGCTCCGTGCCACTCAAGGTGCTCGAGGCGGCCGCGCGAGAGTGCCCCGAGCGCGCCATCATCATCGAGAAATAGGAGACCGCCATGGCAATAGCCAAGAAGAACGTCATCGATTTCGATCATCACTCCCCCGAGTTCCGCGATAACAACACGGAGGTCTTCAAGGAGTTGATGTACAACGAGTCGGGCTGCCCCATGGGCTGGTCCGAACACCACGGCGGCTTCTGGGCGATATGGGGCTACGACGCGGTGTACGACGCGGTGCAGAACTGGGAGCTCTTCAGCTCCGGTCACAGCCAGCAGTGTCCCAAGGGCGTACCCAGCGCGCCCTATATCGACCCGCTCATTCCCATCGATTACGACGGTGAACGCCAGCAGGAGTTCCGCAAGGTCGTGCTCAGCTGGTTCAACCCTGGCCACGCCAAAGCCATGCAGCCCCGGATAGAGCAGATCTGCAACGACCTCATCGATGACTTCATCGAGAAGGGCAAGGCCGACCTTTCGTACCAACTGTTCACGGCACTGCCAGCCATCGTCACCCTCGAAATGCTCGGCTGGGAGTCTGAACGTTGGCCCGAGTGGGTCACCTGGGTGCACGCCATGATTCACGACGGCGTTCTGGCTCCCGAGAAGGCCTTCGAAGGTGTCACCAATCTTTACACCAACATCGAGAAGGAGATTGCCAAGCGCCGCGAGCACTTGGGCGACGACCTGTTCAGCGACATGATGCGCACCCCGATCGGTGACCGTATGCTCACCGATATCGAGCTGCGGGACTTCGCCTTTCTCGTGCTGCTCGGTGGGATGGACACCACGTCCGGCGTCACCGGCAACAGCCTGCTGCTGATCGATCGGGATCCCGATCTTCGCCAGCAACTGATCGACAACATCCCCAACATGCACAAAGTGATCGAAGAGTTTCTTCGTATCGCCGGACCAGGCGGCGGCCTGTATCGACGTGTCACGGCTGACACCGAGTTTCACGGCGAGCAGCTGTCCGAGGGTGACAAGGTGCTGATGATGTTCTGGGCCGCCAGCCGGGATCCAGACGCCTTCCCCGACCCGGAGAAGGTCGACATCAACCGCACCAACAATCGGCACATGGCGTTTGGTCTCGGACCGCATCGTTGCCTTGGCTCCCACCACGCTCGGGCGATGTTCACCACGTTGATGCGCGGCATTTTCACTCGGCTGCCCGACTTCCAGGTGCAATGGGACGGCGTGCAGCGCTTCGACGACTGCGGCAGTGTGTACGCACTGCGACACCTGCCGGTCACCTTCTCACCCGGCGAGCGCCTCGGCTCATGGGCATAGATCGGTTCCGTTTCGACGGCAAGCGAGTACTGGTGGTCGGCGGTGCAACCGGGCGGCTGCCCCGCGGGTCAGCCATCGGCATGATCTCCTCCACCGCCGGCCTTGGATGGGAGGGCGAGTTAGCTGTCCTGAACGAGTATCTCGACACGCCGGATTTCGACTCGGCCCAAGGTTGGATCGCGGCCCATCCGGACACGGCCACGTACATCTTCAGCAAACGGGCCATGAACGCCTACGTCTCGCGTGAGGCGTTCCGGTTCCTCCAGCACGGCATCCGCATCAACGCCATCCTGCCCGGCCCCACCGACACTCCCCTGGCGCGTGCTCATGCCGAGGTCTGGTTGGGCTTCGGGAGCGACTACCGATCCGACGCCGGTGTTCTGGCCGCGACGCCTGGCGATCAGGCATATCCCGTTGTTTACTTGTGCAGCGACGCCGCCAGCTACATCAGCGGCGTCACCCTCGTTGTCGACGCCGGGTTCATCTCCTCGGGACTCACCCGCTCGTACCCAGACGCCACCCCACCCACCCAGTTTCTGATGGGCCGGGTCGGTGACCTCGTGCTCGGCGAAACCGCAGGCTAACCACGGCACGTGTCAGAAATCGGCTCAGTCGATGGCTGCTGCAATTACTTGCTTGGCCAGTTCGGGGCGGCAGATGAGTAGGTCGGGTAGCCAAGGGTTGGCTGCGTTGTAGCGAAGTGGGCTGCCGTCAAGGCGGGAGACGTGCAGTCCGGCGGCAGCAGCGACAGCAACGGGGGCGGCGGAATCCCACTCGTATTGACCGCCTGAATGGGCGTAGACGTCGGCCTCACCGCGCACGACGGCCATCGCTTTGGCTCCGGCGGAACCCATCGGCAAGAGGTCAGCGTGAAGCGCGGCCGCGAGCATTTCGGCCAGTGGTGTTGGACGGGTTCGGCTGACCACGACCCGCAACGGAATGTTGCTGGACTCGGTTCGTGCCAGTGCCGTCCCAGTGGAGAAGGTAATGCCGAGCGCAGGGAGTGCCACCGCGCCGACCGTGGGGACGCCGTTCTCGACCATGGCGACATGCACCGCCCAATCGCTCCGGTCACCTTCGCTAAACTCACGGGTGCCGTCGAGCGGGTCCACGATCCATACCCGCGGCTTGGTCAACCGCGTCGGGTCGAGGCTGCCTTCTTCGGACAACAGCCCGTCGTCGGGTCGAAGTTCGCCAAGCACACCGACGATGTAGTGGTGCGACTGCAGATCTCCCTCCGCTTTCAACCGGGCGGGCTCCCCAGCAAACTCGCGGCGCACCAAGAGCAACCGTCGGCCGGCCTCAGTAGCGATCGCCGCAGCAAGAGCCTGATCATCCAGGCCAGCAAACGCGGCGGTCACGAGTCGCCTGCCATGCAGCTACGCTGGCGTAGGGCGGCGATCACCCGATCGGCGGCTTCTTCAGCGGTCATGGTGGTGGTATCGACCCGCAGTTCTGGGGATTCGGGCGGTTCGTAGGGTGAATCGATACCGGTGAAATTCGGCAGCTGCCCGCTGCGGGCCTTCTTGTAGAGGCCTTTCACATCGCGGGCTTCGGCGACGTGCAACGGGGTGTCGACATGCACTTCGATGAACTCGTTTGCATCGACCCGATCGCGGGCGAGTTGGCGTTCGGCCCGGAACGGTGAGATAAACGACACCAGCACGATCAGACCGGCATCCACCATCAGCCCGGAGACTTCGGCCACGCGACGAATGTTCTCCACCCGGTCCGCATCGGTGAAGCCCAAGTCCCGGTTCAGTCCGTGACGGACGTTGTCGCCGTCGAGCAGATAGGTGTGCCGCCCTTCGGCGTGCAGTTTCTGTTCGACCACATCGGCGATGGTTGATTTCCCGGCACCCGACAACCCGGTGAACCACACTACGCATGGCTTTTGGCCCTTCAGAAGTGAGTGGGCCGCCTTGTGTACTTCGACGGCCTGCCAGTGCACGTTGTCGGCCCGGCGGAGCGCGAAATGGATCATGCCTGCCCCGACGGTGTTGTTCGTTCGGCGGTCGATCAGGATGAAACCTCCCGTATCGCGGTTGGCGTCATACGGGTCGAACGCAATCGGCCGATCGACGTTGAGGTTGCAGACCCCGATCTCGTTCAACTCCAACGTCTTGGCCGCCAAGCGTTCCAGCGTGTTGACGTTCACCTTGTACTTCGGGTGCGCCAACGAAACACCAGCCGTGCGCGTGCCGATCTTCATCAGATACGAGCGGCCCGGCAGCATTTCGGTTTCGGACATCCATACGATCTGCGCCTCGAACTGATCGGCCACTCCCGGCGGATCGGTCGCGTCGGCCAACATATCTCCGCGGCTGATGTCGATCTCATCAGCAAGCGTGATCGTGACCGACTGACCGGCGACCGCCTCTGCGAGATCGCCGTCCTGGGTCACGATTCGTGCCACCGTCGAGGTGAGACCTGACGGTGCGACCCGCACCCGATCCCCCGGGCGCACGATGCCGCTCACGATCTGCCCGGAGAACCCGCGGAAATCGAGATCCGGCCGGTTCACCCACTGCACCGGCATCCGGAACGGCTTGACCCGCACCTCCTCCTCGATCTCAACCGTTTCCAAATACCGAACCAGCGTCGGGCCGGAGTACCACGGTGTGTTCGGGCTCGGCTCGACAATGTTGTCGCCACGCAACGCCGACATCGGAATCGCCACGATGTCGTGCAACCCGATCTCGGCGGCGAACGCCCGATAACTCGCCTCGATCGTGTCGAACGCCTCTTGGGAGTAGTCGACCAGGTCGAGCTTGTTGATAGCCAGCACGATCTTGCGAATGCCCAGCAGCGACACCAGAAAGCTATGGCGGCGGGTCTGCGTCAGCACTCCCTTGCGGGCATCGATCATCACGACGGCCAACTGCGCCGTCGACGCGCCCGTGACCATGTTGCGGGTGTACTGCTCATGGCCCGGCGTGTCCGCAACGATGAACTTGCGTACCTCGGTGGAAAAAAACCGGTAGGCAACATCAATAGTGATGCCCTGTTCCCGTTCGGCGGCCAACCCGTCGACCAGCAGTGCGAAGTCGATCTCATCACCCTGGGTGCCAACCTTTTTCGAGTCGGCCTCCAAGGCCGCCAGGTGATCTTCGAACACCAGCTTCGACTCATACAGCAGCCGACCGATAAGGGTGCTCTTGCCGTCGTCCACGCTGCCGCACGTGATGAAACGCAACAGACTCTTGTACTCATGCTGCGTGAGGTATGCCTCGATATCGGCAGAGATGAGATCTTCCATCGCGTTCGACATGATCAGAAGTACCCCTCTTGCTTCTTGCGCTCCATCGACCCCGACGAGTCGTGATCGATCATGCGGCCCTGACGCTCCGACGTTTTCGTCAGAAGCATCTCCTTGATCACTTCGGTCAACGTCATCGCCTCGCTCTCCACCGCACCCGTCAGCGGATAGCAGCCCAACGTGCGGAACCGGATACTGCGCATCTCAGGAACCTCACCAGGAGCCAGCGGCATCCGATCGTCATCCACCATGATCAGCGTGCCGCCCCGCTCCACCACTGGTCTCGGAGCAGCCAGATAGAGCGGCACGATCGGGATCTGCTCTCGGTGGATGTAGAGCCAGACATCCAACTCGGTCCAGTTCGAAATCGGGAACACCCGCACCGACTCACCCTGGTTATGGCGGGCCGAATACAAACTCCACAACTCGGGCCGCTGCATCTTCGGATCCCACCGGTGCTGCGCCGAACGGATCGAGAACACCCGCTCCTTCGCCCGCGACTTTTCCTCATCACGACGTGCCCCACCGAACGCCAGATCGAATCCGTAATGGTCCAGTGCCTGCTTCAAACCCTCGGTCTTCCACATATCCGTATGGACCGATGAACCGTGATCGAACGGATTGATACCCAACCGCACGCATTCGGGGTTCTGATAGACCAGCAAATCCATCCCGGCCTCGGCCGCCATCCGGTCGCGCATCTCGTACATCGCCCGGAACTTCCACATCGTGTCCACATGCAGCAGCGCGAACGGTGGTTTCGACGGGTAAAAGGCTTTACGAGCCAGATGCAACATCACCCCGCTGTCCTTGCCCACCGAATACAGCATCACCGGCCGCTCGCTCTCCGCCACCGCCTCCCGCATGATCTGAACACTCTCAGCCTCCAACCGCTCCAAATGCGTGAGGGCGCGATCCCCCACACCAACAAGGCGGGACGCGTTCATGGCCACGCGCGATGCAGAAGGCGCTCGGCCGCGCCTGGTTCAACCGTCGTCATTCGCCGTCGGGTCCAGATTCGGTGCGTCAACGATGGACGGTAACCCCCAAGAAAGATCCATGTATCCCCCATGCCTCGCAAGCCAGCGACATATGGTTATCTGCCGGGTCTTTCGAGGACATCGTCATGCTACGCCGCCGCACCATGTCGATTCGGATACGGCTGTTACGGTTCGGTTGATTGTCGGCATGGGGGCCGACATTCGGGGAGGCTCTCGTGCAAAAGATCGACGTGCAGTATTTGATCGACCTAGAGGAGATCAAACGATTGAAGTACCGGTTCGCGTGGGCGTTGGAGACCTCGGCGCCGAACGATCTGGCCGATCTGTTCACGGAGGACGGGTGGATCGACGCCGGGCCGTGGGGATACATGCGTAACCGGGAGAAAATCCGCAAGGGGTATGTACGGGCCTACACGAACGCTCCGCAGTTCACGGCGATGCATTGTGTCACCAATCCTCGCATCCTGATCGACGGCGACACCGCCACGGGCACGTGGTACCTACTGGACTGCACCACGGAAGGCGGCGGGCCAGCGCTGAATATCCTGGCGGTCTATGACGAGACCTACCGTCGGCTCGACGACGTGTGGATGTATACGAGCGTGACGCTGCGGTTCAAGTGGTCGAGCCATATCGGCCACATCAGCGACGACAATCCGATGACCATTCCAACCCGCATCCCACCCGTCATCGCATCCGCCATTGCTCCCCCGGTGGGATGAACGCTCTCACCATTCCGGCGTTACTCGCGGCCCGGCGGGCTGACACGCCGTCTGGTCGGGCGGTGCTGGTCGCCGATGATCGGCGGCTCACCTACGGCGAGTTGGATGCCCAATCACGTCGCCTGGCCGGCCGGTTCTTGGCATCCGGTGTCGCCTTCGGCACCCGGGTAGCCATCTTGCTGCCGAACGACCCCGACTTCATGGTCACCTGGATCGCGCTCACACGCATTGGGGCCGTCGCCGTCCCGATCAGCACGCTGTCGAGCCCAACCGAACTTCGCCGCATCCTGCGCCACGCCAACGTTTCGCTGCTGGTTTCTGTGCCAGCTCACCGCAACCACGCCTTCGCTGACCGCATCGCCGACGCCTGCGGTGGGTTGACGACCAAGCGACCGCCCTTCCGACTGGCCACGCTCCCACACCTGCGAGCGATCTGGATGTGGGGAGCCGATGCTCCCGCCTGGGCGGTAGCGCTCCCCCAGGACATCGGCGACGTCGGTGACATCGGCGACGACGTTTTCGAGGCGATCGAGGCGGACGTGAGCCCGGGGGATGTTGCGAGCATTATTTACACGTCGGGGTCGACGGCGGAGCCGAAAGGCATCATCCATACCCACGGATCGCTGCTGCGGGGTGCGGCGAAATGTCGGGACGGCTACGAGATCCGCACGGAGGACAGCATGTTCACGCAGATGCCGTTCTTCTGGGTGGGCGGCCTGACCGTCAACCTGCTTGCCGTTATGTCCGCTGGGGCGACGCAACTCACAACCGCCTCAACGGACGCCGCAGAGGTGCTGACCTTCCTCGAACGCGAGCGAGCCTCGAACGTGATGGCCTGGCCGCATCTTGCTCGGGCGATCGCCGCCGACCCCACATTCGCCGATCGCGACCTGTCCAGTGTGAGGGTCGGCAGCTTGTGGGAAGCCTGGCCCGCCGACCGACGTCCGCCCGACCCGACCTTGATTGGCAGCGCGCTTGGTATGACCGAGACCGCCGGGCCGCACACCATCGCCGATATGCGGCCACTGCCTGAGTATCGGCGCGGCTCGTTCGGGCCGGCGCAACCAGGTATGTCCCATCGGGTTCTCGACCCAGCCACCGGCCAGCCAACCATCGAGGGCGAGGTCGGCGAACTTCTGGTGCGGGGCGACACGCTCATGCTCGGCATGGTGCGACGAGAGCGTGCCGACACCTTTGAGCCCGACGGCTGGTATCGCACCGGGGACCTCGTCTCCCGGCGCGACGACCACATCCATTTCCACGGACGGCTCGACGACCTCATCAAGTCAGCCGGCGCGAACGTGTCACCCCGCGAGGTCGAAGATGTGTTGCTGCGCATCCCGGGCGTGATCAGCGCGACCGTCTCTGGCCTCAACGACTCGACCAGGGGGCAGGTCGTCGGAGCCGTCATTGTGACCGACGCCGATCTCGAGCCGGATGAGATTCGGGCGGCGGCCCGCCAGCAACTTTCGCCCTACAAAGTACCCCGCGTCATCGTCATCCTCACCCCGACGGACGTCCCGATGATGTCCAGCGGCAAGGTCAACCGGCTCGCGTTGATCGGCCTCCTGCGGGACGCGGCCGAACTCCATTGAGCGCGAACTTGGCGATACCCCCCGCCCGCTCGCAGATCAGCCGATGATGGCGCGAGACTGCTCGCGACCTTGGGGGTTCGCACATGATGACGACATTTGAGGGACGGGCGTTCGACGCTGACGGCCACTACTACGAGCCGCATGATGCCTTCACGCGACATCTCGAGCACAGGTTTGCCGACCGCAGTCTGCACGTCATCCCCGGTCAGGATGGTCTTGGGCGTCTGTATTTCGGTGACAAGAAGATCGGCATGATGCGGGTTACGCAGACCGATTACACCGGCACACCGGGCAGCCGCCGAGAGTTTTTCCAGGGCCTAGTCGATGACGGCGGTTGGCGTCAGACCGATGTGATCAACGCCCATGACCATCCGCCGATGATGCAAAAAGCGGCCCGCCTCGCGCTCATGGATGAACAGGGCATCGAGGCCACGCTGCTGTTCCCGTCGGTCGCGGTCGCCGTCGAGCACGAGATGCACGACGACCCCGAAGCCATGCTGGCCGGCCTGCGGGCCTTCAACCGCTGGCTAGAAGAGGACTGGGGGTTCGGGGCCGATCAACGCATTTATGCCGCTCCCATGATCTCGCTCATCGACCCGACCGAGGCGGTGCTCGAGCTGCGTCGGGTCATCGACCTTGGCGCCCGCCTCGTGCACGTCCGTCGGGGGCCGTGGTACGGCCAGTCGCCGGCATCGCCCTCGCTCGACGGGTTTTGGGGGCTCTGCCAGGAGGCCGGCATTCCGGTGGCATTCCACGTTGGCGACGCCGGTTACCGGGAAATGTGGGCAACCGCATGGGGGGAGGACCCGCGGACGCCCATCCAACACGCCTCGGCGTTCGGTACCTATCTAGCCGACACAGCGGCGCCCGACACGTTCGCCAACCTCATCTTCAACAACCTCTTCGAGCGGTTCCCCCGGCTCAGCATTCTGAGCATCGAGAACGGCTCGTACTGGGTTCCGGGGTTACTCAAGAAGCTGGACAAATTTGCTGCACTCGGCCGGGCCGGCACCGGCCTCGGCGGCAAGTTCACGGCTAAGGGGTCGGAACTGTTCCAGCGTCATTTCTACGTGTGCCCGTTCTTCGAGGAGGATCCCCTTGATGCGGCCGAAGCCATCGGCGTCGACCACGTACTGTTCGGCTCCGACTGGCCCCACCCCGAAGGCCTCGCCGAGCCCTTGGAATTCGCCGACAAGCTGGTCTCCCGCCTGTCCGACAACCACGTCGACCGCGTGATGTTCGACAACATCGCCGAGCTCATGGGCCACCCCCGGTGAGCGATGATCGGTACCGGTTCTACCAGCAGCCGTTCCAGACCGGCGATTACTCGTTCATGCAACTGGCCTTCGTGGTCGATGACGTCGAGGCGGCCGCCCTTCGCTGGGTAGAAGCCCACGGTGTCGGCCCCTTCTTCGTGCTGCCCGACAACGGGCCAGTGCGGGTCGTGCACCGCGGCGTCGAGACGCAACTGCATACTCGCATCGCCGTCACCCAAGCCGGGCCCCTGCAGATCGAACTGGTGCAGCAACTTTCCGACAACGCCAGCGTGTTCCGTGACCTATACGGCTCCGGCGAAGGCGGCGCCCACCACTTGTGCACCCTGGTAGACGACTACGACGAGTCGGTCGGCCATTACGCCAGACTTGGCTACGAACTCGCAGCCGAACAGTACGCCCCCGGCCTCGGCCGCGTCGGCTACGTCGACACTGCCACCGGTCTCGGCGTCATGACCGAGCTGGTCGAACGCTCCCCCGCCTTCCTCGCAATGCTCGCCAAAACCGCCAGCATCTGCGCCGCCTGGGACGGTACCCACCCGGTTCGCATCCCTCGCCCCACCGTCCTCCCCAGCCCGAGCTAAGCCGATGCTGCCCAGCCGCGCACTCGTGCGGCTTTTGCGACGCGGGCTAGCGGTTTTTGGCGGCTTCGATGTCGATGAGGGAGAGGTAGGGGAACAGGGATGAGACGCCTCCGTCGACGACGAGGGTGCGGCCGGTGACGTGGGAGGAGAGGTCGAGAGAGAAGAACAGGGCGGCGCCGGCGATGTCTTCGGGCTTGCCGATGCGCCCAAGGGGAGTCATGCGGCCGGTCTGGTCAATACGTTCCTGCGTCATGTTTTGGCGGGACCGAGGCGTAAGGATCGAGCCGGGCGCGACGGCGTTGGCGCGCACGCCTCGGGGGCCGAGTTCCACGGCTAGCGACTGAACCCAGGCCATGAGCGCGGCCTTCGCGGCTCCGTAGGCGGCGTGCATCGGCGCTCCGGTAAGGCCGCTAACCGAGGCGACGAACACCATGGTGCCTCCGCCGTCGACCAGCAAGCGGCCCAATTCCTGCGAGGCGAGGAATGCGTGGCGCAGACCGAGGTCAAACTGGCTGTCCCACATTTCGTCGGTGATCTCCAAGATGTCGGACCAGCCCGAGATGCCGATGATGTCGACGAATCCGTTGAGGGTGCCGACCTCCTCTCGCACGAACGCGGCGAGGCGCTGCATCTCGGATCGCTTGGTCGCATCACCCGACCAGCCGACGCCGACGCCCACTTCCGCTGCAATCTCGGTGGCCCGGCCGGCGTCAATGTCGACGGTGACGATGCGGGCCGCCCCGGCTTGGGCGAGAGCGTGGGCGACCTGGCGGCCGATGCCTTGACCGGCACCGAGTACGACATAGTTGCGGCCATCGAGCCGCATGCGATCCAAGTAGTTCGGGATAGACGTGTCATCTGTGGTGGTCATATCGCTCCCCTTTGACGGCGGTCGGGCCGCAAACTACTACCCTATTTATCGAGGCCTGAACGGGCACGGAAATCGAGGACGTCGTGTACCCGAGTCTTGACCAGCTGATGGCCCGAGCCGTCGAGCAGGCGGGGTCATCCGACTTCGGCCCTCCGTCGTTCCGTGAGGGCTTCGAACGCTTCCTCATCAGCCTCACCGACGACGCAAACCTGACCGACGCCGGAGCGGCTCAAGTCATCGACACGCTGACCCGCCGTCTGAAGAACCGGCTCGAGATCGAAGCCTGGCACACCGCCAACCCGACCGCAGCCCACGCAACGATCGAGGGCCCGTTGTCGGTGACGGGCCTGCCTCGCACCGGCACGACCGCGCTCGGAAACATGCTGTCACTCGACCCCCAATTTCGCTGCCTTCGAAATTGGGAGCAACGCCAACCTTGCCCCCCGCCGGTGCTGGGCGCCGAGGCCGACGATCCGCGGCGACTCGCCATGATGGGCTCACTGAACGACCTGTTGGGGGCCAGGCCCGAGCAGATGGCCATGCACCTGTGGGATGTCGATTCGACCACGGAGGACACCGACGTCCTCGGCATCGACGGCCGCCCGCAGAGCGCTCCGACGCCGGTCTACGGCTATCACGAGTGGTGGCGCCAGTCGGATATGCGGGCGACGTATCACTACCACCGCCGGGTGGCGCTGCTGCTGCAGTCGAGCCGACCACCGAACCGCTGGCTGTTCAAGTCTCCGCATATGTCGTTCCACCTGGACGATTTCGTCGACGCCTACCCCGACGCCCGCTTCATCTGGACCCATCGCGACCCGGTGAAGGCCGTGCCCTCGTGGGTCAGTTTCGTCAGCTCGCTCATGCCGCCGGGCACCACCGACACGATCGACCTGCAACGGTTCGGTCGGCATCTTGCGACGCATCTCCAGGTCGGCGCGCAGCGGGCCATCGACGCCCGAACCCGGCTTGGCGAGCACCGATTCCTCGACATCCACCACCTCGAATTGGTCGCCGACCCGATGGGCCAAATCGAGCGGATCTACGACTGGATCGACTCCCCGCTCACCACCGAGACCCGCCAAGCCATGATCACCTGGTCGGAGGAAAATCGTTCCGGCGCCCACGGTTCGCACCGCTACACGCCAGAGCAGTTCGGCCTCTCCGCTACCCAACTTCGCAGCGACTTCGCCGAGTATACCGACCACTTCGGCGTGAACCTCGAGCTGTTCTAATGCCGCCGGTTGCGTATCCGGGATGGCTTCGGAGCCATACCGCGCATCGGATCGAGCAGAGTGATTGCGACGCGAACGGGCACATGAGCGTGAGGCATTACGCCGAGTTCGCCGAACGGGCAGCGCTAACCGTCGGGGTGGGCATCGGCCATGCGCGTGCGATTCGGGACGTCGTGACCCGGCAACATCGTGAGCAGTTCCTGGGTACGGACCTGTTTGTCCTCTTCGGCGTCGTGTCGATCAACGACGACGCCATCACCGTGCATATCGAAACGCGCAGTCGAGACGAACTCGCATCGACGCACCTCGTTACCATCGGCATCGTCGACCCCGACCAACGCACACTGCTGCGGCTTCCACAGCACGCGTTCGACACGCTCCAACGCCTCACCGAGGAAGGTCTCATCGGCCTGCAGCCGACCTACGGACAGCCGCGACGCGTAACCACCAAACCCATGCGACAACCAACGTTGGACGAAGTAGTCGCCCACGAAGTGGAGCTGTGGTCTGACCGGGTCGTCGAACCGGTCGAGTGCGACCGCTCCGGTTGGTTCTCCGGCGGGCCGGCTCAGCTCGCCTGGGGGCGAGCTGACCAACCGAGACCGCGGACGCGTTGGCAATTCCCTGATGCCGATGGCCATCCGTATGCGCTCACGAACGTCGAGCATCGTCGGGTCGTGTTCTCCACACCCAGGGTCGGTGCACACCTCAAGACGCTCGCCGCCAACATGGCGATCGAGAAGAACCGTCGGATACGCCGCGAGTGGACGTTCGACGTCGACACCGGAACCCTGCACGCGATGGGCGAATTCGTCGACCTAGTCATCGATCTTGAGGCCCGGCGAGCAGCCGAGACACCAGACCACGTGCGACGGGCCTTGACCGATCATCTGCATCCCGAACTGGGCGACCCGCCCCATCCTCCGAAGGAGCCGCCGTGTTGAGCGACGAGAAGATCTTGATCACCGGGCCAGCCGGCTTGATTGCCTACGGGCTAGCCGAATCGTTGGTTGGTGACAACGAGGTGTGGGGCATCGCTCGGTTCAGCGACCCGGCGTCTCGGGCAGCCGTAGATGCGCTCGGTGTTACCACGCGGGCAGTCGATCTGGGCTCGGGTGACTTCGATGATCTACCGACCGATTTCACCTATTTGGTGCACGTCGCCGTCGCCTACGAGAGCAACTACGACCGGGCCATCACAATCAACGCTGAGGGCACCGGGTTCGTGCTGGAACACTGCCGTAAGGCCAAAGCCGCCCTGGTGATGTCGACCACATCGGTCTACAAGCCGCACCCCGACCCCTGGTACGGCTTCCGTGAGGGCGACCCGCTCGGTGACATCCAAGCCCAGTTCTCCGCGCCCTATTCGGTCTCGAAGATTGCCCAGGAAGCCGTGGCCCGCTACTGCGCTCGGTCGCTTGGGTTACCCGTCACCATCGCCCGAATGAACGCCGCCTACGGTGACCGAGGCGGCGCCATCACCAACCATATGGACCTCGTCGCTGCTGGGAAACCGGTACCCACTCGACATGACCCGATGACCTACAGCGCCATTCACGACGACGACATCAAGGCGCAATTGGAACCGCTTCTCGCTGCGGCGACCGTGCCGGCAACCATCGTGAACTGGGGCGCCGACCAAGCCGTTAGCGTGCAGGAATGGACGGCGTATATGGGCGAGTTGATGGGTGTCGAAACCTCGGTTGCCATTACGCCAGTCGAATGGGCATCGATCGGTTCCGTCGTGAATTGCGACAAGCGCATCTCGATCACCGGCCCCTCCACCGTCCACTGGAAAGACGGCACCCGCGAGGTGATGCAAGCCCGATACCCCGACCGCATCGTCGCCCGATAGGGACCGGACATGCTCTCCGACGAACGCATCTTGATCACCGGCGTCACCGGGGACGTGGCCTTTCCCGTCGCAAAAGCCCTCGCAGCGCACAACGAGGTGCTGGGCCTAGCCCGATTCTCTGATCCAACAGCACGGGCACGGGTCGAGGCGGCCGACATTCGGCCGATTGTCGCCGACCTCGGTTCGGGGGATCTATCCATGGTTCCCGACAATGTCACCTACCTGCTGCACCTTGCCTATTTCCGCGGTGGTGCCGGCGATTTCGACACCGCGATTCGGGTGAATGGCGAAGGTACCGGCGCGCTCATGGCCCACTGCCGAGCGGCCAAAGCCGCGCTGGTGATGTCATCAAACGTGATCTACGCGCCCCGGGACGACCCGTGGCATGCGAGCGTGGAGACCGACCCGATCGGGGGCATGATCCCCTACTGGTCGCCCACCAGCCCCACAGCCAAGGTCGCGCAGGAGGCCGTCGCTCGCTACTGCGCCCGGTCGCTCGGGCTACGTACCGTCATCACCAGACTGAACACGGTGTACGGCCCAGACGGCACGTACCTGCCGACGTCGAACATGGATGCGGTCGTGCACGGCAAGCCCGTCACCGCCCGTTGGGATCCACATCCGCACGCACCCATTCACGTCGATGACATCGTCGGGCAATTCGAAGCGATGCTGGATGCCGCATCGGTCCCGGCGTTGATAGTCAACTGGGCCGGTGACGACCAGGTCACGATCCAGCAATGGGCCGCCTACGCCGCGTCGTATTGCGGACGTCCGACTCTGGTCGAGGTGCGCGCCACACCCGGCACCACCCGCAGCAATCTGGCCGACATCACGCTTCGCCGTTCCATCACCGGCCCGTGCTCAGTCTCTTTCGAGCCGGCCTTCCGCCAGCTCTACGAGCACCGCTACGGACCCGTGGTTCAAGAACCTGTGAGGTGAGCGAGGCTTGGTCCGCCACGCTGGTGGCAGCGACGATACGGCGGCCCTCCTGTCTTGACCCGTTCACTTGACAGTTTCGTCAAGAGGTACCGTCGTTCGCATTCGAGAGTGGCGCCCATGGCTGAGCAGTCGAGCCCGTCCTGATCGAAGGGGAAAGGATGGGAATGGCACTCTGATCTGGCTGTGACTGTTTTGGCATGGTGGGGCCAAACAGTTTGACAAACCCAGAGATCTGCTCAATACCCCACACGGGTGAATTGGGCTGCATGTTTCCATGCGCAGCAGGCGACCGAGAATGCCCTAGAGCCGTCCTGGTGGCATACGGAATCGATTTCCCAAGGAACCACGCGTTGGAACGAAAGGCGCTTCGATAGTGGCGGCCTACGAAATGCAGAAACCCGATATCGCGAAAAGGCTCGCACGTATCGAAGGACAAGTACGCGGCATTGCTGGGATGATAAAGAGCGACCGCTACTGCATCGACGTGCTCGATCAGATCTCGGCCGTCGCTAAAGGCCTCCAAACCGTGGCGGTCGGCCTACTCCACGACCATCTGGGGCACTGTGTCGCACACGCAATCGAGGCTGCCGGACCCGACGCCGATGCCAAGATAAACGAAGCTGTCGACGCAATCTCCCGGCTGATGCGTTCCTGAGAGTGGGGAAGTCCACCCGCGAGCTTTGAGCAGAACGGCATCAGTTCATCGACTGAAAAACGCCGATAAGGTGATGAACCTCAACTACCGCAGCCGCGATAGAGGCGAACCACGCCGCCCCGAGGACGAGATCGGCTGCTCGCCAGCCCGACGGCGCCCGGAACGTGTTGTACAGACAACCGTGCCCACGGCCCGACCGACCGGTGCGACCGCACCGGTCCGCCGACCGGCGACGGCCCAGGCACCTTCGGTAAATGACCTACCGGTTGCGCCAACACCGAACCCGGGGGCAGCGACGGCTATCGCGGCGGCCATGCGACAACTCGGCAAACCCTACGTTTTCGGAACCAACGGCCCCGATACCTTCGATTGTTCTGGGCTCACCCAATGGGCCTGGGCCAAAGCTGGAGTCGCGATGGATCACTACACCGGCTCGCAAGCCAACCAGTTTCCTCGGATCTCCGTCGACCAGTTACAACCCGGCGACCTCGTTTTCTTCAACGTCGACCTGGGCCACATGGGCATGTACATCGGCAATGACCAAATCATCCAAGCCCCGAGAACTGGCGACGTCGTAAAGATCACCACGCTCAACCGAGGCAATGTTGTCGTCGCCGTACGACCCGGATAGCGCACCTTCGTCCGCGCGACAACCTCAGTTCGGCGAAGGCCCTCGACCGCGGAGAACAGTGACTCTTTCGCTCGGGTGGGGGCCATTACTGGCGGGAGCGGACTTCATGACTCGGTATGGCTGGGTCTGGTAATCTAAAGGTGCGCAATGTCGGGAAGCCGGTGTGAATCCGGCGCGGTACTCGCCACTGTGATGGGGAAGCGAAGCTCGAAGTACCACTGGGCCACAAGCCTGGGAAGGTGAGCAGAGCGTTGATCCCAGAGCCAGGAGACCGGTTGCGCAAAATCCACGAGAACATGGAAGAAGGCACAAAATGGAAATGGTTATCCACCCCGGAACCGACGCAGTAGCGATTGACATCCCACGATGGACTTGGCTGGTCATGGCACTCGCGATGTTCGCCTCGTACGTCGTCGTGCAGGAAAGCGGCTGGCTGACCTCCCATTGGATGGTGCTCCACGAGGCGTTCCACGACGGCCGCCACGCCCTCGGTTTCCCCTGCCACTAGCCACCCCGATCCGGTGAACAACATCAAGGCCTACCTCGGCCGCGGCGCGCTCGCAGGCATTGCCGGGGGAATCGCTGCGGCCCTGTTCCAATGGCTCGTCACTGAGAGCCAGATCCGCAAAGCGCTCGCCATCGAGGCAGCCCGCCAGGTCGGAGTCCACAAGGAGATGTTCTCGCGCACCACCCAGGTCATCTGGGGCATGCTCGCCGCCTGCCTTTACGGAACATTCCTTGGGCTGATCTTCGGCATCCTCTGCGCAGTCATCTGGCGGTACCTGCCGGCACGAACGATGTTCACCCGATCCATCCAAACCGGCATCGTCGTCTTTGTCACCTGGTCTCTGATCCCAGCATTGAAGTACCCGGCGAACCCGCCAGCCGTCGGGAACCCCGACACCATCGGCGTACGAACAACCGCATACCTCCTGCTCATCGCAGTTTCCGTCGCACTGTCCCTATTGTGCTGGGCACTTTGGCGAGAACTCACCACACGGGGCTTTGACGGAGCCAAACGGTTCGCTTGCGTCGCTACCCTCTACGTCGCCGCGATCGTAGCGATTTACCTGATCTTTCCACCGAGCCCTGACACCGTCGATGCCCCCGCCACGCTCATCTGGCACTTCCGCCTCGACTCCCTCGCCGGCAACGCCCTGCTCTGGCTCGTCCTCGCTATGACCTTCGGGTGGCTTGGCGACCGCACCGTCACCAAGGCCGGTCAGCACATCCTCAGCGGGTACTGAACCGATGGAACGTGACGCAACGTTGTCCGTGCTGGTCTGCCGAGGTTGCTGCTGCGGCACGCAGCACGGTATCGATCATGAGCGCCACCTCGCGATCATCAGCGAAGCGACCAAGAACGCTGCCGGCCGAATAAAGGTCACCAACTGCATCGGACCCTGCGATCGCAAGAACGTGGTCGTCGTCCGCACCCGCCAACACGACGACCGATGGAGATCCCGCTACTTCGCAGCCGTCAACGACACCGAAGTCGAAGCTCTCCGCACCTGGTTCGCGTCCGGCACCGTACAAGCTTCAGAACCACCCGAGCTCGCCAACATCCGATTCAACTGGCCGATCCCACGTCCCCGCCCAGCTTCATAGCCAGTCGCGCCTGGGTCGACCGTGGGGGCAGATCCGGTGATACCGACCGGGAGGTCGCTTTGGATGTCTGGATCGTTCTGTTCCGAGGGGCCTCGGCTGATCATCCAGGGTGGGATGCGCCGACCACGTTGAAGTTGGATAGCGGCGAGATTTTCACCACGTCTCCGGTCTGCGGGGCATGGATGACCATGCCTCCTCCGATGTGCATACCCGTGTGACCGAGATCAATTTTGAAGAAGACGAGATCCCCGGGCTGGAGCGCATTTAGGGGTAGGGAGCGTCTGACACTCCCCGCTGTCAGGCATCGAGGTGTGGTGCGGCCGGTGATGGTGCGGTCCGCTCACCGGGTGCGCTGCTTGGCCGGAACCGGGTCGGTGGAGTGAGGTTGATGTCGGTGCGCCCGGGGGTGAGTGTCAGCGGGATGCTCGACGTGCGCGCTGGTGGCGGTGCAGTTGTCGCATTGGCCGAGGAGCGCTGCGTGGCGTGGTTGGATCGTGAACTTGTAGGCGGTGAGAACGGTTTTGCCGAGGTCATCGAAGACTGCTCCGGGGATGTTGATGATCGCAGCGCAGGTGTTGCAGACCAGGTGGACGTGGCTGCTTTGGTGGAGCTGATAGAACGCGGCGCCGGTGCCGGAGTGAACGTGCTCGATCACTCCGAGTTCGTCGAGTCGGCTGAGCACGCGATAGATCGTGGACGGTGAGATGCCGGCGATGCGTTCGTTGACGGCGGCGATCAGGTCGTCGGCGGTGGGGTGTCGATCGCTGTCGAGGAGGATCGCGATCACGACCCGCATCGGTACGGTGAGTCGACCCCCGGCGCCTCGAATGATCGCGTGGATCGATTCTTGTGAGGTTTCGAAGGCCCGATCGTTGTCCACTGCTTCGACCGTATCAGTCAGCATTTCATCGCTGAGACGCTCCGGGCGTGCTCACCTCGGACAGGACGGGCGACTGCGTTGCGACCGGTTCGATGACGGTGCGCCGGGCGACCTTGAGTGTTGCGAGGGGGCGGCGACTGGTCGTCTTGGCGGCCGTGTAGGCGTAGGCGGCGGCGAAGAGGAGGAAGTTGACGAGCACGATCGTCGCGCCGGAGGAGACGTCGAGGTGGTAGCTGAGGTACATGCCGACGAACCCGGACGCGGCGCCGATTGAGGTGGAGATGATCAGCATCCGTTTAAACGAGTTGGTCAGTAGTCGGGCGACGGTTGGTGGGACGACGAGCGCGGCGGCGATCAGGGTGACGCCGAGAACTTTCATGCTGGCCAGGATCGCGAGCGTGAGGAGCAGCATCAGCAGGGCGTCGACGCGGGCGGTGTTGACACCGGACACGTCGGCGACTTCCGGGTCGAACGTCGTGAACAGCAGCGGCCGGTAGAACGCGATGATCACGACCGTGGTCGCGACCGCGATCGCGATGATGGTCCACATGTCGGTCAGTGAGACGCCGAGGACGCTGCCGAACACGGTTGCTTCGATGCTTTGTTTGACCCTGGTGTAGAGACCGAGGAGGGCGATCCCGAACGCGAAGCTGGCGGTGGTGATCACGCCGATCGCGGCGTCGGCGGCGATCGCCCGTTTACGGGTGACGCGACCGACGGCGAGGCCGGAGGCGACTCCCCAGACGCCGGCTCCGATGAAGAAGTTGAGGCCGATCGCGGCGCAGATCGCTGCGCCACCGAAGATCGCGTGGGACAGTCCGTGACCGATGTAGCTCATCCCGCGCAAGGTGACGAACACACCGAGGAGTCCACAAAGTGCGCCGGCGATGGTGCACACCACGAGGGCGTGGCGGAGGAAGCCGAATTGGAGTGGTTCGGTGAGTGTGTTCCACATCAGGAGCTGTGCCTCAACGTTGCTGTGTGGCGGCCTTCGATGATCAAGGGCATGCCGGCGTGTTCGAGGACTTCCATCGGTGCGCCGTAGGTGCGTTCGAGGATGTCAGCGGTGAGGACCTCGTGTGGTGTGCCGACGCCCATCACGGTCGTGTTGAGACAGACGAGGTGAGGCAGATGAGCAGCGAGGCCGTTGAGGTCATGGGTCGTCACGACGATCGAGATGCCGCTGTGATGGAGTTCGGAGAGCAAGTGCAGCATTTCATGTCGGGTGCGGACATCGACACCCGACGTCGGTTCATCCATCAACAACAGCTCTGGGTTACTGAACAGGGCGCGGGCGATGAACACCCGTTGTTGCTGTCCGCCGGAAAGTTGGCGGATGTGCCGGTGGGCGAGGTCGCCGATCCCGAGGCGGTCCAAGACGTCGGCGACAGCGTGCTTCTCGGCCTGATTGGTCCACGGCCAGTTCCGCCCGTTCCGAGCGGACATCAGCACGGTTTCGGCGACGGTGACCGGGAAGTTCCAGTTGATCGTCTCGACTTGGGGGACGTAGCCGATCGAGAGGTTCGGGCGGCGGATCACCGTTCCGTGTTGGGGATGGACTGATCCCAGCAGGAGGCGGAGCACCGTCGTCTTGCCGGACCCGGACGGGCCGACGATCCCGGTGAACGTGCCCGGCCGGATCGTCAACGACACGTCATCGAGGACCGGGGCGCCGTGCCCGTAGCTGCACGTGATCTGATCCAGCGCGATCAGCGGATCGATCGAATCGACCGACGGACCGTGCGCCTTCAGTTTCGTTCTCATTGCGGGTAGTCGGCGGTGTCAGTGACGACGTCACTCGCGTCAAAGGCTTTGAATTTGGTGGCGTCACCACCGAGATTCTCAACCATCGTGGCGAAGTCGAACTTCATCAGGCCGAGATACGAATGGTCCGGGTTGCCGGGTGCCCCGTCGGGAAGGTCGTCGTCGCGGAGCTTGTCGATATACTTCACCCCGGTTTGTTGGGCGAGCTGCTCGAGCACCGGGCTGGGGAACACTTCCGACCCGAAGATCGCCGGGACCTTCTCGGCTTTGATCTGCTTGACGAGCGCTGCGACTTCTTTGGGGGTTGGATCCTCGAAGCTCGACACCTGGATCGCCCCGATGATCTTCCACCCGTAATGCGCCGAGAAGTAGGCGTAGGCGTCGTGATAGGTGAGCAGCTCCCGGTTCGGGGCCGGCATCCCCGCTGTTGCCTCGATCATCAACTGATCGAGCTGATCGAGCTTCGCCGAATACTTCCCGTAGTTGTCCATGTAGTACGACGCGTTCGCCGGGTCGACCTTCGACATCGCCGACGACGCGATCGCCGCATAGCACTTGGCCATCGGCGGGTTCGTCCACAGATGCGGATTCGGTTTCCCGCCATCCTTCGGGAACGAGAAATCGTAGATGTACTCATCCGGGCTGATCGTCAACGTGCCCAACTCGACCACCTCGCCGCCCTTGGAGATGTTCTTGTTGGCGATGTCTTTCGTCGGGTCTTCCAGTTTGAGCCCGTTGACGAACACGATGTCGGCCTTCGAGACCAGCGCCGCGACGCTCGGCTTCGGTTCATACGTGTGCGAGTCCTCACCCTCGGGGATGATCCCGTGCACGTCGGCCTTGTCACCGGCGATGTTGGCGACGATCGACGTGATCGGCGCGACCGTCGTCACGACCCGCAGCTTGCCACCAGCCAACGGGCCTGCCACCGTGGCACCAGCCGATGATGCTGCGGTCGGGCACGCGAACTTCGCGACGAGCGCCTCCGCGGCCGCGCTGTCGTCCTTGCCGCTCGAACTGCTGCTTCCACATGCAGCCACGAGGCCGCACAATGAAACGACAGCAGCGACCGTCGACACTGACCTGCGATGACGCATACATACCCCAATCGACCTTGAGCGGAACCTACCGCTACTGCAACGCACTTGCAATTACGTGACTAGTTCGGAGCCAAACAGCGATCGGATCACAGAATCCGAAAATTCGCCTCCTCCTCCTCCTCCTCCTCCTCAGGCAATCAGTCCAGACAGTCGTGCAGCGACGATCGATACTCATTCACAAGATCGTCGATGCGCCCACGGAGATCCGAGAGTGGCTTTGCTATCGACGTCGTTCACCCAGACTTCGCTTGCAAGGCTGGCCGCGGTGATGCATGGTCCCACGATGAGCAACGTCGAGCGCCAGCCCGTCGTTGCTCCGGCGGGTTGTCGCACGCCGGTCTGCAGCGATTCTCCGACCCGATCCAGATGCAGTCCAACGCTTCATCCGGGACGTGGACCATCAACATCAATGCTCGCTTCGGCGACTTCACCAGCCTGCCTTTTGGCGGCACATTCACCATTCGCTAGCTGCCGAAGTCTCCGCGTCTGTGACGGAGCTGCAGCAACGTGACATCAGAGTCGCCAGTGGCCCTCGTCAGTCAAGGCCGTTGCGACATGCACCTCGTCTCGGTCCAGATCGACGGCGGCCCATTGCAACGACAGCATCTCGCCTCTCCGCATCCCGGTCTGAGCGAGAAGCCTGACGGCGTCGGTCAGTTCTGGGTCGCGTTCCTCCGCCCGTGCCAACGCCACACGGACGGCGTCGGACTTCGGCGAGATCGGTTTCGCACGATTCGTCCGAGGCCGCGTGGCGTCCTTGCTCGGGTTCGAATCAATCAACCCGCGTTTACGGGCGAACTCCAACGACGTCGACAACACCGCCGCACAACGACGCACCCCCAGCTCGTCGCGCCCTTGGTGCGCATCGCCCCGTACATCTCCTCGATCTCCCGCCACGTCGGCTTGTGCAGCTGCGTCGCACCAAATGTGCGGCCATCCAACAGCACCGTCGCGCACATCGTGTTCGCCGCCGACCGGCTCGTCAACAACGACCGTGGCGCTAACTCAATCGTGCCCCCCATCGGCAGCCTCCAAATACAGATCCAACGCCGCTCGCACCGACCGCGCCGACGTACGACCAGACGGCGCACGCCGCTGCTCCGCCGCCACCTTCAAACGGGCGAGTGCCGCTTCCGCATCTTTACGGGTTCCCGGCACCTGCCTGCTCACCCGCCGGCGGCGGCCCGTCACCTTGTCACGCCCAACCTCAATATCAACCCGCTACACACCCTCGCGAACAAAGAAGATCCCACCGGACCCCTTCGGCCGTAACCGGGGCGCAACCGACGACGAAACGTCATCAGTCGCAGCCGAAATCACCCCGACGGCAGCTTGATTTGCTCCCACGGCAGGTCCTCCCAAGGCATTCTCAGGCCCCACCGCAAGGCATCTCTGAAGAAATGGTAGAGCGGCGTGACCGCAGACGCGACGGGAGACCCCCCGAAAGGGCCTCTCACCAGGTATTACTTTGGAGCGGATGACGAGATTCGAACTCGCGACCCTCACCTTGGCAAGGCCATGGAAACCGTCCGCTCGCATCTCTGACGTCCATTCGTCTGGGTTTCTGTCCGCGACCGTCCGCACAATCCGCAGAGTTCCGCCCATTTCAGCGATCTCGGTTCAACGCGTTAAACCTCTACCTTGGGGCTGCCTCACCTCGGCCACCGCAATCCGGTCCGTATTGAGTGACGGGCGTCGCGAACAGGACGTATGATGCTTGAGTGAGCAGTGTCGAGATTCCTGATGCGGTACTGCGTGACCTCATCGATGAGTTCGGCGATGATGCCCCGCGGTTTGCGGAACGAGCGCTCCGAAACGAGATTGCCCGACACCGAATCGTTCGGGCGGTAAAAGCAGGTCAGGATCCAGCCGTTGCGGTCGCTCAGTCGTTGTCAAACGATTCGCAGTTCTTGGCGGACCTCACTGATCTAGCAGTCGCTGGCAAGAAACCGGTTGGGGATCTCACCGAGCGGTTGCGCTTCTGGGCCGTTTGAGCTTCCAGCCAACTCTGCTGGAGGACAGCCTGGATCCCTGGCTGGCATTCGAGCCCGACCCTGACCGACGAGGCCGAGTAATCCGATTTCTAATGGCGTTGTGTGACGCCGATGGCCAATGGCCCGACGCTGTACCGGTCACGGGCACGAGTCTCCCCGCGTTCGCGATCAGCGTCCCCGATACCAACATAGTTGTCGTATGGGTCGTCGTCGTCAGATACTCCCAGCTGGCTATCCGCTTCATTTACGATGTTACTACCGGCGAGCGCCACGGCGCCTGAGTTGTCTAGCGCCACGACATGCCCTCAAAACGACCTCAGCGGCCCCCGAAGGAGCCGCTGACCTGGTGTTTCTCTGGAGCGGATGACGAGATTCGAACTCGCGACCCTCACCTTGGCAACGTGCGATGGAGCGTTCATAACGTGCTGTCGTGTGCATGCACTACTCCCCTGTCCAGGTTTTCGTTCGTGACGTGATGCCACGTTCATCGGATAGTAGACCGGTCTACTTCG
>JANMCE010000219.1:0-3275 GCA_031360915.1 Actinomycetes bacterium | reverse complement strand
ACTGGCAATCCGGGTCGGCAAAGTGTTCAACACCCCCAAAGTCGAGTCGATAACTGGCGTCGCCGCGGCGTCGCAGCGACAGAGCGAGTTGCGCAAACGCCTGTCGAGCGTCACGTCGCTGCTGCTCATCTTCGGCTACCTCGCGGTGTTCGTCGGAGCGTTCGTTATCGCCAATACCTTTGCCATTCTGATCGCCCAACGTCGCCAAGAGTTGGCTCTGCTGCGCGCGATCGGCGCCAGCCGTGCCCAAGTGCTGCGATCGATTCTGCTCGAAGCCTTGGTGATCGGTGTCGTTGCGTCGGTCATCGGCGTTGTGGTCGGCATCGGCATCGCGCAGGGCTTGAAGGGGCTCATTGGGCTGTTCGGGTTCTCGCTGCCCGCAGGATCGGTCGTGCTGAAGTCACGAACCATCTGGGTGGCCCTGCTCGTCGGCTCGTTCATCACCATGCTGGCCGCCGTGTTGCCGTCTTGGCGGGCCTCGCAGATCGCCCCCATCGCCGCGCTGCGAGAAGCCGCCATCGAAGTCCAGAAGCAATCGAAACTGCGGATCCTGCTCGGCGGGTTGGTGACAGCCCTGTCGCTCGCCTCGCTCATCGACGGGTTGTCTAAGAGCGGTGACCCCGCCGCCAAACGTGTCGGTATAGGCGCGGCGCTGGCCCTGATTGCAGCCGTATTCTTGGCTCCGCTTTTCCTCACGTTCTTCGCAAAGCTCGGTCGCCCGATCATGTCCCGGCGCGGTGTCAGCGGCGAACTCGCGCAACAGAACGTGCTGCGCTCACCCCGCCGGGCTGCGCTTACCGGAATCGCTCTCACGCTCGGACTCTCGATCGTTTCGATCCTGCTTGTGTTCGCCTCGTCGTTCAAGGCGCTGCTCAACAACACCGTGGAGGGCCAGTTCAAGGGGGACTTCGTCGTGCTCGCGCAAGGGCTCGGTTTCACCAGCGACGTAGCCAAGAGAGTGAGCGAAACTCCCGGCATTTCATCGGCGGCTTCCGTTCGGATCGCCTTCGGTGGTGCGCCGGCTGCTCGCGATCCGAAGGGTGAGGACGCGATCGCCGCGGTCGACATCGCTCACATTGCCGACGTGATCAACGTGCCAATGAAGGTCGGCAAGATGAGCGATGTCGCACCCGGAACGATCGCGCTCGGCGATAAGGAAGCCGCCAAGTATTCGCTCAAGGTCGGTGACCACTTCCCCATCATTTTCGCCACCGGCGAGAAGGCACTGAAGATCTCGGCCATCGTCGACGAAGCCAAGACGGCCGGCATCTTTCAGGGCGTCACCCGCATCATTTCGCTCGACACCTGGGACCAGGCCATCACCCTCAAGCTCGACAACTTCGTGATCGCAAAGGGTGCCAACGGTCAGCCGAAATCCGCCATAAAAGCGAGCCTCAAGGAATCACTGAAGGCCTACCCCACCGCCAAGGTGCTCGATCAGGCCGCCTACAAATCTTTCGTAATGAAACAGGTCAACGGCTTCCTCGGCTTCGTGTTCGTGATGCTCGCGCTCTCCATCATCATCGCCGGCGTCGGTGTGTGGAACACGCTGAACCTGTCGGTCATCGAACGCACCCGTGAACTCGGCCTGCTGCGCGGCGTTGGCATGGCACGACGGCAGGCACGATCAATGGTCCGCTGGGAGTCCGTGGTCATCGCGCTCTATGGCGCGTTGGTCGGCATCGTCATCGGGGTTGGCTCCGGCATCGCCATCGTGCGCGTCCTGCGTGCCCAGGGTTTCACCATCATCTCTGTGCCGATCATTCAGCTCTCGTTCGCGCTCTTCGCCGCCTTCCTCCTCGGCGTCACCGCCGCCATCGGCGCCGCCCGCCGCGCCGGCAAACTCGACATCCTCCAAGCCATCGCTGTCTAACGGCCTTCCTTGCTGCGCTACAGCTTTCTGTCGCTGGGCTTCGACCTGAGACGCAGGGGCGCCCGCCGTTTTCGGCCCTGGCTGTCGGTCAATTCAAGCACGCTTGCCCTTGCCGGGCGGTCGTTGCCCTCTGAAGGTTCACCATGGCCCCATCATGACGAAGGGGTACCACACAGTTCCTTCAGTACGTCGTGCCACCTGGTGCGTCCGGGTTACTTCCTCCGACTGCATCAGGCATATCGCTGCGCTGCAATGCATCACCTCAAACTGGTTTCCTGGTGCACTCTGATGCAGCGATAGCCCTGGAGGGCAGAAACCATTTCCCTGCTTACACCGCGATGCCCTCGTCAGTGCCTGCTGACCGTCGGCTGTTCCGCCAGCAGGGATGCCGAGTAGGGCACGTTAGCAAGTTCGGGATTGACTTCAAGGCTGCCGTTGCGGCGTTGGTCTGACCAGCAACACGCCTAGTCTCGGGGAATGGCGCACGATCTTGCTGACTTGTCGCCGGAGATTCTGGCCTTTCTGAAGGAGCGCCACCTCGCCACACTCACGACCATGCGGGCCGATGGTGGCCTTCACGTTGTTGCTGTGGGCTTCACCTACGACCCGGCAGAACGCATTGTCCGAATCATTACATGGGCAACTGCGCACAAGGCACTCAACGCGGCTCGGGGCGGAAGGGCCGCCGTGGGACAGGTGGACGGACCGCGCTGGTTGAGCCTGGAAGGGCCGGTACGGCTGGTGACCGAGGGCCCTGGTATCGAGCGGGGCGTGCGGGCCTATGCAGAGCGCTACCGGGAACCCAAGCAGCGCGACGACCGTGTGGTGATCGAGATCGCGGTGGAACGCATCATGGGCCGCGGCTGATGGCCGGCTACTCCTCCGCGTCTCTGCAGAAGAAGCTCGGCATCAAGCCTGACATGTCGTGGTCGGCGCCCAACGCGCCAGACGGATTCGGTGCTGACTTCGAGGACTGCCGAGAGGTGACACTCAAGCAGAAGCCCGAGTTGGTTGTCGCATTCTTTGTGTGGCGCCGTGACGCAGAAGAGCTCTGGCCCAAGCTGGTGGCGGCGGTCGGTCCGCTTGGCGTGATCTGGGTCGGTTGGCCGAAGAAGGCCAGCAAGGTCCCCACCGACATCACTGAGGATGTCTGGCGCGACATGATCCTGCCGACCGGGTGGGTCGACGTCAAAGTATGCGCCATCGATGATACGTGGAGCGGCCTCAAGTTCGTCCTGCGCAAAGAGCTTCGCCCCAAAATTCGCCTGACCCGACCGACGAAGAGCGCCAAACCTCAGATGATCGACGGGACCGGTTGCGGCGCGGCTTCACCGACGTAGCGGGCACTGGGGCGGATGATCTTGTTGTCGGCTGCCTGTTCGAGGATGTTGGCGCACCAGCC
>JANMCE010000358.1:0-3677 GCA_031360915.1 Actinomycetes bacterium | reverse complement strand
GATGGCGCCCGTGGTCCAGCTCGATGCGTCGCTGGCGAGGTAAAGCGCGGCGCCGATGACTTCGTTGGGTTCGCCCGGGCGTTTCATAGCGAAGGTGTCGCGCATGTTGGTTCGCACCGTGTCGAGATCCCAAGCGTCGGCGATGTCGGTGAGGAAGGGGCCGGCCTGAATGCAGTTGACCCGCACGGAAGGGCCGAAGGCGTGGGCGAACCCGATGGTCATAGCATTGAGCCCGGCCTTGGCCGCCGAGTACGGAATGATGGTCGGGGCAGGCCGCACCGCGCCGCCGCTGGACACGTTTATTATCGACCCCCGGCCGGCTTCGGCCATGCGCGTACCGACGTTGGCCATAAGGCGAAACGGGCCCTTGAGGTTGACATCGAACACCTTGTCGTAGAGCGCCTCGGTGTGATCGGAAAGCTTGCCGTAGAGCGGGGACATGCCGGCGTTGTTGACCAGCACGTCGAGGCGGCCGAAGCGCTCGTAGACGGCAGCGACCATGGCGTCGATCTGGGTCCAGTTACCAACATGGCAGCCGATAGCCATGGCCTGGCGGTCGGTCGTGGCCTCGATCTCGCGTGCGAGTTCCTCGCAGTTGGCCAGCTTGCGGCTGGCGATTACGACGTGCGCGCCAACGGCCGCAAAGGCCTTGATCATCTCCCGCCCGAGGCCGCGGGAACCGCCCGTAACGAGCACCACGCGATCGGTCAGGAGGAACAGATCACGAGGGTCAGCAGCCCGGTTCGTCACCGTCAGGTTGCTACGGCGGAAGTGTCGAGGCGGCGGAGACTCGACCAGAGGATCTTCCCGATGTTTTGGTGGAGGCGTTCGGCGTCCATACCGTCGTCGTAGAGCGCTCCGTAGTTCCAAGAGCGCTCCATCATGCTCATGGCGATCAGGCCGAGTGCCGTTGGGTCCGACACGTTGGCGTCCCGCACTGCGGCGAAGGCTTTGCCAAGCCGAGCGCACGTGCGGAGGTGACGCTTCATGCCTGCCGTTCGAATTTCCTCGTCGTCATGAGCCGCTTGCGTCCAAGCGAACGCAAAGCTCCCTTGCAGCTCAAGAAACGAAAAATACTCGGCGACCCAGGCAATGGTGCCTTCCTCGCTCGTGATCATCAGTGCCACCCGGTCGATAAGTGCCTCAGACTCTGATGCCGATTGTGCCCCGGCGGCCAGCATGATGTCTCGCTTGGACGGAAAGTAGGTGTACACCGAAGCACGCGAAACCTCGGCGAGGCGGGCGATCTCGTCGATGGTCGTGCCGCTGTATCCGGCGGTGAGGAACGCCTGGCGTGACGCGTCCAGAATGCGCTCGATCGTGCGATGCGCTCGCGGCCCAAGGTCGGCGGCGGGCTGGCGCATCGCAGCCGGAACGAGGAATGCCTCGTTTGCGCCGAGTTGTTTCTTTCGTGTCATGCCCACCCTCTGGTCATCTCAACCGTGAAACTATCGGGTTTGAGCACCAAATTTGGGCTCTTTGGCGGAGATCAGACGCGGATGTGTATAAGCGGGTGCCCGCCCGTATTCGGAGCCCGTGCCGGGATGTAGCTATCGCAGGCGCTGATGGGCGGCGAGTTCGTGGTGGCGGGCGAACATCTGAGCGGCCTTCTCAGCCAGGTCGGCGGGCACATTGGGGTACACGGGCAGGCCCTTAGCCTTTGAGGGGAGGGCAACTGTTCCGCTGCCGAACGCGGTTTCGGTGCCGCGCTGATTGACCATATGCATCTCGATGTCCACCACGTGACGGCCTTCGGCGTCGATGCGCTTAGCGGTGACCTTGCCGGTGAGGAACTGGGTGTCGCCTTGGTAATTGAACTTGCGGATCGAGTCATCCATCTTGACGACGATGGCGTCGTCACCCATCCAGTCCGACAGCATGTGCCAGAACCAACATTGGCGCATGACTCCGTAGTCATACGCCATGGGGTTGCCAATGGCCTTGGCCCACTCCGAATCCCAATGCAGACGTTGGGCGACGTCGTAGATGCCTTGCGCGTTCTTCACATAGAACGGCGCAATGCGCTTGCGGTTGTCGTAGCCGAGGCGTGATGCCCGAAGGCCGTACGGCACGAAGCCGTAGCCGCCAGCGTGCACCGCGATGATCTCGGTAACGGTCAGCGGCCCTTTCACCATCGGCTGTAGCTCGTCGCCCTCGTTCACGTCATCCCACCAGCGCTTCTCGGCACCCAGCGGCTTTTCGGCCGCGTAGATGGCATCGATCTTCTCGTAGTCGTCATCGGTATACGTTGCCGGCTCGAGCTCGGCGTACTTGCCCTTTTTGCGAGCGGTATCGCGCTCGGTGAGCACTCGCAGAATACGGTAGACACCAACGACTTCGCCGCGTTGGTTGATGGCGACGTCGCGACGCACGCAGATCACAGATCGGTTGGCAAACTCGGACTGCTTGACGGTGACGCTTTCCTCACCGGCAAATGTGTAGAGCCGGTCACCTGAGAAAAGCGGGCGGTACCACTCCCACGATCCACCGGACACGAAGACGTGGATGCCGCGAAATACGCTCTTGGTGCCCGCCTTCACCTCGGCCGGAAGCGGGTCACCCAGCATCGGCGTCTTGACATGCCCGACCATGGTTCCGTGGGCGATTTGGCCGCCCCAGCGGGTCGCCGACCCGTAGTCATCGTCGGTGTACAAAGGGTTCGGGTCGCCCATGCCGCGCGACCAGTTACGGATCGCATCGGGGCTGGCGACGCGGTACAACTCCTCATAGCGCAGTCCGAGGTCGTGGCCGATCAGCAGCCGGGAACGCTCAATGTCTTCGTCGGTGAGCTTGTAGGCGGTGGCCTTCTCAAACTCGCCGGCCACGTCGTCGCTGACCTTGAGGCTGTCGGGATTCCCGGATTGATCGGTGGTCGTCACCCCTAAATACTACCCTATTTAACGGGTGTCGATCCCGGTTGGGCAGTAGCGCTTACTGCGTTGGCTGGCTACTCATCGAGGATGTCGAGCGGCATGGCTGCGCCCGTCGTCGCCATCCAACCCAGTTGTTTTTGCCAATGAGCACGTGCGGCGTCGGCGTCACCGTCGGCCACGAGGCGCACAAGTTTGGCGTAGGACTTGGCCGCCCTGTGCATCAGGGCAGTCGGGCTCTGCGCCGCCGCGTGCACATAGCGCTCGATCACGATGCGGTGCAGTAGCTGGGAAATCACCGACAGGGTGTTGTTGCCACTTCGCAGTAGCAAGGTTTCATGAACCAGAGCGGCGGCTCGCCCGAAGGCGACGCGGTCGTCGGCATCCGCCGCGACTTTGGCGGCAAGCGCAGCGGCGGATAGCGCCGCGAGGTCATCGTCGGTGTGGTTTGTCGCCAACCAGCCCGCCAGGTTTGGCTCGATTAGAGCTCGAGCCGCGTCCAGATCGGTTGTCGTCGTTTCCCGAAGTTGTAAGACGACCGTGAGCGGCTCGGCCAGACGGTCGAGATCGGGCATCGTCACGATGGGACCACCACCGCGGCCGCGCTTGATGGTGATCAGACCCTGCGATTCCAGCACCCGTAACGCCTCGCGCAAGGTGGTGCGGGCGACGCCGAGCGACTCGGTCATCTCCTCCTCCGACTGGAGTCGGTCGCCAACCTTAAGCTCGCCACTGGCGATCCGTCGTCGAATAGCAGCCGCAACGACCTCGCCGGTCTTGGCCGATTGTTTCGGTTGCTTCATGTGA
>JANMCE010000195.1:0-13511 GCA_031360915.1 Actinomycetes bacterium | reverse complement strand
GGATTCGTTGTTTCCCGGACACAGCCCGGCCCACGATGCCAAATGGCCTTGGTGTCGCGAAGCGTGTCATGTCGACACCGATTTCCGCGATGATGATTTCGGCGGTGCGTTTCGCGATGCCCGGGATCGTGTCGAGCCGATACGGGCAGCCACGAAAGGGACCATCATCACATCGATCTGCTCATCCAACCTGTCGACGGCCGCTGACAGGTAGTCGATGTGGGCCAACAGTTCTTTCACCATCCGAGCATGATGGTTGTTGAACCGGCCCGGGACTGCTTGGCGAAGATCACCGATCTTTGCTCGTAACCGTCGTTGCGCCATCTCGGCGAGCCCGATCAGGATCGCGTTCACCAGCACATAACGCATCCAAAATCAGTCGGCCCGTCACGCCGAGGACATCGGACGCGACCGAGGTGAGTTTCACGTTCGCGTCCTCCAGCGTCTTTGCAGTTGTTGGACCTCACGCGAGCGTTCCTCCACCAGCTGACGGCGATAGCGGGTCACGTCGCGCAACTCGCGGATCTCGACCGGTGGGACGAAACTCCCGCGCAACAGACCGCACTCGAGCAGCTGCGCTATCCAGGTCGCGTCGTTCACATCGGTTTTGCGGCCAGAGACGTTCTTGATATGCGCCGGGTTCACCAACAACAATTCCTCGAAGCTGCCGTCCAACACATGCCCCACCGGTTTCCAATACACCCCGGTCGCTTCCATCGCGACGTGCGTGACGCCGTGTTCTTTCAGCCAGTCGCGGAACGCCCGGAGTTGCCCTCGAACCTGGTGAACGTCCGGACCTCGCTACGACGTTTCGTTCGACCCTCTCCAGGCGTGCGCACACAAGCCACCACCGTCTTTTGATGCACATCGAGCCCAGCGACCCGATCCAACAGAACCTCCATCAGTGCTACCTCCTCCAGTCTCGTTGAGAAGGATCGGTCGGGGCCAGCAATCAAAGAAGGTGTTACACGTGCTCGAAGCACAATCGCAGGCACCTGCAGGACCCCGCCGTCATGGTGTGACGCGGGCTACGAACCAGCACCAATCCCCTAATCGACGTCTACCGACCCACACATAAACTTCATCCCCGCAGGCGGGGGTGTCAACCCCCATCGTCGGTGTGACACCGTTCGCGATAGGGCGCGGTAGCGACCAAGCGGACCAATCAGAGAGTTCGCGGTCGATCCGAGTAGGCCTGGATCTGGGCCACCGTCAGGTCGAGAAGATCGCCGGATGATTGGGCTGCGGCTTCCCATTCCCATGTCATCACCAGCGCTTCACGAGCGCTCATGCGGGGCGACCAACCAAGGGATCGTGCCGCCAACGTGCTGTCCAACGCCAACAGTGGCGCCTCCGCGAACGGGGCGATGGCAACCTTGTCCCACGAACCGCGCCCCATCAGCGAGTACAACTCGGTGACCAGTTCCGACACGGTGTCTTTTACCGTCAGCGGGTCCGGCCCGAAGTTCAGCGAGTGAGGCGGCTCGGCACGCCGGGTCACGATGTCCTCGGCGTACAGAAGGTAGCCCGACAGCGGTTCAAGCACGTGCTGCCACGGGCGCGTCGCGTTCGGGCTACGCAGGATGAGGGTGCGATCATGCAGCGCAGCGTCGATGGCCTCGGGCACGATGCGGTCCATGTGACGGTCCCCGCCGCCGATGACGTTTCCGGCCCGGGCCGTTACCACCGGAATGTTTCGTCCCGCGAAGTAGCTCGCTCGCATCGAATCGACCGCAAACTCGGTGGCCGATTTCGATGCCGAATACGGATCATGCCCACCGAGTGGAGCATCCTCGGTCAAGGGTGTACCCGAGCCATCGTTGCGGTACACCTTGTCGCTCGTGATCACGACCACGCCCTCAAGACAGTCAAGGTGACGCGCGGCTTCAAGCACCGACACGGTGCCGACCACGTTGATGGAGAACGTCTCCACCGGTGTGACATAGCTGATTCTGACGATCGGTTGCGCGGCGAAATGAAACACCAGGTGCGGCTGAAACTCCGTCACCAGTTTGCGGACCGTCTCGGTGTCGCGGATGTCGCCGCGGAAGTCTTGTATCACCAACGAGGAGGAGATCCGATCGAACATACCGCCCGCAACGGGGGGCCACGAGTAGCCCATCACCTCAGCGCCCAAGTGCCGCAGCCAGACGGCCAGCCATGCACCTTTGAAACCGGTGTGCCCGGTGAGAAACACCCGGCGACCCCTCCAAAAACCCGGATCGGGCAGGCGAGCGGATGACATAACTACGAAGGTATGCGATAGCCAGGCAGAATGACATGGTGAGCATGCCCGCTGAGCAACTGAACCCGGCCCAGCAGGAAGTCATCAACCTTCTCGGCAAGAGCCCCGCGCCCATCGTGTGGGACCCGACCGTGGCGGGCGATCTGAGGGATGAACTGGCCGAGGCCACCGACGATCTTTTCGACCGAGTCGGTGACGACAAGATCTGGATCTCCAAGCACGGCCTGTCGGGGCTACATGGGTGCGAGACCCACCACCTGGCCACCGAGGGCAAGTTTGAGTGGACGGTGCAGAACGTCCGCGGCACCATTGCCCACAAGGCCATCGAACTGTCGATTCATTGGGACGGCGAGGCGTACCCACTCACACTCGTTCGCGAGGCCGTGGCCCGGGTCGGCAACAGCGACCACGGTGCCGCCCGTTTCATCGAAGGTTTGGGCGATGCCGGTCTGGCCGAGTTACGCGGGGAATGCACCGACCTGGTGTCGAAGTTCGCCGAGAGCTTCCCGAAACTGAAAGCCGAATGGACGCCCGTTACCGAGAGCAAGTCCACCTACACCTTGGCCGAGGGCAAGATCGTGTTGTCGGGCAAGGTCGACCTAACCCTTGGGCGCATCAAGGGCATGGAGCCAGCCAAGGTCATCATCGACCTCAAGTCGGGTCGACGGCACAAGAACCATGTGGATGACCTGCGTTTCTACGCGCTGTTGGAGACCCTCAAGCTGGGCGTACCGCCCCGCAAGGTGGCGTCGTATTACCTCGACGAGGCGCGGGCGCAGGTCGAGGAAGTGACCGAGGCCGGACTGCGGGCGGCGCTGGCAAGAACAATCGACGGCATCCACAAGGCAGTCGAGTTGAAAGAGGGCCGACCACCAAACGTGCAGCCCGGACCGCCGTGCCGCTGGTGCCCGGTGTCAGAGGACTGCCCGGCCGGCATGGCATTCCTTTCCGACCAGGACGAGCCCGACTTCTAACGCGCTAGGGACGTACGTTGAGGTGACCGCCAACGAAGGTCAACACGTCGGCCCCGTCGGCCGCCATCTTCGCTTGCGGACGGCCGGCGCCGTGGCCGGCTCGCTCACCTTGGCGAAGAAGAATCGGTGCGTCGCCCAACGTGGCCCATTGCAGAAGCGCCGTCATCTTGCGGGCGTGGCAGGGGTCGACGCGGGTGTCGCCCTCTGCGGTCGTGAGGAGCGTTGCCGGGTACGCCGTGCCCCGCTGTGCGTGGTGATAGGGCGAGTAAGCCCACAGCCACGGAAACTCTTCGGCCACATCCGGGTCGCCATATTCATGGGTCCAAAGCCGGGCGATGAGGAACTGGGGGAAGCGGATCATGTCGAGCAACGGCACCTCGCACACGACGGCTTTGGCGAGATCGGGGCGCTGGGTGATGGCCGCACCCATGAGCAGACCGCCGTTCGACCCGCCCCTTATCGCCAGTCGTTCCCGACTGGTTCGACCTGACGACACCAGGAAATCGGCAGCCGCGTGGAAGTCGTCGAACACGTTTTGTTTGTTGGCGCGCATGCCTGCGGTGTGCCAGTCCTCGCCCTCTTCGTTGCCGCCTCGAAGTCCGGCCACGGCCACCATGCCGCCGGCCTCGCACCAGGCCACATCGAGCGCGCTGAACGCGGGAGTGGGTGCGATGTTGAAGCCGCCGTAGCCGGTCAATAACACCGGCGTGTCCGGTGTCGGCGTGGCGGTGTGTTGTCGCACGAGATACATACCGATAGAGGTGCCATCGAGGCTCGAATACGTCAGCCGGTCAACCGCAATGGTTGACGGATCAAACCCTGCTTCGGTCATAGCCCAACGAACGAGTCCGTTCTCGGCCGACCAGCGGTACATGCCAGTCGGCATCCCAAACGAGGTGAGCGCGAGGAAGAAGTCGTCTGCATCCCGGTCGACCGCCATGCCAGCTATTTCGGCGAAGGTGGGAAGGACGATCTCGCTGATGAACATGCCGTTGAGTTCGTGCTGCTGCAACACCCGAACACCGGACCGCATACCGGCCACAAACCGGTGCGTTCGTGATCGGAAGTCGAACTCAATCACCGTGTCCGTCTCTGGTACGAGTGTCGTCCAGAGATCAGGTGTCGCCAGCGGGATCGATACCACGCGCCCGCGTGGCGCATGCAGGTTGGTAACACCGACAAGGCAGTCGCCATCGAAGGCGAGACTCGTATTGACCTCGACGCCTTCGAGGATGGTCGTCCAGGTGTTCGAGGCGATGTGGAGGAGATGTAGATCGTTGCGACTCCATCCAACACCGGTGCTCACCAGCACATGAGTGCCTTCTTCGTTCGAGGTCACCATGGTCCACGCGTCAGGCACTGGCAGATCGCTGAAGATCAATTCATCGTGCTGCCAGGCTTGGCCGAGAACGTGGCGGTAGATCTTGCGGTTGTACTGATCGCCCTCTGGATAGCGGGAGTAGTAGAAGCCGGAGTTGTCGGGTAGCCACGACAGTGAGCAGGCTCGCGTGTTTGGGATGATGTCGGGAAGATTTTGGCCGGTGTCGACGTCCATCACCTGCAGGGTGGAGTTCTCCGTGCCACCTTCCGACAGGCCGTACGCGAGCAGCTTGCCGTCGCGGGAAGGCTCAGACCAGTCAAGGGCGACGGCACCGTCATCGGCCAAAGCGGCCGGATCAAGCAACACTCGGCGCGGTGCCGTCAGGTCGGTCGCCGAGGTGACGAACAGGATCGGCTGAGCCTGACCGCCGCTGCGGGAACTGGCAAACAACCGGTCGCCTCGGCGGGCGTCGGGCCAGTCGATCGACAGGCCCATCAACGCCAAAAGGCGCTCGTGCCATCGATCGTAGGATCCGCTGGAATCGAGCGCCTGCCGGGTGCGAGCGTTCTGCTCGGCGACCCAGGTTTGGGTTTCAGCTGATGCTGCGTCTTCCAGCCAGCGATAGGGGTCGGGGACCTCTACGCCGTGATAGACGTCGACAATCGACTCGCGGCGCGCCGCCGGAGCCGATGGGAAGCGGCTGGACTCAGCCACGTCCCATGTTTGGACGCTTACCGTGGTTGGCCTTCGAGCGGCGCATACGCGCCTTCTTCTTCTTGGTCTTCTTCGACATAAGCCTCAGAGCTTAGTGGAGTCGGTCGACTTTGAACCAGCCCACGCCAGAAGTCGGTCGACCGGCCAGGTGTTGATGATGCGATCGACCGGTACTCCCCCTCCGGCAGCGATGTCGCAGCCGTGGGGTTGCCACTCGAGCTGGCCAGTGGCATGCGCATCGGAATTGATCGAGAACAAACAGTTGTAGCCGAGCGCGATGGCTAACAATTCGGGTGGCGGGTCGAGCCGCTCGGGCCGACAATTGATTTCGACCGCAGTGCCATACGTGGCGCAGGCCGCGAATACGTAGTCGGCATCGAAGGAGCTTTGGGCTCGTTTGCCGATCATGCGGCCCGTGCAATGGCCGAGAATGTCGACGTGCGGACTGGCCACGGCCAGCATCATGCGGGCCGTCATTTCCTTCGACTCCATGGCCAGTTTTGAGTGCACGCTGGCCACCACAATGTCGAGCCTTTGCAGGAGGTCGTCGTCAAGGTCGAGCGAGCCGTCGATGTTGATGTCAACCTCCATGCCGCTGAGGATGCGGAACGGGGCGTGGCGCGTGTTGAGTTCGGCCAACTCATCGAGCTGCTTTTCCAGCCGCTCGCGATTGAGCCCGTGGGCGATAGTCAGCCGAGGCGAATGATCACTGACTAGGAGGTAGTCGTGTCCGAGTGCCTTTGCTGTCTGCACCATTTTGTCGATGACGGCGCCGCCATCAGACCAGACGGAATGGCTATGCAGGTCACCCTTGAGGTGCTCGCGAATCACTGCGCCTGCTGGTGTAATCGGCACGACAGTCTCGGTTTCGAGCCTGGCCAGGTACTCAGGCGTTTCCCCAGCCAGGGTCTGCGTGATGATCTTCGCGGTGGAGTCACCAATGGCGGGCAGCTCGGCCAGCGTCCCGGCTGCAGCCCGGGCAACGATTTCGTCGGCCGGAGTCTCCCGCAGCACATCGAGGGCTCGGGTGAACGCTTTCACCCGATGCCCTTGATCAAACGATCGATCTAGACAGTGCATCACCCGTTCCAGCGACTCAACCGGCGTCATTTCTTCAGGATAGCGGCCCGAGCGACCCACCGATCCGAGCGTTTCAACCCGCTACCCTCCAACCTCGGCCCTCATACCCCCCAACCTCGGCCACATCCGGTGCCAATGGGACGATTGAGGCGAAGTTGGAGGGTGAAGAGGGTCGAGTTGGTGGGTAACTCGAGGTCCGAGAGCGCAACAGCCCACGCACAGTCTGCGGATTTGGTGGCGAGCGCGTACCCTTGGCGGCGTCATGGAACGTTTTGGCCTGGTAGGCCTCCCGAATGCGGGCAAGTCATCTCTTTACAACGCACTCACATCGGGCAGCGCGCTGGCCGCGCCGTATGCGTTCGCCACGAAGGATCCGAACATCGGTGTGGCCACCGTGCCCGATCTTCGCATCGACAAGTTGGCGGTCATGTCGAAGACGAAGAAGTCGATCTACGCCCAGGTTGAAGTGGTCGATATCGGCGGACTGGTGGAAGGCGCCTCGAAGGGTGAAGGCCTCGGCAACCGGTTCCTGGCCAACATCCGAGAAGTAGACGCCATCGTGTTCGTGCTTCGGGCGTTTGAAGACGGCGATGTTGCCGGCGACCCCGATCCGCTAGAGCACCTGCGCGTGCTCGAAATCGAACTCGCCCTCGCCGACCTGGAAACGGTAGAGAAGAACGCCACCCGCATCACCAAACAGAGTCGTATGGACAAGAGCCTCACCGAAGACGCCGAAGCGCTGAACGCAGCGCTGAAGGCGTTGGAAGATGGACGGCCGTTGTACCGAGGAGGACTATCGGCCAAGCACAAGGAGACACTCGAGCCGTACTTCCTGCTCACCAACAAGCCGGTGCTCGTCGTCGTCAATGTTGGCGAAGATGAGCTCGATCAGATCCCGGCCAAGATCGCCCCCGTGCAGGCCGAATTCGCGGTGCTCGGTGATGCGGTTGAGATCATCGGCATGTGCGTGCAACTGGAAGCCGAGGCTGCCCAGTTGGAAGGCGCCGACAAGCAGGAAATGCTCGATGGGTTCGGCCTCGGTGAAGGGGCACTCCCCCGCCTTGTGCGCGCTGCGTACCACCTGCTTGGCCTGCGAACATTTCTCACCACCGGAGAGAAGGAAACCCGCGCCTGGACGTTCAAGGCTGGGTCGAAGGCTCCCGAGTGCGCCGGCAAGATCCACAGCGACATCCAGCGCGGCTTCATTCGCGCCGAAGTCATCCAGTGGACCGAACTGCTTGAGTTGGGCTCCTGGTCCAAAGCCAAAGACGTCGGCAAACTCCGCGTCGAAGGCAAGGAATACATCTTCGAAGACGGCGACGTCACCGAGTTCCGCTTCAACGTCTAGCTGTACCCGACCGAGTACACATATCTGCCGAAAGGATGCGCCCGCCCACTGGCTTGTGACAGCCTGCGCCTGTGCAGCTCCACATCTCCCGGGACAGCGTGGCGGCAGGCGACGACGTCGAGTCGCACGACATTGCCATTGAGGTCGATGAGCGAAGAAACCTCGCCACCTTCATTCAGCTCCTAACCCGGGATGGCTCCTACCGATCTCTGGAGGCCAGGCAACATGGATAGTTCCCGGCATACGGCTCGATGGTGTCGAACACCAACCGCTCGTTGCGCACCCCGTTCTGAATACCGGCCTTGGCCAAGTTGTTCAGAATCGTTTGCACGAACGACGGACCACTGCCATCCAGATCAGCCGCCGCCTCGCTACGCGGCAGGTCGTCGGGCACCTGGCCGGAGAACGCAATGGCCCGATGCGGCGACAAACTCTCCACCGTAAACGGCCCGGTGACCCGCACCTTCTGCGATCCTCATACGGCTTGTCATACAGCAGCTCGTACTCGGCGTGACGCTTGATGGCGGCGTCGATCTCGCTGCGCGTCATGCCATCACGGATGTCGGGATTGTTGGCGATGGACTTCAGCGTGATGTGTTGCACCCGCTCGTACACGAACCCCTTGCGGATATCGCCATTGGTCGGCCCAGCGCCAAGCGCACCCGACAGGTCGGTCTCCTTGCGACGACCCTCGGGTGAATCGGCCAGCAGGAAGTACGGGAACTTCGCCCCCATCAACCGCTGCCGAGCCAACGCCAACGCCACCCGCGACGTATCAATCGTGATCCACCGCCGCCCCCACTGCTCCGCCACATACGCCGTCGTCCCCGACCCACATGTCGGATCGAGGACAAGATCGCCCGGGTCGGTGCACATGAGCATGCACCGCTGGATGACTTTGGAGTTCGTCTGAACGACGTACACCTTGTCCATTCCGCTTCCGGTCTGGGTGTCGTCCCAAAGATTGGTGATCGGAAACGCGGAAAAGTCATCGAAGTAACGGACGTAGCGCACGGTCGCCCCCTGGATCGCAACGCGATTCGCAGCGAGGAGGTGGGCCATTCCACTCTCGTTCGTCTTCCACCGAGCCTGCATCGACGGTCGAAAGACTCGGCCACCGATTTCGACGGGGAACCAGCTGGCCGCCCCCTCACCTTTGGCACGACCGACGCTCTGGCTCATCAGTGTCGTCAGCTGGAAACGGCGAGCGGTCGCCGGGACCTCCTCGGAGTCCTTCGGCCGAAATCGCGTCCCATCCTCCATCTCGAAGAGGTCGTAGCCGGAACCGCCAGCACCCCCCATCTCCTTGGTCCGATAGACGCTCCTGAACTTGACCACGTCCGTGTTCTTTGCGAACCAGAGCAAGTGATCCACGTTTCCGGGAAGCAAGGCGCCTGTCGCGCCACCAGTCGTCTTGAACGCGATCTGGCTGACAAAATTGTCCGAGCCGAACACCTCGTCGAGGACTGAACGAACACGATGAACGTTTTCGTCGCCGATCTGGACGAAGATCGAGCCGCTCTCGGTCAGCAAGTCCCGCGCTTCGACCAGGCGGTCGCGCAGATAGCCGAGGTAGCTGTGGATGCCGAGTTCCCGGGTATCGACGGAAGGCTTTGATTTGTTCGGCTTCGAAGGTGGCGTCCTCGCGTTTGCCGTCTTTGACGTCACGTTTGCGGGCACTGGCTTGCCAGTTGCTGCCGAACTTGATGCCGTAGGGCGGGTCCAGGTAGATCATCTGCACTTTGCCGCGCAGGCCCTCGCGTTCGCCTAACGATGACATCACTTGCAGGCTGTCGCCCAGCACCATGCGGTTCGACCAGTTGGCGTCGTGGCGGTAGAAGTCCACGACGTCCATTTCGGTAAGGCCGTCGAAGGTGTCGAACAGGGTCAGCTTCGGCTCGTCCTGCGGGCGGGCGGCGGTGTTGCGCAGGTTCTCCACCAACACTCGGGGGTCGATCTTTTCTTGGATGAAGATGGGTGGCGCGTCGGCTACGCTGCTGGAACGGCACTATGCCGTGCTTGATGACGTGCCACGGCCGTGGTTGTTCCCGCGCTTGCTGCAGATTTCCAAGCAGTGGTTGGCCGAGTGCGTCACCTACGAGCCGGGCACGTCGGTGGGCCATCTGGTGGCGTTCGCCGAGTTGACGCACAAGGCGGCCGAGCGGGTGCATCAGTCGATCGTGCAGCAGCAAGGCAACCAGCGAGAAGTGTTCACGCCGGTGCTGCGTGACCATGACGGCCGTGGTTCCACCGACGGTGTGACGTTCTTCAGCCGCAAGCACGCCATCAGCGGCTCGTCGAATAGCTCCACCCGATAGCCGGCCAGGATCGGGAATTCGATGCGCAGATGGGCCCGCTCGGGCAAGGCTCGCACATGGATGGTGGGCAGCTTGGGCTTGTGGCATCCTTGAAATCCTGCTTCATGGCCTCGCCTGATTCGAGCTGCGCCGAATCCACCAAAATGGTGCGGGGCTTGGCGATGTACCGGCCGCCTTCATCCACGTTCGACAACAGCTCAAGCTGACCCTTCTTGGCCCGCACAATGCCGTCGGGGTCCTGCACATCGGTACCGGCAATCCACTCGTACACCAACTTGGAGACCGCGGTGTTCGGGCACACAACGATGAACACCGGCGGCATCTCGCCATGGACGGCCAGCACCGTGGCCCACCGGTCGAACGCCTGGTTGTAGCTGCGATACAGGCTGCGCATCGCGCCTTCCAGCGTGGCCGGCGGCACCCACGCGGCCTTCGGCGCGTCCTTGTCCTTGCGGGCGCGTGCCTTCGGTAGCTCCTTACCCACGTCCCAGAGGCGCAGGTAGGACACCAAGTTGCTGGTGGCGTCATCATCCACCGGTACCCGCGGGATCTTCACGATGCCCGACTCGATGGCATCCATCAACGAGAAATCGCTGACCACCCACGGGAAGATGTAGCCCTCGTTGTAGCCCGACCCCGACAGGTAGAACGGGGTGGCCGACAGGCCATAAATAGCCTTGATACCCACCTTGCGCTTGATCGCCAACAAGCCCTTGAACCACACCCGAGCGCCCTCGTTACGCTCCGCCGCTTCCCGCTTGGTTTCGGCGTCCAGGTCAACATCGTCTTCCAGCGGCTTGTCCTGATAGCAGTGGTGGGCCTCGTCGTTCAGCACGACAATCTCGCTGCCCCGGCTGCGACTCTGGCGACCGCTGAGGTCCCGCAGAACGCCGGGCCACCAGCTGGTCGTTTGACTCCTTGAACGGGTCCTCCTTCTTGCCCGCAATCAAAATCTTGCAGGTGTTCGACGCCACACCCTGGATCTCTTTCGCGTCACGCAGCAGGAACGTGTGGTAGTTCGTAATGGCGATCTCGGCCTGCTGTAGCGCCGACCAAAGTTCGGTGGGGATCAGGTCACGCTGCGGTAATAGTTACCCTCATCCCCCGGATAGAGCACCCGTATCCGGTCGCGGATGGTGATGCCGGGGGCGATCAGCAAGAAGCGCTTGGCGAAGCGGGCGTCGTTCGGGCTGAAGACCTTGCTGATGGTCTGCCAGGCAAGGAGCATGGCCATCACCACGGTCTTGCCCGACCCGTTGCCATCTTCAGGCCCACCCGGGGCAGGCCGTCGTTGTGCAGCTTGTTGGCCTCATCCACCCGCGTGCGGAAGTCGGCCGCACCGGGCACACGGCCTGCAGCTTCGGCCAGGAAGATGGCCGTCTCGGCCGCTTCACGCTGGCAGAACAACACCCGGTTCTCACGGGTGGGGTCGGCCCAGTACTGCATCAGTTTGCGAGAAATGGGCGTGACGCCCGCCGCCACAGATCAACTTCGTAGCGGATGTCGTTGATCAAGGTGTTGCGCTGCGCTCGCTCATCGGTGCCGAGTTGCAGCGTGGCCTGCGCCTTGGCGCCACCCTTGCGAGGGGCCGGTACCGGGATGAACGACTCGCTCGGCGACGCCCGGGCAACGCCACGCCGGTCGGCCCGACATTGGGCTCGATCTCGAAATACTCAGCTGGCGCCTCATACGGTGAGTTCAGAATCGGGTTATCCAACGCGGTCGTCAACGCTACGTCCGCCATCCGTGCGCTACCCGACCCGGCTCAATAATCATCCCGAGAATCGCCCTTCCGAACCCCGCCCCGGGCCTACAACGTTCTCGGCAAACTATCAGACCGCTGTTCCACGAAGCACCGGCATCCGGCGCCGATTTCAACTGAACCGCGCCCAGGTTCGCGAATCCGTGCTTTCGGCATTCGATGTTGTGGGGCAGCGCCGAATGCCGAAAGCTGGGTGCTACTGACCTTTGAAGTTGGCGACCTGGCGCAGGATAACTTGGGTTTTCACCAGGTCGGTCTGAGCTTCCATCACCTTGTCGATGTTCTTGTAGCTGGACGGGATCTCATCGATCAACGCGGCGGCGTGATCGTCAAGCCACGCCCGACCATTCATCTGACGCTTCAAGTCGGCAACCGTGTACTGACGCTTGGCCGCTGATCGGCTCATTCGTCGACCAGCCCCATGCGAGCACGAGTTGTACGACAGCGGATTGCCCAACCCCTCCACGATATGCGTGGCCGCACCCATGGAACCGGGGATGACCCCAAGGTCGCCAACGCCAGCCTTGATAGCGCCCTTTCGAGTCAACCAGACCGACTTTTCCACGCCGTCGATGACATGCGTTTCCCGCTGACAGAAGTTGTGATGACAGTTGATGCGCTGCACTTCACGACCCTTGCCGACGATGGCAAAGATGCGCTTGAGCGCGGCGTCCATCATCGCTTCACGAGAGCCGAGCGCGTAACCCTGCGCCCACAACATGTCGGCAATGTAGGCATCGAAACCGGGCGTGCCTTCCTGCAGCCACGCCTGGTCCTGCTCCTCCAACCGATAGCCGGTGACGAGGTCGACAAAGTCCCGCTTGGCGTTTCGGATGTGACCAGATGCCAACTCGTTACCGATACCGCGGCTACCCGAATGCAGCACGACCCAGGCGCGGTCGGCCTCACCCGGAAAACGAGTTGAGTAGTCGTCAAGACAAAGCTCGGCGAAGTGATTTCCAGACCCGAGTGTGCCGAACTGCTTGAGCGACTTCACCTTCTGGTTGGTGCTGAGCGCGGCCGGCATGCCATGTGCGTCGTGCCAACGATGCGAAGCCTTCGTCGCTTCGACGTGACCGACCCCGACTCCGGCCGGGCACGTGTCGGCGAACGCATCGACCACGCAGTTGAGGTTGTCGGGAAGATGCTTGGCCAACAGATCCGTACGCACCGCAATCATGCCGCAACCAAGATCGACACCGACTGCAGCCGGTACGACGGCGCCGAGCGTCGGCAACACCGAACCAATAGTTGCACCCTTGCCAAGGTGCGCGTCGGGCATGAGCGCGAGTGCGATGGCACGATCGGCAGGCGCGCCAAGCGATGGGCCTGGGTCTTGGTCTGCTCATCAAACTCCACCGGCCACGCCGCTACTTTCGGGCTAAACCATTCCATCGCACTGCTCTTTCAGTCGTCGTTTCGTTTCCCAGTATGAACTGGTCATGACGAGATGTGTCGAGGGATTTCTGGTTCGTCCAGTTGATCGAACCGCCCATTTCCTAACCCTGCGGCACCCTTCATTGCCTCGCTCGGCCGCTACATGGTTGGCTTCGCTCGGGCTCGCTTTGCTCGGACAATCGGTCGGGCAACGAACTATGTAACACCCCCTCTGTAGGTTGTCGGTGAGGAGGTTCGCAGGTGTCCGATACATCGGCTGTCGACAACAGATTCGCCCGAATGCGTGCTACGGAAGGCACGTTTGCTAATGCGCCGCGCCATGTCATCGAAGTCGCGCTGCAGGACTGCAGC
>JANMCE010000181.1:0-8389 GCA_031360915.1 Actinomycetes bacterium | reverse complement strand
TCGCTCTACGGCGGGTGTATCGCCACAGCAGCAGGACGAGTTGCATCGATTCCCTTGCCCGTACAACCCGCAGTGGTCGTTTGGATTCCACCATCGCAAACCTCCACCGACGCGGCCCGGCGGACGCTGCCGCCGACCGTGGGACACGCCGACGCGGCATTCAACGTTGGTCGGGTGGCGCTGCTGGTCGCCGCTCTGGCAACGGGCGACGTCGATGCTCTGCGTGACGCGTCCCAGGACCGTCTTCACCAGGAGTATCGACTCAACGCGTCACCCGCCAGCCGACTCGCAATCGCGGCGGCCCTTGCGGCCGGGGCGTGGTCGGCATGGCTCTCGGGCTCGGGTCCGACGGTCGCCGCGTTCTGCGCTCCAGCGCAGACCCGCGACATCATCGACCACCTCCCGGCCGGTGGCCGCGCTCAACAGCTCCGCATCGACACCGACGGGGCCCGGTTGATACCTGAGACTCTCTAGGCGATCGCGCGATGGCGATCATCCATTCGCGCGTAACACCGAAATTGGACGACAACACGGGGCAAAATAGGCGCTTCGCGCGAACGAATCGCCCTAAACGCGCGACTGGGTGCGCTTAGGCGGGGAGAAGACCGGCGGCCCGGTAGGCCCGCTCGAGCGTGACGGATGCGACGGCACGGGCCTTGGTGGCGCCGAGGTGCAGCAACGACGCAACGCGGGTCGGGTCGGCGGCCAGTTCGGCATAACGGGCCTGGACCGGGCGGAGCAGCTCGATGACGGCTTCGCCGGCGGCCGTCTTGAGCGTGCCGTATTGGGTGAAACCCTGGGCGATGACCTCCGGCTTTTCCCCGGTGCAAGCGGCCAGAATTTCGAGCAGGTTGGAGATGCCTGGTTTCTTGTCCTGGTCGAAGAAGACCTCGTTGTCGGAGTCGGTGACGGCCCGCTTGAACTTCTTCAAAATCGCGTCGGGTGTGTCGAGCACATACACGCAGCCGTTCTGATTCTCGGTGGACTTCGACATTTTCGACGTTGGGTCCTGCAAGTCCATGACGCGCGCGCCGGCCGATGGAGCGACGAACTTGGGTACCACAAAGGTGTCGCTGTAGCGGCCGTTGAACCGAATAGCGGCGTCGCGGGTCAGCTCGACGTGCTGACGCTGATCGGCCCCGACCGGCACCTCATCAGCGTCGTAGAGCAAAATGTCGGCAGCCTGCAGTGCAGGGTAAGTGAGCAGGGCCGCCGGAATGAAGCCCTTGGACTTGGCCGTCTTCTCCTTGTACTGCACCATACGCGAGAGTTCGCCGGCCGAGACGGTGCACTCCATCAGCCAACCGAGTTGTGCATGTTCTGGAACATGGCTCTGCACAAATACCGTGGCCACATCCGGATCGAGGCCTATGGCGAAAAGCACGGTGGCCAGTTCGGTCACGTTCCGGCGAAGAACGACTGCGTCGTGGACCGAGATCAACGAATGGAGATCGACAATGCCGTGGAAGGCGTCGACGTTGTGCTGATTGGCCACCCACGGATTCAGCGCGCCGAGATAGTTCCCTAGATGGACGTCTCCGGTTGGCTGAATACAGCTGAGCACACGCGTCATAGCGCCATGATCGTAGCGGGCGACACGAGCTGCTTACGGGTGTATTCGTCCCCCCGGTGGCCGGGAGTTGTATCCTCGCAGGGTGTCAGTTGAGGTCAACACCCCCGTGTACGACGGGCCTTTCGATCTTTTACTGCACCTGATCCTCAAAGATCAGGTCGATTTGTACGAAGTCTCGCTCAGCGCGATCGTCGAGGCATTCCTCGTGGAAATGAAGCTGATCTCCAGCCTTGACCTTGAACTGGCCACTGAATTCCTGCTGATCGCGGCCACGCTGGTCGAGTTGAAGAGTCGACGACTGTTGCCCGGTCGCGACGACATCGACCTTGACGACGAACTGGCGCTCTGGGAGGAGCGTGACCTGCTGCTCGCCCGCCTGCTCGAATGCAAGACGTTCAAAGATGTTGCCCAGGTGCTGTCCAGCCTGGCTGACACTGCAGCCAAGAGCTTTCCCCGTATCGCCGGTCTCGACGAGCGGTTCGCCGAACTCGCGCCCGACCCGCTGGAGGGTCTGAACCCGGCCCGTCTGCGCGCCGCCTACGAGAAGGCCACGCGCATCAAGGTCGTGCCGACGGTCGACATGTTCCATGTGAACCCCATCCGCCTCACCGTCGCTGAGGCTGTCGATGAGCTGGTGGACGAACTTCCACGCGCCGGTCGCATTAGCTTCCGTCGCCTGACCTCCGGCCTGGCCGAGCGGTTGGAGATCATCGTGCGCTTCTTAGCGCTGCTCGAACTATTCAAGCAGGGCTACATCGATCTGGAGCAGGCCGATACCTTCGGCGATATCGAGATCGCCTGGCTCGGAACCGAACTGGTAGGCGCCAACAGCGTCACCATTGATGACTACGAAGGCTGATACGCATGGCCACCGATGCCTCCTCTCCCGCGGCTGATGGCCCGGTCAACCCAGACGCCGTGCGCGCCATCGAGGCCATCGTCATGGTTGCGAGCGAACCGGTCGAGCCAACGCTGTTGGCCCAACTCCTTGAGTTGCCAATCACCACGGTCGAGTCACTTTGTGCCCGACTGGCAGAGGCGTACCGGGAGGTCGGTCACGGCTTCGAATTGGTGAAGGTGGCGGGCGGTTACCGCTACCAGAGTCACGGTGACATGGCCCCCTACGTCGAGCGTTTCGTGCTTGAAGGGCAAACCGCACGGCTGTCTGGCGCGGCGCTCGAAACCCTAGCGATCGTGGCGTACAAGCAGCCGATATCGCGTGCTCAGGTGGCGTCAATTCGAGGTGTCGATCCCGACGGGGTGCTGCGCACGTTGCAGGCACGCGGCTATGTCGATCAGATCGGGCGCGACCCGGGCCCGGGTCAGGCGTTGCTGTGGGGCACCACGCCAACCTTCCTTGAAAAGTTGGGTCTGAGCTCACTTGAACAGCTGCCGCCGCTGGCCGAATACGTGCCTGGTGCTGATGTGGTCGAAGCGCTCGAGCAGGGTCTGCGCATCGTCCCCATGGTCGCTCCGGCGATGGGCGCAGCACCGGAAGCACCAGCACCTGATGAGTGATACCCGACCCCTCTGGGAGATCCAGAAAGACCAGGCCTCGGCTGACGGTATCCGCTTGCAAAAGATTCTGGCCGAGCGTGGTTACGGCAGCCGCCGCAGTTGCGAGCAGATGATCGAAACCGGTCGCGTCACCGTCAACGGCGAGGTTGCGGTGCTCGGTCGGCGCATCCACGCCGACACCGACAAGGTCACGATCGACGGCGTACCGGTCGGCACCAAACAGGGGCTCGTGTATTACCTTCTGAACAAGCCCGCTGGCGTCGTTACCACCTCGAGCGATACCCATGGTCGCCCGACGGTGGTGCAACTGGTTCCCGACGACGTTCGGGTGTTCCCCGTCGGCCGTCTCGATGCTGAAACCGAAGGCCTGCTCATTCTCACAAACGACGGTGATCTCACCCACCGCCTCACCCACCCGAGCTTTGGTGTTGAGAAGGAATACCTCGCCGAGGTGGAGGGCGAACTGTCCAACTCTGACCTCCATTCGCTGCGATCGGGAATTGAACTCGAAGACGGTAAGACCTCACCCGCCCAGGCCAGTCAACCTCAACCAGGCATGGTGCGCCTGGTGATCCACGAAGGCCGCAACCGGCAGGTGCGCCGGATGTGTGACGCCATCGGCCATCCGGTGAAACGCCTGGTACGGGTACGTATCGGGCCGCTACGCGACACCTCGCTCAAGCCGGGAACCTGGCGGTTGCTCGAGGGAGCGGAGATCATGGCGCTGTCCGAGACCGTCAAGGCCGGCAAGGACGCTCCGGTCTATGACGGGGCAATCAAGCTCGGAGACGACGATGAGTGAGATGATGAGTGAAGGGCCTCAGAGACAGGCCAACATCGTCGGACTCGGTCTCATCGGCGGTTCCATCGGCAAGGCACTGACGGCACGAGGCTGGCAGGTGTCGGGAACCGATCGCGACCCGAACCGGGTCTCACGTGCTCAGCAACTTGGCATCATCTCGTCCGTTGGACTCGTCGCAAACGCAGCCATTACCTTCGTTGCAGTACCGGTGCTGGCGGTTCCGCATGCGGTCACAGAAGCGCTCGCCGCCACGACCGGTTTCGTCACGGACGTTGCGAGCGTGAAGGCAGGGGTTGCCGCTGTCGTGGACGATCCTCGTTTCGTCGGTGGTCACCCCATGGCGGGTTCCGCCCAGGACGGACTGGACGGTGCCGATGCCGACATGTTCGAGGGTACGGTGTGGGTACTGACTCCCACTGCGAGTACCAGTGACCAGGCGTTCGCGACCGTGGCGTCTATCGCGTCCGAACTGGGTGCCGAAGTGGTGGTGCTCGGCCCGGTTCGACACGATGACGTCGTCGCCGTGGTCAGTCACGTGCCCCACCTGGTTGCGGCCACCCTCATGAACTTGGCCGACCAGCGGGCCGAGGAGCACACCGCGCTGCTGCGGCTGGCGGCGGGTGGCTTTCGTGACATGACCCGTGTGGCCGCCGGACATCCGGCCATTTGGCTCGACATCTGTGAACAGAACCGGGACGCTATCGTTGGCGTACTCGACGGCCTGATCACCCAACTCGGCGCGACGCGATCGGTCGTGGCCAAGGGCGATCGGGGCACACTCGAATCGATTCTGACCACCGCCCGTCATGCCCGCACCAACCTCCCGAGTCGGGTCACCAATGCCGAACTCATGGCCGAAGTGCGCGTGCCGATTCCCGACCGTCCGGGTGCTGCTGCGGAGGTGTTCAGCCTGGCCGCTGACCTCAGCGTCAACATCTCCGATTTCGAGGTCTTCCACTCGGCCGAAGGCGGTCGCGGTGTGCTGATCGCCGTCATCGACGCCAGCCAGTCCGACCTGTTCCGTGGCGGTCTGCTGGCCCGCGGTTTTCGCCCGAGCGTACAGGCGCTCGGATGACCGCCGACCGCATCACCATGCAGCCTCTTACATTGCCCGTCGATGCCAATGTCACCGTGCCGGGTTCGAAGAGCTACACCAATCGGGCGTTGGTGTGCGCTGCCTTGGCTCGCGGCACCAGCACCCTGGTGGGCGCACTCGCCAGTGACGACACCGCAGCCATGGTCGATTGTCTGACCGCGCTCGGAATCGAGATCACACAGACCGACGAGAACTGGACGGTGGTCGGCTGCGACGGCCGCCTGCCGAATCCCACGGCGTTACTGCGCTGCCGACTCTCCGGGACCTCGGCTCGTTTCATCACTCCCGTCGCATGTATTGGCGATGGACCGTACAGGGTGACTGGTGGTGAACCGTTGCAGGCTCGACCCATGGCCGAGCAGTTTGATGCGCTCCGTAGCCTCGGCGCCCTTATCCACTCCGAACAGGAGACAAACCACCTGCCCGTGACCGTACGCCGCGGAACGTTCCGCGGCGGCGTGGTGCATGTTCCCGGTGACACGTCGTCCCAGTTCTTGTCCGGGCTTCTGCTCGCAGCCCCCTGCTACGCCGACGGCATCGATGTGGAAGTCACCACCGACCTGGTGAGCCGCTCCTACGTTGACCTTACGCTGCAGACAATCGTTGCGTTCGGCGGCCACATCGCGCAGGCCACCGATAGCCGATTTCACGTCGAGTTCGGGGGCTACCTCGCCCGCCGCTACGAGGTGGAACCCGACGCGTCTGCCGCGTCATACCTGTTCGCGGCCGCGGCTGTGACCGGTGGGCGAGTACGGGTGAACGGGTTGCACCGATCATCGAGGCAAGGCGACGTAGCGTTCGTCGACATCCTCACCCAGATGGGTTGCGCCGTCAGTGATAGCGGCAAGGGCCTAGAGGTCGTTGGTTCCAGCCAGTTGCACGGTGTCGAAGTGAACATGCGGAACTGCAGCGACGTGGCCCAGACGCTGGCGGCCATTGCTCCGTTCGCCGATTCGCCGACTCGCATCACAGGGATTGGTTTCATCCGGGGCAAAGAGACAAACCGGGTTGCGGCCATGGTCACGGAGTTGCAGCGGTGCGGGATCGAAGCTACCGAGGAACCAGACGGAGTGGTCATCATGCCCGGGCGTCCGCAACCGGCCGAGATCGCAACCTACGACGACCACCGGATGGCCATGAGTTTTGCGCTGCTCGGTTTGCGGGTGCCGGGGATCACCATTCTTGATCCCGACTGTGTGGGCAAGACCTTCCCCAGTTTTTGGAACACTCTTGAGACTCTCCGCCAGTAGGGTTTGGTTGTGGGGACCAGTACTGCCGATTCTTTGCCCGCGCCAATGGTGATCGCCATCGACGGCCCAGCCGGCGCAGGCAAATCCACCGTGGGCCGGGCGTTGGCAGCACGATTGGGTCTGGCCTATCTCGACACCGGCGCACAATTCCGAGCGGTAGGTGTTGCTGCGCTGCACGGCGGCATCAGCTTCGACGATCACGATGCCTGTGCGCAGCTTGCGAGTTCCTTCGACACGACCGATGACGGTCACGTGTGGGTGCAGGGTATCGACTACACCGCGCTCATTCGCAGCCCGGAAGCCGGACAGGCGGCCAGCAAGGTTGCGGTCATCCCGACCGTGCGCACCAACCTCGCCGAACGTCAGAGGGCATGGGCCACGGCCCACGGTGGTGGGGTAATCGAAGGTCGAGACATTGGGTCGGTGGTCTTCCCCGATGCGGTCCTCAAGCTGTACATCACCGCCAGCGCCGAAGTGCGCGGAGCCCGCCGTAGCGCAGAAACGGGCGAGCATGTCGATGAGGTGATCGCGTCGATTCGTGAGCGTGACCATCGTGACAAGAGTCGTGATGCCGCGCCGCTGACGGCGACCTCTGACTCGGTTCGGGTCGACACCAGCGATCGACCCGTGAGCGACATCGTGGAAGAGATCCTTCGGTTGCTGAAAGAACAAACATGACCAAAGTACAAAGCGAGTTCGCCAAGGACACCAAGCTGGCGCTTGCCACCTATTGGGTCGGCCGGAACGCGTGCGTTGTCTTCTGCCGCCTGTGGTTTCGACTCAGCGTCGAGGGTCTAGAGAACATTCCGGCGTCTGGTCCGTTCGTGCTCGCGCCGGTGCATCGCTCCAACATGGACACGCCCATCGCGGCGGTCTGCACCAAGCGCCGGATGCGCTACATGGGCAAGGACTCGTTGTGGAAACATCCGGTCAGCGCATGGCTGTTCACGGCGCTCGGCGGCTATCCGGTGGCTCGCGGCACGGCGGACCGTGAAGCCATCACCCGGTCCGTCGATCGTCTGAAAGCGGGAGAACCGCTGGTGCTCTTCCCCGAGGGAAGCCGGCAAAGTGGCGACAGTATTGCCCCGCTGAAGGATGGCGTCATGTACCTTGCGTCGAAGGCGCAAGTCATGACGGTGCCGGTTGGCATCGGCGGTAGCGAACGAGCCATGGCCGAGGGCGCGAAGTGGATACGCCCGTCGAAGGTGCATGTGGTGATCGGCAAGCCCATTGCAGCTCCCACGCTGGAAGACAACGGTCGCATCTCGCGGGAACGAATCAAGCAGAGCACCGATCAACTCCATGATGAACTTCAGCGACTCTTCGATCTCGCCCAGCGAAAGGTTGGCGCATGACGACCATTGTCTGGCCGCACGGCTTTCACTCCTACGTCGCCAACATCGGCGTGAAGAACACCGACGACGATTTTGTGGTGATCGCCGCCGATCAGGCTGGGCCCGCCACCGCAGTGTTCACCCTGAGCCGCTTCGCGGGGTGCAGCGTCACACTCTCGCGCCGTCACGTCGCCGACCACCGGTTGCGAGCTTTCGTGGTCCTGTCGAAGAACGCCAACGTCGCCACTGGCGCACAAGGGATGGCCAACGCCCAGGAGATCGTTGCTTCGGTCGCCAGTTGTCTGGGCTGCGCGGTTGAGGACATTCTCATCGCCTCCACTGGAGTGATCGGGCGCCAGTATCCAATGGAACGTCTGCGGCCCCATCTCGCCGTCATCCCGATGCCGACCGGTACCGTCGCCGACGATGCCGCTCGGGGCATCATGACGACCGACACGTTCGCCAAGCTGGCCTCAGCATCGGTTGGGTCGGCGCGCATCGTCGGTGTCGCCAAGGGTGTCGGCATGATCGAGCCGAACATGGCGACGCTCATCACCCTGTTCACCACCGACGCCCAGATTGACGCCGACGATCTCGACGTGATCTTCCGCCGGGTGATCGATCGCACATTCAACGCGGTGTCGATCGATACCGACACGTCCACGTCCGACACCGCCGCCATCCTCACGAGCGGTGCCGCTGGTCCCGTCGATCTTGCCGAGTTTGAGGCCGCGCTTCACCGTGTGGCCCTTGAGCTCACGCGCATGGTGGCCCGTGACGGCGAGGGTGCTGAGAAGCTCATCGTGGTCAACGTGA
>JANMCE010000166.1:0-21791 GCA_031360915.1 Actinomycetes bacterium | reverse complement strand
GTCGAGCTGGAATGGTCGCCACACGATCTCGAAGGTTTCGTCCCCTTGGTAGCTGGCCAGGGCCGCTTCGAACTTGCGTTTCCCGATGTAGCACCACGGGCATACGACGTCTGACCAGATCTCAACACGCACATCCCCACCCTACGCTGCGACAATAGGGCCAATGACTGTCACCCCGGCTGCGACCTTCTGCGCCACCCTTGTCGACACCTGGATACGCCGGGGTGTCCGTCACGCCGTTGTCGCCCCTGGCTCTCGTTCCACTCCGATGGTGCTTGCGCTCACGGCGCGCACCGAGCTGGCTGTCCACGTCTTCCATGACGAGCGGTCGGCATCGTTCGCAGCGGTCGGCATCGGACGGGCCACCGGTCACCCGGCGCTGCTGTTGTGCACCAGCGGTACTGCTGCGGCCGAGTTCCACGCCGCAGTGGTGGAAGCGCATCAGGATGACGTGCCGATGATCGTGCTCACCGCCGACCGCCCGCCCGAACTGCGAGATGTCGGCGCCGCGCAAACGATCGACCAGACCCGGCTTTTCGGTGGGGCCGTGCGGTGGTTTACCGACCCGGGCGTTCCCGACGCCGCCATTGCCCACACGTGGCGAGCCCTGGCGACCCGAGCGTGGGAGATGTCGACCGGCTCGTCGCCCGGCCCGGTGCACATCAATCTGCCATTCAGAGAGCCGCTCGTCGGCGACGCGGCGCCGCTTCCGCCTCTCGTCGACCCGCTCGTTGTCCACCCCCGCGCGGTTCTTCTTGAGGCCGAACTTGCCGTGCTGGCGGCGCGACTTGACACCCATCGCGGCATCATCGTGGCGGGGCAGGGAAGCCACCCGGCCATCCTCGATCTGGCCGCCGACCTGGGCTGGCCGGTGTTGGCCGACCAACGTTCGGGCTGCCGCACGACGCACCCGAATGTGATTTCGGCGTTCGACGAAGTCTTGCGTCACCCTCGTTTCGCCAGTGATCACACCCCCGAGGTCGTGCTGCACATCGGCAAACCGCTCTCGTCCAAAGTGACCAGCCAGTGGCTGTCGACATCCGGCGCATTTCACATTCAGGTGCATGAGTCCGCAACCTGGATCGACCCCGACCACCAGGTGGATTGCCGTATTCAGGCGAGCGTCGAGCATCTGGCGACGGCGATGATCGGTCGTTCCGTCGGGGCGAAGAACACGCCCTGGCTCACCCGTTGGCATCGGGCGGGGCAGCGGGCAACCGACGCAGTCGATCTCGTGCTGAGCGAACACCGAGGTCTCAGCGAGCCGCAGATCGCCCGCGACGTGGTGGCGGCTCTGCCCCACGGCGCTGCGCTGGTCGTGTCGTCGTCTATGCCGATCCGTGATGTGGAGTGGTACGCCGCACCACGCGACGGGCTGGACATGTACGCCAACCGGGGCGCCAATGGTATCGACGGCGTCACTTCGACTGCGGTAGGTGTCGCGCTAGCCGACCCCGTCCGTCCGGTTGCGCTGCTCGTTGGCGATGTCGCGTTCCTGCACGACACCAACGGCCTGCTCGGTCTGCTCGACCGAAAGCTCAATCTCACCATCGTCGTTATTGACAATGACGGTGGCGGCATCTTTTCGTTTCTCCCTCAACGCTCGGCGCTGTCGACGGAACGATTCGAGCAGGTCTTCGGTACGCCTCACGGTGTGAGTATCCCCGGGTTGGCCGGTGTGCACGGTGTGCCGGCGTGGTCGATCGACGATGCCGCCGACCTGGGGCCAGCGGTTCAACGGGCCACGCAGACGCCCGGCCCGGTGCTGTTGCACCTGCGCACGAACCGCGACGACAACGTCGCCGTGCATGATCTCATTCACCAAGCAGTGCTGATGGTTCTTGACCAGAGGTAGACCCGCCCGGCTCTGATCCGCATCAGCCCCATCTCGTAGGCGGCCGGGGGACCGGGCCGGCATTTGTCGCGGTGCGTGGTGCTGCAGAAATGCACCAAAATCGGCCCGTTTGGGGTCACAGAGAGACGATAGGCCTTTCGGCCTATCGTCTCTTGAGCGATTCTTAACTGATTCGAGAGACAAGTGCTTGACTTCGTAGGTCGTTTGACCCTTATACTGGTTACTACCAACTAGGTTCCCGCCACCTAGTTTGAGGGCGACGCCGAGATCCGCCGCTTGGCGTCGCTGCGTGTGACGGCCCCGCAAGGGGCCGTCGCCGCATTTTTCGGCCAGTTTCGGGTGATTGGGCCGTCGAATTGCACGCAGCTAGCGCAACAGTCGTTCGGCCCGACGCACTTCACGCTCGGCGGACCGGACCAAACGCTCGGCTTCATGCAGCGCGCTGACCAGATCGTCGCGATCGGTACCGTCGTGGCGCGTGGCCAAATCGGCCAAACGAGACTTGCAGTCACCGAGCGAAGTCGAAAGCGAAGAGAGGATGGCGGTATCTCGGCTTAAAGTCATCATCAGGAAGTCTCTCATTCAGTAGAACCCACTTCGGTTCTCTGGCCAGGCCGGATTAGCCTGCCGCACGCATGTTGCGCTTACTTGACCTCCGCGGAACCACCAATGTCGCGTCCCTTCTTCCCCGGCCTGGAGCGGGTGGACCGGAGCCGGTAACGGCGGTGCAGGCGATCCTCACGGCCGTACGCGACGAGGGCGATGTCGCAGTGCTTCGTTACACCAGCACATTCGATGGTGTAGATCTTGGCGTGCTTCGTGTCGATCCGGCCGATTGCGACGCGGCGCTTGAACGCATTCCCACAGCGTTACGTGAGGCGTTGGAAGCAGCCGACGACTCGGTCACCCGCTATCACCAGGCGCAGCTCCACCAACCGATCGACTACGTCGACAACGGCGTACGGCTGCGCAGCTCAGCGGTAGGCGTGGCGCGAGCGGGCTGTTACATACCTGGTGGCAAGGCCCCGCTCGCGTCGAGCGTGATCATGACGGCCAGCATCGCCCGCGTGGCCGGTGTTGGGCAGATCGTGATGTGCACCCCACCGGAGCGTGCGACCGGCATGCCGTCCGACACCATTCTTGCCGCAGCCGCCATCGCGGGCGTTCATGAGGTGTATCGCGTCGGGGGAGCACAAGCCGTTGCTGCCATGGCCTACGGGACGGAGTCGATTGCGCCGGTCGACGTGCTGGTCGGCCCCGGCAACGTGTACGTGTCGGTGGCCAAACGACTGGTGGCAGGAGAAGGTCTCGTCGGGGTGCCGAGCTCGTTCGCCGGACCGAGCGAAGTCGTGGTGATCGCCGACGCTTCCGTGCCGGCCCGCTTCGCCGCGCTCGATGTAGTGCTGCAAGCCGAGCACGGTCCTGACGGCGCCGCCTGGCTCATCACGTGGGACGAAGAGGTTGCGAGGTCGGTGGTGGCTGAAATCACCGCCATCACTGCGGCGTCGCCGCGGCGGGCCGATCTCGAAGCGAACTTCGCCCAGCGCGGCTACGTGGCGCTCGTCGACGGCCCCGAGCAGGCAGCGCAGGTCTCGAATCACATTGCGCCCGAGCACCTCGAACTGCTGGTGGAGGACCCCGAGGCCCTGCTTGCGCTGATCCGCAATGCTGGCGCGATCTTCACCGGTCCGTGGACCCCAGCGTCCCTCGGCGACTACATCGCCGGCCCCTCCCACGTGCTACCGACATCCGGTACGGCGCGCTTCGCCAGCGCCTTGACCGTGAGCGACTTCCAAAAGCACATGCACGTGGTGTCGGCCACCGAAGCCGGCCTGCGAGCCGTCAGTCACCACGTGATTGCGCTGGCAGAAGCCGAGGGCCTGCCTGCGCACGCCGACTCGATCAAAGATCGTCTGAGGTCGCTATGACACCGATCCCCGTTCGCGACGACCTGCAGGCGCTTGAGGGGTACCACTCACCTCAGGTGAACGTGTCGGTTCGCCTCAACACCAACGAAGCCCCGGGTTCGCCACCCGCGGCGTGGCGCGACGCACTGGCGGCCGAGATGTCGCGGGTTGAGTGGCACCGCTATCCCGATCGTGCCGCCACCGAGTTACGCGCGGCGTTGGCTGAGCACCTGGGTGTGCGGCCTGACCAGGTCTTCGCCGCCAATGGGTCGAACGAGGTGCTGCAAACCCTGCTGCTTACCTACGCCGGTCACGGACGCACCGTCGCCACCTTCGAGCCCACCTATCAGCTGCATGCCCATCTCGCGCGCATCAGCGGCGCGACGGTGGTGGAAGGTGAACGGGCGGCCGACTTCTCGCTCGACCTCGCCGAAGTACGGCGGGTGCTTACCGATGCCAAGCCGATCGTCACGTTCCTCTGTTCGCCCAACAACCCCACCGGTCTAGTCGAGACCGAATCGACCGTCCGCGAAGTTCTCGCCCAGGTGCCTGGCCTCCTTGTGATGGACGAGGCGTACGGCCAGTTCGCACCGTGGTCCGCCATCGGCCTGATCGATGACGACACGCCGCTGGTGGTCACCGGCACGTTCTCCAAGACATGGTCGATGGCCGGGGCGAGGCTTGGCTATCTGGTCGGTCCGAGCTGGCTGGTGGCCGAACTCGACAAGGTGGTCCTGCCGTACCACCTCGACACGCCCAAGCAGATTGCGGGTCGCCTCGCGTTGCGCTTCGTGGATGAGATGAACGACAGGGTCACGTTCATTGTCAGCGAGCGCGAACGAATGGCCGCCCGTATGCGCACCATGGCGCTGACCGTCTGGCCGAGCGGCGCGAACTTCATCCTGTTCCGCCCGACCACGGTGCGGGGCAACGAGGTGTGGCAGGGCCTGCTCGATCGTGATGTGCTGGTGCGGAACTGTTCGTCGTGGCCGCGTCTGGGTGATTGCCTGCGCGTCACGATCGGCACCGCCCACGAGAACGATCTGTTCCTCTCTGCCCTCCAGGAAGTGGTGTCATGACCCGTTATGCGTCCATCAGCCGAGCCACGAAGGAGACAACCATCAGCTGTGAGCTGGAGATCGATGGCAGCGGCCAGGCCTCCGTGTCCACCGGGCTGCCGTTCTACGACCACATGTTGGATCAGCTGGCCCGCCACGGGAATTTCGATCTCACGGTCCATGCGGTTGGAGATCTCCACGTCGACGGTCACCACACGGTGGAAGACGTCGCGATCGTGGTTGGAGAAGCCTTCCGATCGGCGTTGGGCGACAAGCGCGGCGTGCGTCGGTTCGCCAGCGGTCTCTATCCGCTCGATGAGGCCCTGGTTGAGGTTGCGCTCGATCTGTCTGGTCGTCCGTTCGCTTCGATCGAGATGCCCTTCGGTGAGGTGCTGCCACTTGGAGCGCCGCCCTTCAACCCAGAGATGGCTGAGCACTTCTTCGTCAGCTTCGCCACGGCCGCGGGGATCACGCTGCACATCACCCGAAAGACTGGCCGCAATACTCATCACATCATCGAGGCGTCCTTCAAGGGCCTGGCCCGCTGCCTGCGCGACGCCGTGCGCATCGAAGGTGACGCGGTTCCGTCCACCAAGGGTTCACTGTGAGCCGACCGCACATCGCCGTGCTCGACTACGGCATCGGCAACCTGCGTTCGGCCCAAAAGGCGCTGGAAAAGGTGGGCGCCGATGCCCGGCTCACCGTCAGCGCCGCCGAGGCCGCCGCCGCCGACGCGGTGGTGTTGCCGGGTGTCGGCGCATTCGGTGCATGCATGGACGCGCTTGAGCAAGCCGATTTGGCCGACGTTGCCCGATCATCAGTGGCGAGTGGGCGGCCCTTCCTCGGCATCTGTGTAGGTATGCAGATGTTGTTCGACGGCAGCGATGAGCTGCCGGGTCGGGCCGGACTTGGCCTGGTGTCGGGCATGGTGCGTTGGCTGCCGGACACCGTGAAGCGCCCGCAGATGCAGTGGAACCGACTTCGTTGCAACAGCAACGAACACGTCCTGGACGACCTCGGGGATGACCCGTGGGTGTACTTCGTGCACAGCCTGCACGGCGTCCCGACGGATCCGTCGGTAGTCGTGGCGACATGCGACTACGGCATCGACGTGACCGCCGCAATTCGCCAAGGCAACATCTTCGCCACCCAATTCCACCCGGAAAAGAGCAGTACAACTGGCCTTCACCTGCTGGCCAATTTCGTTCGGAGCGCAGCATGATCGATCTCTATCCGGCCATCGACCTGCGGGCAGGCAAGGTCGTGCGTCTGCACTTGGGAGACTACGATGAAGAGACCATCTACGGTGACGATCCCGCCGCCGTTGCGATCCAGTTCGCCGAGGCCGGAGCCCGCTGGATTCACGTTGTCGACCTCGACGCCGCCCGCACGGGTGAACCGACCAATCGTGCGGTCGTGGGTGCCATCGCCGCGGCCGTTGCCGGTCGTGCACAAGTACAGACCGGCGGCGGCGTTCGCTCCGAAGCTGCGGCGGCGGCCCTGGCCGACCTTGGCGTAGCCCGCGTGATCATCGGCACCGCTGCTATGGAAGACCCGACATTGGTGGCCCGCATAGCTGCCCGCCAACCGGCCGCCGTCGGCCTTGACGGACGCAGCGGTGAAGTGGCCGTACGGGGCTGGATGAAAGGCGCCGGTGCCACGGTGCTTGATGTGTTGTCCCGATTCGAAGATGCAGGCGTTGCCGCGGTCATCATCACCGAAATCACGCGTGACGGAACGCTGGCCGGACCCGACCTCGACGGCCTCCGGGCCGCACTTGAACGCACCACGATTCCGGTCATAGCGTCTGGCGGCGTCGGTACCTTGGCCGACGTTGAGGCGCTGGCGGTCATGCGGGCAAACGGACGAGTGCTCGGTGGTGTCATCACGGGTAAGGCGCTCTACGAGCACCGCTTCACGGTGGCCGAAGCCCTGAAGGTGTTGGCATGAATCGCTTTGGCGTGACCTCATCGGTGCAAGATCTCAAGCGGGTGATGGTGCGCACACCGGCGACAAGCGGCGACTGGCTCAAGGCCGGGTGGCGCGTGCCCGACAGCTCCACCCTCCTTCGCCAGCACGAGGGCTTCATCCAGCTGCTGCTCGACCTTGGCTGCGAAGTAGAGATCGCGCCAGCCGTCGACGGCATGGTCGACGCGGTCTACATGTACGACTCGGCGTTCGTTGTCGGCCACGGCGCCATCGTGCTGCACTCGCCCAAACCCAGTCGACAGGGGGAAGGCCCCATGGCTGAAGCGTCACTGACAAGCGCAGGCATTCCCATCGTCGGCCGCCTCACCGGTGACGCCCGCTGTGACGGTGGTGACCTGATGTGGTTCGAAGACGGCACCCTCATGGCTGGCCGCACGTATCGCACCAACGCGGCCGCGCATGAACAACTAGGGGTGCTGTTGGAGGCCGACGGCCGTCGGTTTATCCGGGCCGACATGCCTCACGACAAAGGCCCCGACGTGTGCCTGCATCTCATGAGTGTGGTTTCACCGGTGGACACCAACCTGGCCGTCGTGTTCGAACCACTCTCACCGACACCGCTGATCGAAGCACTCGTCGAGCGTGACGTGAAGTGGGTCAGCGTTGACGCCGAGGAATATGAGCGCATGGGCACCAACGTGCTCGCCGTGCGGCCCGGCGTAGTCGTCATGCTCGACGGCCTGCCCCGTACCCGCCAGGCGCTTGAGGCCGCCGGTGTGGAAACGCACGTGTACAACGGCAGTCATCTGTCCTTGAAGGGCGACGGAGGACCAACGTGTCTCACCCGACCCCTATGGCGGACCGTGTCATGAGAGCAGCGCGGGTCATTCCGTGTCTCGATGTCACCAACGGTCGAGTCGTCAAGGGGGTGAACTTCGTCGGCTTGAAAGATGCTGGTGACCCCGTCGAGCTGGCGGCCCGTTACGACGCGCAGGGTGCCGATGAGCTGATCTTCCTCGATATCACCGCCTCATCCGACGGACGCGACACCATGGTCGACGTCGTTCGTCGCACGGCCGAAGAGGTGTTCATTCCGTTGACGGTTGGCGGTGGAATCCGTTCGGTGGACGATGCCCGCCGCATGCTGCGTGCCGGTGCCGACAAGGTCAGCGTGAACACTGCAGCGGTGCAACGCCCGGAGCTGATTGCCGAGATCGCCTCGGTGTTCGGCGCACAGTGCGTGGTCTGTGCCATTGACGCGAAGTCGACGCCCGAGGGCACCTTTGAGGTCTACCTCCACGGCGGTCGAACCCCGACCGGTATCGATGCAATTGCGTGGGCCGAGCAGGCGGTGCAGCTCGGCGCGGGGGAAATCATGTTGACCTCAATGGATCGTGACGGCACCCGTGACGGTTTCGATCTTGCGCTTACCAGGGCTATTGCGGACGCCGTATCGGTCTCGGTCATTGCGTCCGGCGGCGTCGGCAACCTGCAGCATTTGGTGGAAGGTATAACCAAAGGTCACGCCGATGCAGTGCTCGCCGCGTCGATCTTTCACTTCGGCGAGTACTCCATCGGTGATGCCAAAGCCGCGCTAACCGCGGCCGGCATCATCGTGCGGCCTTAGAGCCCGCAACGCGCAACTGACGACACATCGCCTCCGTGCTGCGAAGCTGTTGTCCTGTCAGTTCGGCTCGACCCTACGAAGACCGAACTCGATGTTTCGGTCCGGCTGACCTCGTTGAATTCGCACGATGTAAACACCCTTGAAGAGGGTCGCGCCTTGATTGACGTCGAACATGGTTGGTTCCCACGCCTGCAGAGCGGCCTCGCAGGGCGGCTCGTTCGGACAGCCGTAGTTCAACTTGATTCTCCCACTGTCCTGGGGCTCAGCGTCGACGTAAAAGTCGAGCGTGACGCGGGAGTCCGGGGCGTCGGGCTCCGCCGCATAGGCGCGAGCGGCCACCGTGAGCACCGCCACCAACTTGTTAGCGTCAGCGGTTTCGCTCTTGAGCGGATCGGTCCTTCGAAAATCGAGCGCGCCGCCGAGGTTCGAGGTCGTCGCCGGTTGAGATCTCGCCGGGCCGTCGCCGCCGTCGCCTATCCTGTTGATCGCGACGGCCAGACCGCCGATGGCCAGCAGTGCACCGGCCATCGCTCCAAACGCAAGGAGCAACTTCTGCCACGTCGTGCCCTGGTCGAGGAACCTCCGCAGCCAAATCGGATGACCGTCGTCGCCCATGGGAAGAAGTCTGTCACCTTTCAGGATCCTCGCCGACGCGAGTCCGCCGAGTACGGCGAACACGACGAGGATCAGGACGAGGATCAGCACGCAAAGAGGAATGATTGCCTTGCTGTGTGCCGCATGGCCGAGGAGGTGTTTATTCGCTTGACCGTTGGCGGTGGAATCCGTTCGGTGGATGATGCTCGCCGCATGCTTGCGTGCCGGTGCCGACAAGGTCAGCACGGCGCAGCGGCAGCAATGGAAAATTCGCAACTGATCTTCGCCATCGCAGATCGGACCCCCGAATGATCTTCGCTTCGTGGTGAGCTCGACAGGCGGGCTGTACCTGGATGCTGACGCCCAGAAGCTCTTTCCCACGGGCCGTGCGATGGCGGCGCTCGATGAGACCGGTGCGAGGTTCACCCCGACATGACACCCGCGCTTGCCCTCAGCGATGTGAGCTGGATCGCGCCAGACGGCAAAGTTGTATTCGATAACTTCGGGTGTGCATTGCCCGGGCAGTGGTGTGCCATCCGATGATCCTTGTCGCGGACGAACCAACCGCTCATCAGGATGTGCGCAATGCCGCTAACCTTGTGGGCCTCTTGAGCGATCTTGCCGCGAGCGGTGCGGCAGTACTGGTCACCGGTCAGGCGCAAACGGTGGCGACATTTGACTGCCGCGTGACGCTCTGACCGGTGCGGTCTTAGACCTGCCGCGGCGTGGATCCCAGATAAGCGAGCGCGGCCCCGACTACCACCACGATTTCGGCCAGTCCAGCCGCGATAGCGATCGACTCGGACCAGTTTCCGATGTCGTCGGATGACAGCGGCAATCCAGTAGTGCGGCTCAAGGTGTAGCCGATCAACGTTGCTGCGCACGCAAGCCCGCCGAGCAACCAGCCTCGTCGATCGTTGGCCACAAGAAGTCCTGCGGCGATACCGGTCGCGGCGATGAGTAAGAGGTACCCAATACCGAGGTAGCGCACCTCTTCAAGCTTGGTGCCAGCTTCCTTGGCGTGAATGAGCCCGGTGACCAACAGCGCTCCAACGCCAAGAGATCGAAGCACCATGTTTCGCGCCCGCCCGTCGCTTGCGCCCAGCGTTCCGCCGTGATTGGTGGTGGTGTTCATGAAGGTCTCCCGTCGCATGTCGGAGCGATGTGCTCCGCTTACGAGTACAACAAGCTGCCGTCAAGACGTACCCGTCGCTGTGGTAAAGAGTTGTTCTAGAAGTGGCGACGCGACGGATTTTACTGCTAGGTGAGGCAGGGCCTCACAACCCTCTGAAATCGCCACGTGTCGGGTGACACGGGTACCGTGGACGCAATGTCCGACACCGATCCAAAGCTCGCCATCAAGATGTTGAACGACCGCATCTTGGTGCGAATGTCAAAAGACGAGGGGGACCGTCGTTCAACGGGTGGCATCCTCATTCCGGCCACGGCGCAGGTGGCGAAACGTCTGGTGTGGGCCGAAATCGTGGCGCTCGGCCCGAGTGTTCGGGCCGCGGCATTGGGTGATCGCGTGCTGTTTTCCGCTGAGGATCGCTATGAAGTCGAGGTGGCTGGCGAAGACCTCATCATGCTGCGCGAACGTGATCTGCACGCCGTCGCCGCCCACAAGGCTGAAGGGTCAACAGGCCTGTACCTGTAGGCCGAGCCGAATCAAAGGCGGCTCCAACCGAGGTGCCGCCTAGCATGGCGTCATGTCCTCTGGCGCGCGTATCGACGCATCCTCTGAACAGCTTGCCGCGGTGAAGTACAACACCGACGGCTTGGTACCCGCCATCGTGCAGGCCCACGACACCCGACAGATCCTCATGATGGCGTACATGAATGCTGAGACGTTGCAGCTCACGATGAACGAAGGGCGCACGGTGTTCTGGAGTCGGAGTCGCCAGGAAGTGTGGCGCAAGGGCGATACCAGTGGCGAGGTGCAGTGGGTGCGCGAGGCGTACTACGACTGCGACGGTGACACGCTGCTGTTCGTGGTGCAGCAGGACGGCGGCGGGGCCTGCCACACGGGGAACTACACGTGCTTCTTCCAAACGTTTGGTGCAGGTCAATCGTGAGTCGGCTCGCACTCAAGCCGAGCCTGGAAGAGTTCCGAGCCCTGGCCGCTCAGCACACTGTCGTGCCCGTATGGGCTGAGCTGCTGGCCGATGTGGAGACGCCGGTGTCGGCCTACTTGAAACTGGTGGGGGACAGCCCGGGCTTTCTGCTCGAGTCGGTGGAGCACGGCGAGAGATGGAGTCGCTTCAGCTTTGTCGGTCGCAACCCGAGCGCCACGCTGGTGCTTCGCGACGGCGTCATCACCGTCGACGGCGCGCTTCCTGCCTCGGTTCCGCTCGATCAGGGGATGCTTGCCGCGCTGGATGCCCTGCTACTCGAGTACCAGGCCCCTGTGCTTGCCGACCTCCCGCCATTGCAGGGTGGTGTCGTCGGCTATCTCGGTTACGACATCGTGCGCGAGGTCGAGCACCTACCCAACATTCCGCACGATGATCGCCGGCTGCCCGATGCGATCATGAGTGTGATTGGTTCGCTGGTGGCGTTCGACCACTGGCGCCAACGAGCCTTTGTTATTGAGAGCGTGCCGGTGCTCGGGTTGGACGACGAGGCGCTGGCCGCTGCGTATGCCGCCGCGGGCGAACGGATCATGGAAACGGTTGCCGATCTCGGTCGACCGTTGCCGTATCGACCGGTGGCGCCACCGCAGCCCGATGACGAGATCCCGATGGTCGTGTCATCTATGCCCAACGGGATGTATCAGGCGGCCGTCGAGGTCGCAAAAGAGCACATCCTGGCTGGCGACATCTTTCAGGTGGTGTTGTCGCAGCGTTACGACATCGACCTGCAGGCCGACCCATTCGATATGTACCGCGTGTTGCGACAGGTGAACCCAAGCCCGTACATGTATTTCGTGCGTCACCAAGACATCACCATTGTCGGGTCGTCGCCCGAGCCTATGGTGCGGGTGAACGGGACCAAGGTCATCTCTCGCCCCATCGCCGGAACCCGCCGTCGAGGTCGATCTGAGGAGGATGACCGTCGCATGGCCGGCGAGTTGAAAGAAGACCCCAAGGAAGTGTCCGAGCACATCATGCTGGTCGACCTAGCCCGCAACGATGTCGGCCGCATCGCCAAGTTTGGTTCGGTGAAGGTGGATGAGCTGATGACATTGGAGCGCTACAGCCACGTGATGCACCTCACCAGTGAGGTCAGCGGGGAGCTTCTGCCCGACAGGACCCCTATCGATGTGCTGCGAGCCACCCTGCCCGCTGGAACGTTGTCGGGTGCCCCCAAGGTGCGGGCGATGGAGATTATCGACGCGCTCGAACCGGTGAAGCGCGGGCCGTACGGGGGCGTGGTCGGCTACGTCGATTTCAGCGGCAACGTTGACACCGCCATCGCGATCCGCACGATGTTCGTCGGCCCGAAGGGTGCGTCGCTCCAGGCGGGTGCGGGGGTCGTTGCCGATAGCGATCCCGACCTCGAAAACCTCGAATGCATGAATAAGGCCAAAGCACTCCTCGCCGCCGTCCCGGCGGCCAGGCGCATGACGGCTCAAGCGAAGGAGATGTCATGAGCGACATCGTCACTGCGGTCGGACCGGAAGCTCGTTCCTACCTTCAGGGCCAGTTCTCCCAGGACATGGCCACGGTTGATCGGGACGGTTCAGCGTGGTCGTGGCTGCTGCAACCGACGGGGAAGGTGGCTGCGCTGGTGCTCGTGTCGAAGGTGGCCGACGAGACCTACTCGATCGCCGTCGACAGCGGCTACGGCTCGGTCGTGCTGGCGAGGCTCAACCGTTTCAAACTGCGGGTCAAGGTTGACCTCTCACTGGCTGAGGGTGAAGGAAAGGTGTTCACCGGAACAGAGTCGGAGCGTATCGAGGCGGTCTGGCCTGCCATGGGCAGCGAGTTGGTTGTAGATGAAACCATCCCGAACGCGGCGGGCATCAATGACCGCACCGTGAGCTTCACCAAGGGCTGCTACACCGGTCAGGAACTGGTGGCACGGGTCGACAGTCGTGGTGACCACACGCCGCAGCATCTGCGCCATCTGACATCATCGAGCCCCCTCGCACCCGGCGATGTACTCTCGCTGGACGGCAAGCAAGTCGGCACCGTCACCAGCGTCGCCGACACCGCCGCGCTGGCGTGGGTCGCACGCTCGGTCGAGCCAGGTGCAACCGTGCTGGCTGGTGACAACCCCGTGCTTGTCACCCGTTAACTGGGTGGCTTACCGGGGCGAACCGGACAACCATGCGGGCGCCGCCGCTGGGAGCCTGCTCGGCGGTGATGGAGGCGCGCATGGCAGCGGTCAGCTCCGCGACGATGGCGAGGCCGAGTCCGCTGGAGTTCTCGGCTCGCGCTGGCTGCTGACTGGTTCGGTAGAGGCGCTCGAACACGTGCGGACGGTCGCCCGGTGCAATACCGGGGCCGTCATCGTCAACCCAAAGCATCGGCGTGCCATCGACCACGCGCGCCCCGACGGTAATGGTGGACTTGGCGTAGTTCTTGGCGTTCTCTACCAGGTTGGCCGCGACTTGTCCGAGGCGGTCGCGATCGGCCTCCACCGAGATGTGCTCGGGGGCATCCACTATGAGTTGTAGGCCGACTTCGGCGGCCTCGGCTCCGAACGCCTCAAGCGTGTCGAGTGCAACGGCAGCGAGATCAACTGGTTGCATCTGAAACGAAAACGATCGGGATTGCAGTTTGGCCAGTTCGAGCAGATCGGCGACCAAGCGTTCCAGTCGACGAGATTCCTTCAGGATAACTCCTGCGGCCCAGGCAGGGTCGGTCGTCGCTCCGTCGGAGATGGCCTCTGCGTAGCCGCGGATCGAGGTGAGCGGTGTTCGTAGGTCGTGGCTGATCGAGAGCAAGAACTGTTGCTCGACCCCTTTTGAGCGTTCGAGTGAGCTGGCCATACTGTTCACCGATCGCACCAGTTGGGCGAGCTCGTCGGTTTCGTGCATCAGCGGCTCGGGGAGCCGGGTCGAAAGCTCGCCAGATGCGATTCGTCGCGCGGCCTGATCGGCCTGCCGGATGGGTCGGGTGAGTCGGCGGCTCAAGGACACCGCCACGAGCGCGCCGAGCATCACCACCGCGCCGCTGGCGAGGAGGAACCATCTCCAGGCCGGAAGAAAGCTGTTGGCAACTCTTCGAACCAATACGGCCACCACGGTGCTCCCGTCGGCAGTCTTGGCCGGCGCTGCGGCCCAGACGAGTTTGCCCGCATGCCCGGACAGTCTCCTGCCGGCGAGGAGCGCCGCTGGGTTGAGTAGGAGGGGCGACACGCCCTTTGGCGGGGTGCCAACGAGCTTTCCGCTGGCATCCTCGTGAAGAAACGCCAGGCCGTCGATGCGGAAGATGCGCTGGACCGTGTCGGCAATGCCCGGCCGATTCGCCAGGTTCGGCTCGACCTTGGCGAAGTTGTTGGCGATCTCGGTCGACTGCGCAAGCACGGTGCGCTCGGTTGCCCGTCGGGCCGTCACTGCCGTCAAGAGGAATGTGCCGAGACCGGCCAGTAGCAACGCTGCGACGGCCGTCCCAAGTATGGCAAGGACCAGACGACGGGTCATCCGAGGCGGTATCCGATGCCCCACACGGTTGCCAGCGGAAGGTCATCGCCCAGCTTCTTACGCAGTTGGCGTACGTGCACATCGACCGTGCGGTCGTCGCCAAACCAACCCTCCCCCCACACGCCGTCCAGCAGCTGCTGACGTCCGAGCGCTAGGCCAAGATTGCGGGCCAGGAAGGCCAGCAGGTCGAACTCCCGCGTCGCTAAGGCAACGGGTGCTCCGGCAACGGTGACTTCGCGACGCTTGGTGTCGATAACGATGCCGTCGGCGATCTCTACTGTGCTGCTGTCGCCCGGAGTCGGCGTCGTGGCACCTCGGCGCAGGATGGCCTTTACCCGGGCCACGATCTCGCGAGGCGAGAATGGCTTGGTTACATAGTCATCCGCGCCAAGTTCCAGTCCGATGATGCGATCGAGTTCACCGTCTCTTGCCGTGAGGAACAGAACGGGGACACTGGTAGTGGCACGAAGACGGCGGCACACCTCGAGCCCGTCGATACCGGGCAGACCTATGTCGAGAATGACCAACGCCGGTTGATGTTGATGGACGAGTTCCAAGCCGCGCTCGCCGTTCGGTGCCTGCAAAACTCGGAAACCGGCCTGGCGTAAGTACAGCTCGACCAGGTCCGAGATACTCGGATCATCTTCGACAATAACGACGGTTTGCTCAGCCACGCCACAATCGTGTCATGGACATGTTGGCAATGTGTGAACACACGTAGTGCGACTCGGGCTCCTGAGAGACGCTACGGTCAGTGCTTGCGTATGATCACTTATCTCGATCGAATTCTTGACGCCCACCGATCAGCAGCAGCGACGGACGACCGACGGCTGGCCAATTTGGTCGCTCAGGCCATCCGAATGCCCGAGATCCGTTCGTTTCGCACCGCGCTCACGCGGGACCCTGGTCTGGCCGTCATCGCCGAGATCAAGCGACGGTCACCTTCGAAAGGGGACTTGAATGTCGGCCTCGATCCGGTCGAACTGGCTCGTACCTATGAGACGGGCGGTGCAGCGTGCTTGTCGGTCCTGACCGACGAGAGCTTCTTCGGCGGCTCCTCCAACGACCTGCAGTTCGCTCGCGCCGCAACCCGTCTGCCGGTGTTGCGCAAAGACTTCACCGTCTCGATTCGCGACGTGTGCGATGCCCGACTGATGAGCGCTGACTGCATGCTGCTCATCGCGGCAGCCCTCAGCCCCGAAGAACTCGTCGAGTTCCATCTGCTGGCGGACGAGGTCGGTATTGATGTGATGGTGGAGATCCATGATGAGCGTGAGCTTGACGCTGCGCTCAACGCCGGGGCCCGCATCATCGGGGTCAATCAACGTGATCTGGTGACCTTCGAGGTGGACCACGAGCGGGCGCTGCGCATGGCGGGTCTGATCCCCGACGGCGTGGTGAAAGTGGCTGAGTCCGGCGTGCGCGGCGCGGCCGATGCTCGCAGCCTTGCTGCGGCCGGCTACAACGCCATTTTGGTGGGCGAAACTCTGGTGACGGCGAGCGACCCCGCTCACGTCATCCGGGACCTGCGCGGCGTGTAGGTAGCCCTGATGCTGCCCATTGCGCTCCTCGCCGACCCGGCCCACGACGAACACTTCGCGCCGCACGGCCACCCCGAACGCGAAGATCGCATTCCGGCTGCGCTGGCCGGTTTACGACGCGCCGAGCTGATGGACGCATGCCAGCCGGAAGGGATCCGGCCAGCCACATTTGCCGAGATGTCTCGCGTGCACGATGAGCGCTACCTGCTTGCGCTCGAGCACTTCTGCATGGAAGGTGGCGGTCACATCGACGGTGACACGTTCGCTGATGGCCCAGGCAGTTGGCGAACTGCCACGCTCGCAGCCGGGTCGGGTCTCGTCGCCATCGAGGCGCTCAAGGCGGGGACAGCTGATGTTGCGCTGTGCACGTTCAGGCCGCCGGGACACCATGCGCTGCCGCACTCGGCCATGGGATTTTGTCTGGTGAACAACGTCGCTGTTGCTGCTGCATCGTTAGTAGCTGAGGGGGAACGGGTCGTGATCATCGACTGGGATGTACATCACGGCAACGGAACGCAGGCGATCTTCTACAACGACCCCAACGTGCTCTACGTGTCGACGCATGAAGACGGTGCGTATCCCGGCACTGGTCATCTGCATGAGACCGGCGGGCCGGACGCACCGTTTACCAACCTCAACCTTGCGCTCCCGAGCGGCGCAACCGGCGATGTGATGGCCGCCTGCTTCGATGAGGTCGTCCTGCCGATTGCCGAACGGTTCCGTCCCACCTGGGTTCTGGTGTCGGCTGGATTCGATGCGCATCGGGACGACCCGCTTGCCGACCTCCGTCTTACCTCCGCCGACTTTGGCGACATGGCCAAGAGTGTCATGTCGCTGGCGGGGAAGGGCCGCACGCTGTTCATGCTCGAAGGCGGTTACGACCTGCGTGCGCTTGGCGACTCGGTCGGGGCCACTCTTGCCGCGTCGATCGGCGAGTCATATCGACCCGAAGCGCCTTCGTCAGGTGGTCCGGGTCGCTTCGTGATCGACGCCGCCCGAGCGCACTGGGATTTGTAGCTAGTCAAGTTGGCGCAGTGCGGCGGTCGGGGTGTCGCTCTGGTGAAGTCCGATCCAGGCGTCGCTCACGGCGCAGTCGGCGGCGGACACCAGAACGGGGTCGAGCACGATCGACGCGATGCGGTCGTGCTGGATTGCCAGATCGCTCACGCGCTCGACCAAGTCAGTGAGCGGGCCGAAATCGACACGGTGCTCGGTAAGGAGACCGCCCAGCCTCGAAGAGGCAAGCAACTCGGTAATGCCTCGACGGGAGAGCGGCAGCAGCCGTTGCGGATGATCGCCGAGCGCCGTGCCTGACTGGCCGCCGGGACCAACCGTCAGTACCGGACCCAGCGCGGGATGCTGCGACACAGCAATCCGAACCTCAATCCCGGGCGTCTGCATACGCTGCACGACGATAGGGCCGTCGCCATCGACTGCGTCCACCGCGGCATAGGCGTCACTCACAGCCGTTGCTGTACGTAGATCGAGCGCAATGCCGGCCTCAACCGATCGCCCGAGCGGCCGGGTACCGAGGCGCTTCAGCACCACTGGGAATCCCATCTCCTCGGCGAAGGCAACGGCGTCTGCAGCTGATGGGGCGGCGCGGGTCGCTGGAATGGCAATGCCGGCGGCGGCGAAGATTGGTTTCGCCTCCTCTACGCTCAACAAGCCGTCGCTCGATGCGAGCAGCCGTTGGAGGTCGTCTGTCGCCAGCGTGTCCCGTACCGGGGCCGGAGCCGGAGTCTCAGCTTCGTCGTGACGCCATTTTGCGTAGCGCCATAACCGGCCAAGGGCGAGTGCAGCAGGCTCGGGGAACGCGAACCCGGGCACGTTCCCCCCGTCGACGATTGGGCCCTCCGGACGTCCGAGAATGACGGCCACGATCGGCTTCATCGAACCAGCTGCCGCCCGTTCGATAGCCGGGCCGAGCGAGGCTGCGGTCTGGTACACGGGTGACGCATGGATCACCAGGACGGCGTCGACAGAAGGCTCGGCGATCGCCGCCGCGATCGCATCGGCAACGTCGTCATCGGCGGTGTCCCATGCCAGGACCCGACTGCCCGATGTCGCCTGCTCCAGTCCGGCTGAGCGCAAAGCATTTCGGGTCAGGCGGTCCGGACTGGTTGCATTTGCAATAATCGCGGTTCGAGGGCCCGAGGGGAGCGGTTGGGAAGCCAGCACCCGAGCCGTGTCGAGCAGGTCCGAGACGCTCGGCACGCGGATGACCCCGGCTTGCAGGTACAGCGCGTCGGTGATGCGATCACCCTCGGATTCCACAGCCACGATCGGACGGGTCAGTGCCACCCGGCGGGCGATGCGGGCAAATTTGCGCGGGTTGCCGAACCGTTCGGTATAGATCGCGATCACCGTTGTCTCGGCGTCGTCCTCCCAGAACTGCAGAAGGTCGTTGCCCGACACGTCGCTTCGTTCGCCCAGAGACACGAACCATGACAGGCCGAGTTGCAGGTTGGCCGCCTGCTGCAGCAGAGCGGCACCGAGCGGGCCCGACTGAAGCGACAGAGCCACATGTCCCGGTCGGGGAGCAGCGGGCGACAGCGATGCCTGCACCGGGGCTTGGCGACTGGTGGAAATGATGCCCATGCTGGCCGGACCGACCAACCGAAGCCCGAAACGTCGGGCCTCAGCAACAATGTCGGTCATCGGGAATGGTGGCGCGCTCAAGATGACCGCGCCGCGAACGCGGCGGCTGGCGCAGGCTCGGATGACGTCTTCCAGCACGTCGTCCGGTACCGCGACCAGGGCCAGGTCGATGGGGCCGTCGATCTCGTCCAGATTCGCTACGCAGCTTCGGCCGGCTACCTGGCCGCGGGAAGGGTTCACCAGGTACACCTCGCCAGCAAACGCCGAGTCGAGTACCGATTGGGTGGCAGCGGTACCGACGCTGCCCGGCTGATCGGACGCGCCGATGATCGCAATCGAACGGGGAAGAAGAAAGCGGGCCATCGACCGACTGTCGGCCAACTGCTCCCGGTCCTCCACACTATCGATGTATCCACTCGTGTCTGATAGCTCCCATGACAGTTCGATCAGACCCGACTCGAAGTGTCGTTGTACCGGCCATCCGGCGCGGGTGAACACGCCGAGCATGGCCCGGTTGTCGGTCATGGTCTCGGCCGTGAAGCGGTTGACGCCGGCAGCCCGGGCGGAGGCGGCAAGGTGTTCGAGCAGGATGGTGGCCAGACCGCGGGAATGATGCTCGTCGTCAACCTGGAAGGCCACGTCGGCATCGGCACGGTCAGGCCACCGGTACCAGCCGCCGATTGCGATCAATAACGGCCCGTCGATGGCGACGAGGATTCCGCTCACCTGGAAATCGGGCGTCGTGAATCGGGTGATGTCGGAGGCTGACAGTTTCGGGTGATGCGAGAAGTAACGGCGATAGTTACTTTCGGTGGACTGCCGCTCGTGAAACGCCACGATGGCGTCAGTGTCATCAGGTGTCGCCGGGCGGATGTGTACCGTGGCGCCGTCGGTAAGCACGACATCGGCGGACCAGGGTTGCATGGCGCCATCATCGCGTCTTTCCAACGATCATCACCACGCTGGACAAATGATCAACCGTTCCGGGTCCGCGAAACGATATTGTTCGGCCATGTTCGTGAAAATCTGTGGGATCACGAACGAGGAGGACGCGCTGATGGCCGTCGCCATGGGTGCGGACGCGCTCGGGTTCATTTTTGCGCCTTCACCCCGCCAGGTCGTTGCCCGCCGGGTGTACGACATCACCCGCCAACTCCCGCGAGAGATCATGACCGTCGGCGTGTTCCGCAACGACACCCCCGAGCGGGTGATCGAACTGGTGCACACGTCCGGTCTGAAGGCAGCGCAACTCCACGGGCACGAGACACCTGAGGTCACGCAACACGTGCGCAGCGCCGTCACCTATGTCATCAAGGCCTTCGCCGCAGGCAGCGACGCGCTGGCCAGTGCCACTGACCACAAGGCCGACTTTCTCTTGCTCGACGCGCCCATGCCCGGGTCGGGAACCGTGTTCGACTGGAACCTCATCGATAACGTGCCGAAGGGCGCGCCGCCAATCCTGCTGGCGGGTGGCCTGCACCCGGACAACGTAACCACGGCTATCCGCCGCGTGCGTCCATTCGGTGTCGACGTGTCGTCGGGCGTCGAAGCCTCACCGGGTCGTAAGGACGCCCGAAAGGTGCGCGCCTTCATTCTGGCGGCCCGGGCCGCCGACGCGGTGGAAGACACCGACGACGATGTGGGCGAAGGCGACATGTACGACTGGCAGGACGAGTAGCGAAATCGCCTTCGCGATTACACGTTTACATGCGTAATGTGCGGGGCGATGTCACTCATGACCGAACCCACCCCCGACGGCCGCTTTGGTCAGTTTGGCGGGCGCTACGTACCCGAAACCCTCGTCCCCGCCTGCCAGGAGCTGGAGGCCGCGTTTAGGGATGCGTGGGATGACCCGTCCTTCCGTCTTGAGTTGCACAACCTGTTGCGTGACTACGCCGGTCGGCCGTCACCCCTCACCGAGTGCCACAACTTGTCGGCCGAGCTCGGCTGCCGCATTCTGTTCAAACGTGAAGACCTGAACCACACCGGCAGTCACAAGATCAACAACGTGCTCGGCCAGGCGCTGCTCGCCAAGCGCATGGGCAAGAAACGGCTGGTCGCCGAAACTGGCGCCGGTCAGCACGGTGTGGCGTCAGCAACTGCGGCGGCGCTCATGGGCATGACGTGCAAGGTCTATATGGGTGCCGTCGACGTGGAACGCCAGGCGCAAAATGTGTTTCGCATGAAGCTGCTCGGCGCCGAGGTCGAAGCGGTCAACTCGGGCAGTCGCACCCTGAAGGATGCGGTCAACGAGGCCATGCGCGACTGGGTGGCGACCGTCGAGTCCACGCACTACTGCATCGGCTCGGCAATGGGTCCGCACCCGTATCCGTGGATGGTGCGCGAGTTCCACCGCGTGATCGGCACCGAAGCTCGCGAACAGTGTCAGGCCCTGCTCGGTCGTATGCCCGATGTGGTCACCGCCTGCGTCGGGGGCGGGTCGAACGCGATCGGCCTGTTCAGTGGCTTTGTCGATACTGACGCCCAACTCGTTGGTGTGGAACCGGATGGGGGAGCGGCTATCCGTCGAGGCGTCCCGGGCGTGGTGCACGGCATGAAGAGCTACCTCATGCAGGATGAAGCTGGCCAAGTGCTTGAAGCCCACAGCATCTCCGCCGGCCTCGACTACCCAGGTGTCGGACCCGAACACAGCTATCTGTCCTCCATCGGCCGAGCGCAGTACGAAGCGGTCACCGACGCCGAGGTGATCGAGGCGTTCAAGCTGTGCTGCCGTACCGAAGGCATCATTCCTGCCCTTGAACCGGCTCACGCGCTGGCTTGGATTATGCAGGCCAAGGATCGTCTCAAGGGCAAGACCGTGCTACTCAATATGTCGGGTCGCGGGGATAAAGATGTCAGCCAAATGATGGGTATTCTCCACCTGTGACGATTCATCTCGAGACCTCGCTCCTCACCAAACGAGCCGCGGGGCGCAAGCTGCTGGTGCCGTACATCACGGGTGGATTCCCCGGCTGGGAACGCGCCATCGAGGCTGCAGCCCAGGCTGGTGCCGACGCCGTCGAGATCGGCCTGCCCTTCTCCGACCCTGTCATGGACGGTCCGGTCATCCAGGAGGCCAGCCAGAAGGC
>JANMCE010000158.1:0-2304 GCA_031360915.1 Actinomycetes bacterium | reverse complement strand
GACCGGTGGTCGAGTCCCGAAACGGCAGCTTCCGTCACGCCGGGCCAGCTTCGGGCCACCCAAACTCCTCACATGACCGGCCGTCGAGCCACCCTCAAACCAACGCCCATAACCCTACTTACGTCGAGTCTTTCTGGGTTCTCACCGGCACGTTGCAACGAGAAGCGTCTTGTCTCAATCTCGTAGGGTAGCGGCGCTGTGTGAGGTTTGGGTCTGCGTTTCAGCATGATCGCGGTCGGCCGATCTGCGACATATCGGGAGTTTGTTCAGCGGTGACTTCTTTCCTGCGGAGGTCTTGAACCTTCACTGCGCAGTCCAGACGTCCGAAGGTTCCTGACGCAACGCTGATCAAGCCGCTACCCGTTCGTTGTTACGCGCTCGTTAACTGCGTCGCAGCTCATGCCCTCACGACAGCGATCCGCTGACCGGTGACACCGATTCGCGCGTGGTGGGGCGCGAGAGACATGACTTTCCAGCCCGCAACACCTGACCGCTGACGCGGTTCCCATAGCCGCGTGTCTCGCGCTCCGACCGCTCTCGCTAGTGCGATCTCCATCGCCGTGCCGTCGCTGGTGAGGCGTCCGGCGACATCGCTGCGGCGTAGTGCGCCCCGCCGTGTCTGGTGGTCATGCGCGGTTCGAATCGTGGCATCAATCGTCGCCGGCACGTCGTGCGCTGTGTCTCGCAGGGCGTCGTTGAGCGGGTCATGCTTCGAGTCCAAGATCGGGATACACAACCGCAGGTTCCGCATTCTGCGGAACCTGCGGTCGGTGTCAGATCGTGGTGTGCGCGGTGACCCAGACTGCGAACTCGCCGACGTCGATATGGCCGGCAGCGACAGCGAGCATGACCTCGATGGCGTCATCGTTCTCTGGTTCGGCCCACACGGCATCGTTACGTTCGAGGAAATCGATCATCGTTATGAACGAGGTTCGTTTGTTCCCGTCCGGTAGAGCATGGTTCTTTGCGAGATGCCAGCCGAGCACAGCGGCTTTCATCGTGAGGTCTGGATAGAAATCGGTTTTCCCGAACCCTGCCGCTGGTGCGTGCAACGCGGAATCGGCGAGGTCGAGATCAGCGATCGACCGGATCGTGGCATCGGTAGTGCCCAATACCAAGGCTGCGATCGTGATCCAGTCGTCCACGCTCACGTAGACGACGCCGGTCATGTCGCGGCGAGACGATCCAAGATCGTGCGGTGCCGCTCGATCGAGCGAGTGACCCGAGCGACAAGGTTCGGGTCGCGCCCGGCTAACTGGTTCACGGCTTCGATTAGCACTTCACCCGTTGTGACGCCGCGTTCTGCGGCGAGCTGCGTAACGAGGCTCGACACCTCGTCAGGAATCATAACCATGGCCATGACCTCCAAGTGTAGGACCTGCCGGACAACCGGGACACGGCAATATTCAGACCCCGACGACGACCGAGCGGCAACGAGCCCCCTGGATACCCCCGGGACGCCAGATAGGCTAGTTCTCGAAGACCCCGGAACCGTCCCTGCTGCGGCAAACGGCCGGGGTTTCGCCGTTTTAGGAGGTCCTTTGCTCTTGCTGACGAACGAAGCCCTCGAAGGCTGCGTCGGTAAAGCGACGAGCGTCCTGAGGTGTGAATCCTTAGGTATGTGCTGTGCTTGAGCGCGATGGTTTGCCGGGCGGTAGCCCCGGTCGGGCGGTGCCCGTCGATTTGTGTTCGTGTTGGTCAGGCGGCTTTGGGTTTGATCGTGACGTTGAGGCCCATGGCTTCCAACTGGGCGACGAGCCGCCGTTGATGAGCGGTTGAGGTACGTCGTTTCATCGAAGTAGTCGCCACCGAGATCCGTGTACGTTTCGCCGGTCGATAGCAGATGCCAGGAGATCACCAGGATCGAGTGTCCGACCGCGACCGCAGCTTTCGAAGGCCCTCGACGGCCTCGGATCCGATGGTAGTGAGCGGCGAGGTAAGTATCTTTGGATCGGGCCGCAGCGTGCGCGGCTTCGATCAGAGTGATCCTCAACCATTTCGATCCGTGGCGGGTCCGGCCGCTCTTATGTTTCCCGGCGGACTCGTTGTTGCCGGGGCACATGCCAGCCCACGACGCCAGATGGCCAGCGGTTGGGAAGCGGGACATGTCGGTGCCGATCTCAGCCAAGATCACTTGCGCGGTCCGGTATGACACGCCAGGGATCCCGATGAGTAACTGCACCGCCGCCTCATGAGGGGCCTGTAACTCCACGACCCGTTCGGAGAGCTGCCCAATGATCTGATCAGCTTGATCGATCCGGACAAGCATGATCGAGCACAACATGGCGTGGTGTGCGTTGAACC
>JANMCE010000141.1:0-1945 GCA_031360915.1 Actinomycetes bacterium | reverse complement strand
GACCGGTGTGCCGTCGGTCGTCATGGGCTTGTTCATCTACGTGATCTTCACCGTCACGTTCAAGCAACGCGGCGTGGGCGGTTCGCTGGCGCTGGCGTGCCTCATGCTGCCCATCATCATCCGCACGACCGAGGAAATGCTCAAGCTGGTACCCAACTATCTGCGCGAAGCGTCGCTGGCGCTCGGCGCCAGCAAGGCCCGCACCATCGTCACTGTGGTGCTGCCGGCCGCGTTGCCTGGCATCATCAGCGGTGCGTTGCTCGCGGTCGCTCGGGCTGCTGGTGAGACGGCGCCGCTCTTGTTCACCATTGGTGCGGCCAAGTCCCTGCAGATCAACCCCTTCGCCAATGAGGCGATGACCGCGTTACCGCTACAGATTTACGGCAACGCCAGCAGTTCCTTTCCCGCAGCGCAGGCGCGAGGATGGGGAGCGGCGCTGACGCTACTCCTCCTCTCTTTCCTCTTTACTCTCATAGCGAGGCTCGTTAGTGCCCGATTCGCAACGAAAAGGTGATCCGATGTTGGACGCAAGCACCACCAAGGAGACTTCCCCGATGAAGTTCGACGTTCCCGACCGAGCGTCGTCTCGTCCGTCCACCACCTCAGACTCCAGTGTGTTCGCGTTGGAGGATGTCGCGGTGTTCTACGGCGATTTCAAGGCGGTCCGCGACGTCAATCTCACGATCGCCAAGAACGAAATCACCGCGTTCATTGGACCGTCCGGCTGCGGTAAAACCACGGTGCTTCGCAGCTTGAACCGTATGAACGATCTCATTCCGGGAGCCCGTGTCGAAGGCACCGTCCGCTACCGGGGCATCGACCTATACGCCGAAGGAGTATCGGCAACGCAGGTGCGCCACCACATCGGCATGGTGTTCCAAAAGCCGAACCCCTTCCCGAAAAGCATCTACGACAACGTTGCTTTCGGACCCCGGGTTCACGGCATCAAGAAGAAGAACGAGCTCGACGCCATTGTCGAAAAGTCACTCCGTGGCGCCGCCTTGTGGGACGAGGTGAAGGACCGCTTGAACACATCCGCGCTCGGCATGTCAGGTGGTCAGCAGCAGCGGCTCTGCATTGCTCGCACTATTGCGGTTGAGCCTGATGTTGTGCTCATGGACGAGCCATGTTCGGCTCTTGACCCAATAGCGACGGCGCGCGTCGAGGACCTCATGCAGGAAATGAAGTCACAGTTCACCATTGTGATCGTGACGCACAACATGCAGCAGGCCGCTCGCGTTAGCGACCGCACCGCGTTCTTCACCGCCGAGGTCAACCCCCATGGTGATCGCCGCACGGGTGTGCTCGTCGAATACGCACCAACGCAGACCATCTTTTCGAACCCCGGTGACCCGCGCACCGAGAACTACGTGACAGGTCGTGTCGGCTGATGGCTGAAGAACTCCGCCGGAGCTATCACATCGAGCTGGACGATGTCCGTGCCGACATTGTTCGGCTCGGCCAGTCGGTTATCGAGGCCATCCCGCGGGCAACCAATGTGCTGCTCGACAGTGACTTGGAAGGCGCCAACTACCTTATCCAGGCCGACGACGAACTCGACGCCCGCTCGATCGATCTCGAGGAACGCTGCTACAAATTGCTCGCGCTGCAGCAGCCGATGGCCAGTGACCTGCGTGGCGTGGTCGCGGCCCTCAAACTCATTGGTGAGATCGAACGATCAGCCGATCTGGTGGCCAATATCTGCAAAGGATCGCGCCGCATCTACGGCCACCCGCTCGACCCGAAGATTCGTGGCGTCGTGAGCCGCATGGCCGAGCAGGCCCAGCACCTGTTCTCACTTGCCATCGATTCCTACGCCGAGAGCGATGTCGCGGTGGCATCCGCACTTGACGACATGGATGACATGCTTGACCGCCTGCAGGTCGAACTTATCCAGACTATCTTCGAGAGCCACAATGCCGGGCGCATCGACCTCCAGGTGGCC
>JANMCE010000005.1:0-28698 GCA_031360915.1 Actinomycetes bacterium | reverse complement strand
ACCGACAAGGAAGCCAACATGGTGGTGAAGGCCGACTACGCCGTACTCGGTGATCTGCACAAGATCGTTCCCGCCATCACCGCCGAGATCCAGCGCCGTCGCGGTTAGCGAGCACGGTACACGCACCAAACGAGATACGGCCGGAACGTCGGGGGGTGACGTTCCGGCCGCTGCTCGTTTGGGGGCTACAGGTTGTCGGGAGTTACTACCGCTGCGAACGGAATGAGGTTCAGTTCGGCGTCGGTGATGAGGACGGCTGTGGCGATGCCGTCGTAATTGGCTCGGCTGCAGCGAATCTGCACGACGCCGTTGGTGACGTGAATGACGGCGGCGCTCAGCGACTCACGCACCAGTTCCTGATGGGCTGGTTCGACGATGAGGTTCGTCGGCAGTGCCCCGGGGTAGAGACCGCCGTTCTCGTCGGTTCCGTCACTCAACCAGCAGGTCACGGCCAGGTACTCGGAGCCGTCAACGTTGTGAATCGTGCTCATCGACGCCAGGTAGTAGCCGTTGGGCACGGTCGTGACACCGAGGTTGAGAGCCGTCGACGCACTGGACGGGTTGGGGTAGTTGCCTGCACTGTCTGCGATGTCACCGGTTGGGGCGAACAGGGTGGCGCGTCCGAGTCGCGTCAGTCCATTGGCACCAGCCGGTCCGGCGACACCCTGCGGTCCGGCGATGCCCTGCGGCCCCGCAAGCCCCTGCAGTCCGGCGATGCCCTGCGGTCCGGCGATGCCCTGCGGTCCGGTCGGACCCGTTGCGCCGTCCGTACCCGCAACCCCCGCAGGTCCGATGGGACCTATCGCGCCGACCGCACCAACCGGGCCCACCGGTCCTATCGCACCCGTCGGGCCAGGCGCACCAGCAGTCCCAGCAGTCCCAGCCGCACCAGCAGTCCCAGCCGCACCAGCGGGCCCGACCGCTCCGCTGGATCCGACGGCACCATCAGGACCGCGTGCGCCGGACAGGCCGACAGGGCCCGTCGCTCCAGCCGCTCCTGCCGGTCCTGCCGGTCCGGTGCCGCTCGCGGATGCGGGGATATAGTAGCCCTGCAGGTCGACGATGACATCGACTCGGCCAACGGAGTTGAACAGGTTGATGCTGCGGTCATCGCCGAGGGCAACCGTCATCTGGTTCGCGACGGCGCTCTTGTCTTTCCAGTTGATGTTTGACGACTTCGGCAGCTGCTTCCCGGTCGGGAAGACGGTCAAGAACGAAGTCGTGCTGCCGTCCGTCACCGTGATGTTGGCCGAAATGGCCGTGCTCTCCGCGGGCAGATAGCTCGCCAACGACAGGGTGTAGGTCTCACCCGCCGCAAGCGAATGCACGGAACCCTTGGCTCCGCGCGTGTCGAACACCCGCTGGGGAACGACCGGAACGAGCATTGAGGCTCCCGCGTTCGATGTCGATGCCGAGGCCTGAAGCATTCCGCCTCCCCCCAGAACGAGTGCAGCGGTGGCTCCGACCGCCGACCAACGGATTCTTGTCGTAAGGCTTCTCATGTCCATCTCCCTTGGATAATTGCCTGCAGGATCACTATGGCCATCACCGTGCGTGGTCGAAAGAGCAATGAAGGAAGGAAGCGTAAAGAAAGAGCCGACACTGACCGAATGGAGTGTTTCGTGACAATCGACCGGTACTATTCGCCAGTCATGCTTACGAACGGCGACATCGCTCTCGCGCTCATCGCAGCGTTCATGATCGGCATCTCGAAGACTGCCATCCCCGGCGGTGGTCTGTTGGCTACCCCGGTTGTTGCCGTGACGTTCCACGGTCGTGGTCTTCCGGGCGCCACGCTCGGCATCCTGCTGATGGCCGACGTGCTCGCGGTGCGCACCTACCGCCAAACGGCCCGATGGGACGTACTGCGTCCTCTGGTTCCTTGGGTGACGGGCGGGTTTGCGCTCGGGGCATGGTTCTTCATCGTTATCGGTAAGAGCGGGCGAACCCTCGACATCGTGATTGCCTCGATGATTCTGTTGATCGTGATGCTTCAGGTGTGGAGAATCATTCGCAAGTCTCCGCCGGCTCCACCAACGCTCGGCGCAGCGAGTTTCTTCGGCACCACCGGTGGGTTCGCCACCTTTGTCTCGAACAACGCCGGACCAATTCTGAACACGTACTTCAGCCGCCTGGGCCTCAGCAAGGCGGAGTTCATCGGGTCATCGTCGTGGTTTTATTTCATCGTCAACGTGGCCAAAGTTCCGATCTACCTTGCGCTCGGCTGGTGGAGTATCGGCGGCTCGTTCTTCACGCGCCGGTCGGTCATCTTTGATCTGGCCGCAATTCCCGGTGTGCTGGCCGGTGTCTTTCTCGGCCGTTGGCTGTTTCACCGCATCAAGCAGGAGACCTTTCTGGGAATCGTTTTAGTCTTGTCTGCGGCAGGGGCGGTCAAGCTGCTCATCGGCAAATAGTCACCGAGGCCTGATGAGGCCTCGGGTCCGATGGCCCGTAGAATGTGTCTGTGAGTACTAGGACGAGCACCTTTTTTGCGCTTCGTGAGCGCAACGCTCGGCTGTTCTTCACCGGCTTGCTCCTATCGAACATTGGCTCATGGGTGCAACTCACGGCCATGACGCTGCTCGTGCAGGACCTCGCCGTCAAGAACAAGGGCCAAGCGCTTGGCATGGTGGTGATGTTGCAATTTCTGCCGATGCTGCTGCTGGGTGCGTGGGCCGGTGGGTTCGCCGATCAAAGAAACCGGCGCAAGCTCACCCTCATCACGCAGTCGGCCATGACCGCCCAGGCCCTCGTGCTCACGGTGTTGGATTTCCGGCACCTGGTGACCCTGCCGATTGCGTACGGTCTTTCGTTTGCGCTGGGGTTGGCGATGGCCATCGACAACCCGGCCCGCCGTGGGCTGGTACTCGAACTGGTGGATACCGAGCACATCAGCAACGCCATGTCGATCAACACCGCCGTCATGACAGGGTCGCGCATGTTCGGGCCGGCCATTGCGGCAGCGATGGTGCTGCGGTTCGGCACCAGCTGGTGTTTTCTCGTCAACCTTCTCTCGTTCTTCGTGGTGCTGGGTGCGCTGGTACTGATCGATCCGGCGTCGCTGCGCGTACCTACGCGGGCGCCTCGTGGAGGGACACCGGTTCGTGACGGCCTAAAGTTTGTGTGGGGCAACCCAACGCTTCGGTTGGTCTTCCTGGTTATGGCGGTGGTGTCGACCTTCGCCTTCAACTATTCGGTGTCGTTGGCGTTGCTTGCCACCAATCGATTCCACAACAAAGGGCTGTTCGGCTGGCTGCTTTCGGTTACCAGTGTGGGCAGTTTGATCGGGTCGCTGTTCATGGCGTCCCGCGGGGTCGTGAGCATTCGCCGTTACCTCGGCGGCATTGCCGTGATGGGCCTGTCCGGGTTCATCATGGCTTTCGCGCCGAATGAGGCAGTGTTGTTCGCCGCATCGGTGCCGCTCGGTATTGGCGGGGCGGTGCTTATCAACGGCGCCAACACCATCAGTCAGAGTCTGTCGCCGCCCATGATGCGTTCGCGCCTTCTCGCCTTAGTGGCGGTGGCATTCCTCGGGTCCACGCCGATCGGTGGACCTATCACCGGCTGGATCGGCGATCACATCAGTGCCGAATGGTCGCTTGCATACGGCAGTGTGTGTGCGCTCGCGTGTACGGTGGTCGGGTTCTCATACCTCGCTCGAATGAGGACCCACCCAGCCACCGCTTCCGACGAGGTCGTCTCGTCGATTTCGGCCGCGTAATTCGTCAGGCGGTTTCCAGAACGCGATCACGCCAGGCGGCGGTGGCGTCCACGTTGTTGAACGTGAACACATGCAGCGCCTCTATATCGAGCGACTTCGCGTAGAGACTGACGGGCTGCAGCAATTGCAGCGGATCGTAACCGCCGGGGGAGAAGAGTTGGCCGAGTGCGCCGCGGTTTTTTGATGCGTAGCGGATCGACGAGCCCACGCCGAGGCGGACGCCCATCGTGAGCAGCTTGGTGCGATCGATGACGCCCGGCACGCCGAGGTGGATCGGCAGCGTCAGGCCAGCCGCTCGTTCTGCGGTGAGCCATGCCTTGATGGTGTTGGGATCAAGGCACATCTGCGTGCTGGCCCAACCAACAAGGTTGGCTTCTGCCAACACGGCCTGCTTGTCATGGAGGACACGCTGCAGGACCGGTCGCTCGATGAGCGCATGGCCATCAGGGTAGGCGGTCACTCCGATGCGCTTCACGCCGTGATCGTGACCCAGGAACTCCTTCAGGAAGGTGAGCGCCTCCAGGTAGGGCCCGGGCTGTTCGGCGTCACCGCCGACCAGGAACATCTCCTCAACACCGTTGGCTTTGAACCACGCCGCCAATTCACGGACCTGCTCGGGACCGGTGACGAGCCGGGCCGAGATGTGCGGAATCGGGAAGTGGCCCAAAGTCCGCAAACGCTCCGTGATGTCCTGCGTGGCTCCGATGCCCTTGGCCGGTGAACAGGTGACCGAGATGCGACTGGCGGGAGGCAGAAACGCCATCTGGGCATCGACGTTCTTGAGCGGGATGAGCTCGAAGCACATCGTGCTGGCGAGGTGGTGGAGCACGAAAGAATCACCGGCGGCACCGGTGGCTTTGCGGAGCATGCTAAGCGGGGACAGTTTCATATCGTGCTTTCGTGCTTGATGTCAGGTCGAGTTGGTCAGGTCGGGTTGGTCAGGCGAATTCGTCGGGAAGTTCGGACTTGCGGCGGTTCACGAAGTCGAGCATGGCTTCGTCAACCGCTGCGTCGAGCGCGGGCGGCTCATAATCGTTGAGGCGTTGCTTCCAGATCTTGTTGGCCCGCTGGGCAGAATCGAGTGCGCCGTCCTCGGTCCACTGTTCGAAGCTGGAGTTGTCGGCCGTTTCGGAACGGTAGAACGCCGTCTCGAAGTTGGCCAGCGTATGACCGGTGCCGAGGTAATGGTCGCCCGGGGTGTGCTGCAGCAACTCTTCGATGGCCTGACCGTTCTCGCTGATGTCGAGGCCTTTCACAAATGTGGCCATCATGCCGAGCTGGTCATCGTCCAGGATGAACTTCTCGTATCCGATCGAGAGTCCGCCTTCCATCCATCCGGCCGCGTGGAGCACGAAGTTCACGCCGCCCATGATCGTCGGCAACAGCGTGGATGCGCTCTCGTACGCGGCCTGTGCATCGGGAAGTTTGGAGGCGCACAGCGAGCCGCCCGAGCGGAACGGAACGTTGAGGCGCCGGGCCAGCGCGGCGACGGTGTAAAGCACCAGCGCTGGCTCGGGGGTGCCGAAGGTGGGGGCGCCGGTCTGCATCGACATGGAGCTGGCGAATGAACCGAACACGACGGGTGCGCCGGGTCGGATGAGCTGGGCAAACGTCATACCGACGAGCGCCTCGGCCAACGTCTGCGCAGCGACGCCAGCGCTCGTGGACGGAGCCATGGCACCCGCGAGAATGAACGGGGTGAAGATGCTGGCCTGGTTGTTCTCGGCATACACCTGGGCGGCGGCGAGCATGGTGCCGTCCCACACCATTGGTGATGACGCGTTGATCAAACTGGTCATGACAGTGCGGTCTTGCAGGTCGCCGCCGAAGCCGATGCGGGCCAGGTCTACCGAGTCCTGGGCACGGGTGCCAGCAGTGACGGAACCCATGAACGGCTTGTCGCTGTACTTGAGGTGGGAGTACACCATGTCAAGGTGACGCTTGCTGACCGGAATGTCCACCGGCTCGCACACGGTGCCGCCAGAGTGATGCAGGTTGGGTGACAGGTAGGCGAGCTTCACGAAGTTTTGGAAGTCGGCAATGGTGGCGTAGCGCCGGCCCTTGTCGATGTCGTACGCGAACGGGGAGCCATAGTTGGGTGCGAATACCGTGGCGTTGCCGCCGATCTGCACGTTGCGTTCGGGGTTGCGACCGTGCTGGATGTAGGTAGCCGGCGCGGTAGCCATCACGATTTGGCGGCACAGACCGCGGGCGAAGCGCACGCGGGTGCCCGTTATGTCGGCGCCGGCATCACCGAACACCTTGAGGGCGCTCGGGTAGTCACGGATCTCCACTCCGACCTGCTCAAGGATGGAGTCGGCGTTCCATTCGAGCAGCGCGAGGCCTTCCTCGCTCACGATCTCGAACGGCTTCATCGTGCGGGTGAGGAACGGATCGTGCATCACGGCATGCGAGGTGCGGACAGCGGCGCGACCGGCGCGGCCACCAGAGCGGCGGCCTGTTGGTTGGTTCACGAGAGTTCCCCTGCTTCGGTAATGGTGGATGTGGGACGACGTCGACGGCGACCGCCTTGGGCGGCATGGTCGGCTTCGGTTCGTGCTGGAAGTGCTACCTGGGCTGCGAGATGTGGCGTTGGGGCGGTGGCGTGCGGGAACGCCATGGCAGCGACGAACAGCTCTTGGAACTTCGGCTCGATGGCCGTTTCGATCTTGACGACGCCCTGCACCGTGTGCTCGATCTCGTGGCGCAGCGTGCTGCTCAGCAGCGCTCGTACCGCGCCAGCTCCGGCCGCATTGCCCACCGCTCGCACGCCGCCGGGCGGGCAGTCGGGTACAAGGCCGAGCACCATCGCGTACAGCGGATCGATGTGGGAGCCGAACGCGCCGGCGAGGCGAATGTCGGTCAGTTCGGTGAGCCCGGCCTGCTCGACAAGCAGGTCGATACCCGCTCGCAACGCAGCCTTGGCCAGCTGGATGGCGCGCACGTCGTTTTGGGTGATGTGAAGGTCGACGTCGTCGTGTTGATAGAGGCGATACGAAAAGGTGCGACCGTCGCCGATGACGCGTGGCGAGGGCGCGGTCCCAATGATGGTGCCGTCGACGGCGATGATGCCGGAGAGGTACATCTCGGCGATGACTTCGATGATGCCCGAGCCGCAGACGCCGCTGATACTCAGGTCGGTCGTGCCTTCGGCGAAGCCTTCTTCATCGCTCCACAGGTCGCACCCGATGACCTTGATGCGAGGTTCCAGCGTGGTGCGGTCGATCCGTACCCGCTCGATCGCGCCCGCCGTGGCGCGCTGGCCGCAGCTGAGCTGGGCACCTTCGAAAGCAGGGCCGGTGGGGGAGGATGCCGCGAACTGGAATTGTTTGGAGCCGAGCACAATCTCGGCATTGGTGCCGACATCGACCAGCAACTGGAACGTGTCGCCGCGGTGCGGGCCTTCGGCCAATATGGCTGCCGCGGTGTCGGCTCCGACGTGGCCGGCGATGCACGGCAACAGGTAGACCGAGGCGTGGGGCAGATCGATCTGTAGGTCCGTGGCCTGGCAGTCCACGGACTCGGCCGTAGCGAGGGTGAACGGCGCCATGCCGAGCGGCGTGGGGTCGATGCCGAGTACGACGTGATGCATGATGGGGTTGCCGACCAGTACGACGTCGAGCACCTTGTTGGCGTCGGTAGTTGCGTCTGCAATCAGTTCGGCCGTGAGCTCGTTCAGGGCGGTGCGGATAGCGGAGGTGAGTTCTTTGTCGCCGCCCGGGTTCATCATCACGTACGACACGCGGCTCATCAGGTCTTCGCCGAATCGAATCTGTGGGTTCATCCGCCCACCGCTGGCTACCACTTCACCTGTGGTCAGATCAACGAGATGCCCGGCGACAGTGGTGGAGCCGATATCGACGGCGATGCCGTAGGCCGTATCCACAAAGTGCGGCCAGGCGGCCACGATCTCGTCGCCGTGAGCACCCATGCGCAGGGCGACCGTGGCACACCGGTCATCATGATCGAGGGCCTTGTGCAGGCTGCTCAGCACGTGGGGCGCTGCTCGGCGAACCTTTCGATTGTGTTGCTCGGCGAGGGCATCGACCATGGAGTCGTACACACTGCGAGCATCACCCAAGAGTTGCAATGGCACTTCGATGTAGCAGAGCACGAAGAGCGGATCGAGCACGAGATCGTCGAGGTTGACGGCTTTGCGTACTACTTGGCGATGCACTTGGCTCTCGGCCGGCACGTCAACCACAACGTCGGCCTGCACGTGCGCTGCGCATCCGAGTCGGCGGTCTTCGAGCGGTCGGCGGCCGTGGTAGGTGGCTTCGATATCGGAAGATGGGCTGAGGGCAGCGGCGGTTGAGTCGATACTCCACTTGGCGAACGAGCCGACGTTGGGGGAGACCTGGCAGCGGCCACAGATACCGCGTCCGCCGCACACGCTGTCGAGATCCACGCCCAGGCGCCGGGCCGCGTCGAGCACCGTGGTGCCGACGGGCACCTCGGTCTCAAGGCCAGAGGGCGTAAACACGACGCGGGGCATGTCTACTCGGGTCGACGGCGACGGCGGCCAGCATCACGAGCGCCGGACCCGCGCTCGCCGCCCGCTTCTGGGTCACGGAATTGTCGGATCCACGCCGCACAGTCACGGTCGTTGCCGGCCAGCACATCGGCGGCCATGACCATGGTCTTCACTTCTTCGTGCAGCGGATTCATGATGGCCGACGTCATGCCGTTTGAGATCGCCATCGCCAGGAACGTGCCGGTGACGGCGTGGCGGTTGGGGATGCCGAAGCCAACGTTGGATGCACCGCACGTGGTGTTCACGCCGAGTTCGTCCTTCAGGCGGCGCAGCAAACGGAACACCTGCTGGCCGGCCTGGCCGATGGCGCCGATGGGCATGACCAGCGGGTCAACGACCACGTCACAGGCGGGGATGCCGTAGTCGGAGGCTCGCTCGACAATCCGTTTGGCGATCGAGAACCGCACGTCGGGATCTTCGGAGATGCCGGTCTCATCGTTGGAGATAGCCACAACCGCGGCGCCGTAACGAGCAACCAGCGGAAGCACGCGCTGCAGTACTTCTTCTTCGCCGGTAACCGAGTTGACCAGTGCTTTGCCCTTGTACACCGCAAGGCCGGCTTCGAGCGCTTCGATGATGGAAGAGTCAATCGACAACGGCACGTTCGTGACCGATTGCACCAGCTGCACGGCCCGTGCCAGCAGTGCCGGTTCGTCGGCCAAAGGGATGCCCGCATTGACGTCCAGCATGTGAGCTCCGGCTTCCACCTGCGCAATGGCGTCGGCTTCCACCCGGCTGAAGTCGCCGGCCTTCATTTCGGCCGCGAGCAGTTTTCGGCCCGTGGGATTGATGCGCTCACCAATCATCACGAAAGGTCGGTCGAAGCCCAGCACCACTTCTTTGGTAGCCGAGCTGATGATGGTGTGGGTCACTGGTCTTCCTTGGGGGCGTAGATCTTGTCGAGGTCAATGCCACCGTTGTCGGCGATCTTGGTCAGGAGTAGGTGGGGATAGTCAGCTTCGAGTTGCTTTGCGGCGGCAGCTGCTTCGGCTTCGAGATCATCGCCGCAGGGTGCGCTCTCTTTGCGCCACTCATTCAGATAGTCGTCGGACCCAGCCAGTCCGGCGATCATGGCAGCGCGGTCGATGGCTACCTGGAAACGCTGGTGCAGCAAGACCTGGCTGCGGGTGCGCCCTGACTGCGCATTGACCTGCGCCGGGATATCCCGCCAGAACATGGTGACCAGCTTGGCGCCGGGCATGATTACGCGTGCTGCTTGGCGCGGTGGGCGGCGATAAAGGTTTTGGCGGTTTCGGCGGCGACAGCGGCGTCACGACAGTAGGCATCGGCACCGACGGCCTGGGCAAACTCTTCGTTGAGAGGAGCACCACCGACAAGAATGACGTAGTCGTCGCGCAGGCCCTTTTCCTTCAGGGTGTCGATGACGACCTTCATGTAGGGCATGGTGGTGGTGAGCAATGCGGACATCCCCATGATGTCGGGCTTGTGCTGCGCGAGCGCGGCGAGGAACTCATTGGCATCGGTGTTGATGCCGAGGTCGATCACTTCGAAGCCGGCACCTTCGAGCATCATGGCGACCAGGTTTTTGCCGATGTCGTGGATATCGCCCTTCACGGTTCCGATGACGACCTTGCCGATGGGCTCATCACCGTTGGCCGCCAGGATGGGGCGCAGGAGCTCCATGCCAGCCTTCATGGCGTTCGCCGACAGCAGTACTTCGGGAACGAACAAGATGCCATCGCGGAAGTCGATGCCGACAATGCGCATGCCTTCCACCAACGCTTCATCGAGCACCTTCTGGGCCGACCAACCGCGGTCGAGCAGGATGGCGGTGCCTTCGGCGATCTCGTCGGCCATGCCGTCGTAGAGGTCGTTGTGCATCTGCGGCACCAACTCATCATCGGGCAGATCGGCCAGAATGATGTCTTCGTACTCTTCGTCGCTCATCGATGTCCCCTGTGGTCGGTTTTCCACGATACGGAATAAAGCCGCAATGTGGAACGAGTGTACCGGCTACCGATAGGCCCTGTCTACGAGTGCCGTGTCTCGTTCTTGCGGTGGGCAGAAGCAGACGATCTCTAAACCGCGCAGGGGATGGTTTAGTACCGCATGGCTTTCTCGATGAGCGGCTGCCACTCGCTCCGAACGTCCCGTGGGAGGTCAAGCTCGCTCCAGGCATCAAGGAGAAGTTTGCCGTCGAGGTAAGCACTCAGTTCGGATCGAGAGCCGCTGGTGAGCAGGAGTTCGTATGCTCGGATGCGGTGCGGTCGGTAGCCAAGGTCGAATGCCCGTGCCTCGCCGTCGTTGAGCGTGACGACGGCAAAGGCGGCCGCCGGCTCCAAGTCAGGGAGGGCGGATGGCAGGATCCGGCTTCCTCTGATCCCGCGCCATTTTACGGACGGTCGCAGCACGAGTTTGAAACCAGCCGAGCGGACCAGGCGACTGGCGGTCTCGAAGCGCGGGTCCTTGGTTCCGTTCTCGTACGCACAGACCGCCGTGCGAGAGGTGTCCGCCCTCTCAGCAAGTTCACCCTGAGATAGGCCGGCTTGGGTTCGGGCCCTGGAGATGAGGTCACCGCATTCGCTCACACCTGTATCTTATCGGATACACGTGGCGTGGTGGGCGCCTCGGTCGGAGGCAGGGCGGTTTCGTTTTGGTGTGTATCCAATCAGATACACATCAAAAAGAAAGTTCAGTCGCTCAGGAGAGGTCGCCTGGGTGGGCGGCGAGATAGTCGGCGGCGGACAGGGGCGCCTCGGCGCGGAAGCCGACGGGGATGCGGATGTCTCCGGCGGTGGTTGGTTGGAAGATCTGCCAGGCGTGGTAGCCGACCAACGCCTCAGGGTCGGCCCGCAGATTCGCTGCGTAACTGGTGACCATGACTTCGTACATATCGTTTGGGTTGTACCCCTGGATGGCCCGATGCATGTTGCCTGGCCCGCCGCGCTGTTTGAGATAGCGGGCCGCGCACACGATGGCGTCGTGGTCGTTCCACGGATCACCTTCGCAGAAGCCGTTCCACGTTGTCGGCAGGAATTGCATCGGCCCCATCGCATCAGACGTGGAAAGCCCGACGATGCGTCCGAAGCGGGTCTCCACCATGTTGATCGCAGCCAGATACACCCACTCGATACCCGTCTTCGCTTCGCCCTCCTTGTAGAACGCAAGCAGTTGATCGGCGGGCACGGCTTCACGAATCGACCAGGCCGGCAACGTGTCCTTGCGCGGGATCGGGCGGGACAAGGCAGGGTCGAGGGGTGCCTTGGCGGCGTTGTAGTTGTTGCGAGCGAACGGCTCGACGTCAACCGGAATCTGCGCGAAGAACGCTTCCTCCCAGTCTTGATGCCGGGCCAAGATCCGGTACACCAATTGCTGTTGCTCGCCAGCCTTTTGCCGATGGTCAGCGGTCGCGTTCGGATTGCGAGCCGTGGTCTCTGCTGCCACAGCCTGCTTCGCCAAGCCAACCGGCTCGGTCGCCATCTGGGCAGTGATTGCCGACGGTGCTCTGGTGCTGAGCACTGTGGGCGTGGCTGTCGTAACGGTTGGCGACGTCACCGCAGGCGCAGCGGTCGCGGAAGTAACGGGCGCCTGGGTCGGAGCCGGAGTGCTCGCCGCAGGCGCAGCAGCGGCGGTAGAGGCGGTCGACAGCGCCGTGGGCGAAACCGGCGACGACGTGGTGGACGCACTGGTCGTTAGGGCCGATAACAGCAGTGGCGCTCGTCGTTGTGCTGTCGGTGCGGAAGCGCAGCCTGAGACGAAGGCCATCGCAACGAAAAGTCTCTGTAGCTTCCGCATGAGGCCTAGAGGTTAGGTGCACACCGGGGAACTGGGTTCCTCCGCATCGTCAGCGACGGCACTCTGGCAGGTTCGGGTGCAGCACCCCTCTCGACCGAGGATTCCGAGCCTGAGCCTGATTTGGCCATTGTCGCCGACAACATGCCGGAGTCGCGTGCTACGATTGACGCATGAAGACGGTTCCCGTTCGAGACCTCCAGCAGCACTCATCTGCAGTGGTGAGGCGAGTGCGTGCAGGGGAGAGCGTGGGCATAACGGATCGAGGCACCCTGGTTGCGGTGCTTGTTCCACCTACGGCCGTCGGTGGCGCTGGCGCACTGGTTGCATCGGGTCGAGTTCGGCCTGCAACGACGGACATCGCTACGTTGCCCGCCGGTGTGCGGCGCTCCGTGTCGACGGCCGACGTGCTTGACGACATTCGCTCCGACCGCTGAGCCACGTGCTGTATCTCGATACGTCAGCCTTTCTGAAGATTCTCGTAGAGGAAGAGCACTCGCTCGCGCTTCGAGCCGCGCTCGCTGGTAGTGCTGCGTGGTCATCGTCTCTGCTTGCCGTTGAGGCACACCGCGCAGCTATTCGGCTCGGCATCGATCACGAGGAGGTCGACCTGCGGTTGGCTGGGGTAACGCTCATTGCCCCGTCGGAGTCGTCGTACTTCTCGGCCCGGACGGTTGGCACGCCCACGCTTCGAGCGCTCGATGCACTGCACCTTGCCTCAGCGCTCGAGCTTGGTCCTGATCTCGATGCGGTTGTCACCTACGATCGCCGACTCGCTGAGGCGTGCGACCAGTTCGACGTCGAAACAGTAGCGCCAGGTGCACCTGAGCGTTGGTGGGCCCCCTGACCCTTCAACGGACAGGACGTTTCCACGATGTCTGAAGTTCGGGCCCTGATTTCCAACAACGGTTGGTCCTGTACCTCGGGCTGACCCAACTGCATCATCACTCGGTACTATCCAACCCCGCTTAGAGCGTGGTCGATTGGTCGGCGGTGTGGCGGTAGAAGTCGACCGTTTCGGGGGCGAGTGGCAAGTTGCCGAGGATGATGTCGGCGGCTTTTTCGGCCACCATCATGACGGGGGCGTAAATGTTGCCGTTGGTGACGTACGGCATGACTGATGCATCGACCACGCGAATGCCGTCGAGGCCGTGCACGCGCATGGTCTCGGGATCGATCACGCTCATGTCGTCGGTACCCATGCGGCACGTGCATGACGGGTGCAGGGCGGTCTCGCCGTCCTTTGCCACCCACGCCAGGATCTCTTCGTCGGTTTCAACGGACGGGCCGGGGGAGAGCTCACCGGTAGCGAACTCATCGAACGCGGGCTGGGTGAGGATGCGGCGGGCGATGCGGACGGCTTCTACCCATTCACGCTTGTCCGTGTCGGTAGACAGATAGTTGAACCGCAAGGCCGGCTTTGCACGAGGGTTGGTGGACGTGATCTTCACCGAGCCACGAGAGTCGCTATACATCGGGCCGATGTGCACCTGGTAGCCGTGGTCGCCTTCGGGTGCGGAACCGTCGTATCGCACCGCAATCGGGAGGAAGTGGAACATGAGGTTGGGGTACTTCACGTCGTCGTTGCTGCGGGCAAATCCGCCACCCTCAAAGTGGTTGGTGGCGCCGGGTCCGCGGCGCAGGAAGAGCCACCGGAATCCGATCCACGGACGGTTGCGGTACTTCAAACCAGGCGACATCGAAACTGGTTGGCTGCAGCCATACTGCACGTAGACCTCAAGATGATCCTGCATGTGCTCGCCGACGCCGGGAAGGTGATGCACCATGTCGACGCCCAACGGCTTCAACTCGTTTTCGTTCCCCACGCCCGACAGTTGCAGCAGCTGGGGCGAGTTGAACGCACCGCCGCACAGGATGATTTCGCGACCTCGTACCTCGATCACTCTCTTGCGGTGCGTGTAAGAAACGCCGACGGCGGTCTTGCCTTCGAAGATGATCTTGTTGGTCATGGCGCCGGTGATCAGGGTGAGGTTCGGCCGCTTCAATACCGGGTGCAGATAAGCGCGGGCAGCCGACAGGCGACGACCACGGGTCAGGTTGCGATCGAACGGACCGAAGCCTTCCTGGCGGAAACCGTTGACGTCCTTGGTGTACGCGAAACCGGCCTGCTGTGTTGCCTTGAAGAACGCAGTGAACAGAGGGTTGGACACCGGTCCACGTTCGAGCGTGAGCGGCCCGTCTGCGCCGCGATATTCATCGCCACCCGCCAGGCAGGTTTCCATCTTCTTGAAGTAGGGCAAGCAGTGGGCGTAGTCCCAGTTCTTCATGCCCGGATCAGCGGCCCAACGCTCGTAGTCGAGCGGATTGCCGCGCTGGAAGATCATGCCGTTGATGCTGCTGGACCCGCCGAGCACCTTGCCCCGAGCATGGTAGATGCGGCGCCCGTTCATGTACGGCTCGGGTTCGCTCTCGTACTTCCAGTCGTAGAACTTGCTGCCGATCGGGAACGTGAGCGCAGCAGGCATGTGGATGAAGATGTCCCACTTCGAATCCTTGCGGCCCGCTTCAAGTACGAGCACCTGGTTCATCGGATCCGCGCTCAAACGGTTCGCGAGCGCGCAGCCGGCCGAGCCGCCTCCGACGATGATGTAGTCGTAGGTGGTCATGCGTTTCCTTTCGAGGACTGCAAGCGTCGGCTGACCCGGTCGGCCACGGCGGCAACTTCCGCTGCGATGTGTTCGGCCTTGCCGGCGGCGGGGAAGCGATAGGCGGGCCCGTGTGCGTGGATAGCGGCCACGACGTGGTTGTGCTCGTCGCGTACCGGTGCCGCAACGGAGTTCATGCCTTCGAGAAACTCCTCGTACACCCACACCACGTTGTGCTTGCGCACGTCGGCCAGTCGCCTGCGCAGTGCGGCCGGGTCGGTCATCGAGCGGGGAGTGCAGGCCACGAGTGGACTCGCAAGGTATGCGTCGATCTGTGGTGCGGGGGAATGGGCGAGGAAGACCAGACCCGACGACACGACGTGCATCGGAGCTCGCTCACCGGTCCAGTCGCGCACCTGCACCGGATTGAGCGACTCGACCTGATCGATGTACTCGACCTCCATATTTGACATGATCGACAGCCCTGTAGCCTCACCCGTCTCCTGCATGAGCTCGGTGAGGTGCGGTCGAGCGGCGGCCACCAGGCTGCTTCCCGGCAGGCTTGCTGCGGCGATGTCGGCCAAGGCCGGGCCGATGCGGTAGCGCCCGCCGGCGGAGACTTGCTGGACCGCACCAATAGCCTCCAGCGTGGAGAGCAGGCGCGAAACGGTTGACTTGGGAAGGCCGATGCGGTCGGCGATTTCGGTGACACCGGCCGGCCCGCTGGCCAGGCAGCGCAGGACGACGAAAGCCCGTTCGATTGATTGCACGCTGGACATGCGACCTCCCTCCGTCGTTCCATCATACGATACGGGTCCACGCTTCGGAATCCTGAGGGTGAGAGGAGGTCAGAGTGGATAACAGCGACGAACCGCTCGCGCACGGCATCGCCGCGGCCACCTGGGCCCTCTTCGCCGGACTGACACTGCTGCTGACCGGAGCGGGGCTCATCGGCTCGTTGCTTGGGGTGCGAGCAGAGTTGGAGCACTTCTCCACGACCACCAGCGGCATCATCAGTGCGTCGTACTACGCCGGCTTCCTCGTCGGATCGAAACTGGCGTACGCCGCGTTGGGCCGGGTTGGTCACATCCGGGTCTACGTGGCGCTGGCCGCGCTCACCGCGGCGGCCATCCTGGTGCAGGGTCTGGCACCCAATCCGATCACCTGGACGTCGATGCGTTTCGTAACCGGGCTCTGCATCGCCGGCCAGTACGTGGTGGCCGAGTCGTGGCTGAACGACCTTGCAACCAACGAGAATCGCGGTCGGCTTCTGGCGGTCTATTCCATCGTGGTGAGCGCGGCGTTCGGTCTCGGTCAGGTGCTGCTCGGGTTCGGTAATCCGGCGACCGTCACATTGTTTGCAGTTGCAACTATCTTGATGACACTGGCGGTCGTTCCCGTTGCCCTGTCCGAATCGAGCACCCCGAAGTTCCAGGCACCCGGGTCGATCTCATTGAAGGAATTGGCCACCATTGTGCCCAGCGGCTTCTTCGCCACCATGATCATCGGCGTGACCCACGGCGGCATGTTCGGCATGGCTGCCGTGTACGCCACCCGCATCGGGCTCACTTCGACCAAGCTGACTATTTTTCTGACGGCCCCGTTAGTCGGTGGTGTGCTGGGTCAGATCCCTATCAGCTCAGCATCCGACGACGTTGACCGTCGCGCCGTCACCTTCTTCGTGGCCGTTGGCGCAGGCATCGTTGCGCTGCTCCTTGCGCTCACCAGTGGTGTGGGTTGGAAGGCGCCGGTGCTGATGGTGGCGCTGGGTGCCTTGAGCTATCCGCTGTACGCGCTGGCAGCTGCGTACACCAACGACTGGTCGCCGCCCGACAAGTTGATGGCGGTAGCGTCGCAGTTGGTCATGATCTACGGCGCCGGTGCGCTGTTGGGTCCGCTGATCGTGTCGACCACCATGCGGCTCATGGGTAATCAAGGCTATTTCTGGTCGGTTGCCACCATGCACGGGGTGCTTGCCGCCTTTATGCTCTACCGCCTGTTCGCGTGGCGTCGGCCACTGATATACGGGCCGTGGAGCGAAGTCAACTTCCACGCCCGAGCGTTCTATCTCCCCGCCACCATGATCACGTGGAGCCGTCGCCTACGGAAGAAGACCGCCCGCCGCTGACGCATGTCACACCCTGAAATCTGAAGGCTTGATTCCCTTGTGACATCGAGATCGATGTGAAGCCGATACGTCGACGCCCGGACTTTGCGACAAACCAATCGCCTCGCAACCGGTTTTGTCGCAAAGTCGGCAGTTGTGCGATGTAGCGGTCGTTCTACACTCCTGAGATGACGCAACTCCCGATTCCCAAGGTTGATCGGAAGGCCCGGGCGGCGGCTGCGCATAGCGGGTGGCTATGGGATTATTGGTACGTGATTGCGTGGGACCATGAGATCCCGGCTGCTGATTCGGCCGACCTGTTTCATCGCACGGTGCTGGGGGAGCCCATCCTTGTTATGCGCACGACCGACGGACTCGTCGCCTTGGAGGATCGGTGCGTGCATCGGCTTGCGCCACTTTCGAAAGGTAGGCGTGAAGGTGACGATGTTCGCTGCGGCTATCACGGGCTGAAGTTCGATTCCTGCGGCGCCTGCATTGAGGCACCGGGCATCTCCAAAATCCCCGACCGGGCTCGGGTAAAGGCGTATCCGATCGTGGTGAAGAACAAGTGGGTGTTTGTGTGGATGGGCGACCCCGCTGCCGCGGATGAGGCGCTCTTGCCGGACAACTTTTCGAACGATCACCCGGACTGGAACTACCGGCCTGGCTACATGAAGTACGACACGCCGTACCTGCTTATCTGTGACAACCTGCTCGACTTTTCGCACCTCAGCTACGTGCACGAAAAGACCCTCGGCGGGTCGCCGCTCATTGCTCTCGCGGTGCCCACGATCGAAGTCACGCCGGGCCCGAACGAGGCGTGGCCGCAGGTGGGGGTCAAGGTGTCGCGCCGTATCCATGATGTACCGCCGTCACCGTTCTACAAGCGCTTTCGCCAGTTCGACTCCAACATCGACCGTTGGTTCATCTACGACTTCGTGTTGCCAGGAACGCTGCTGATGCACTCGGGCGGCCGTCCGATACACGACGCGGAGGACGATCTTTCACGGGCTGTGCTCCTGCACAGCTGCCAGACCGTCACGCCCGAGACTGAGACCAGCACGCACTACTTTTTTCAGCAGTCGCACCGCGTGGGTCACGGCGATGGCGAAGTGGCCGAGACGATGTATCAGGGTCTCCTTGCGGCATTTGAGGAGGATCGTCAGATGATCAGCGCGCAGTACGAGAACATACAGCTTGACCCTGACGCACCGATGTTGGCCCTCGGTATGGACAAGGCCGTTCTGCAGTTCCGGCGTCTCCTCCAAGAGCGCCTGGAACGTGAGGTTTGACCCGGGAGCCTTCAGATTTTTCGGCGCGCTTGTCCTTGTCGAGCTTGCTCAGCTGCTTGACGGCACTTCCGGCGAGGTTATTCCGCTAGGTCAAGATCGCGCGCTACACCGTCGAGCGAGTAGACCGGCGCGTCGCCTTTGCGAACCCGCTCAAGAGTTGCGGCCGCAAAGTAGTAATCCTCTAGGTCTTCCAAACCCACCGCTACCAGTTCGCGCAGGTAGTAGGCCTTGCTGCGACCGGTCTGACTGGCGAGGCGATCAAGCCGCGCCGCGGATTGGGATCAAGCCGAATTGATGTAGGCACCAAGTAACCTCCTGACTACGTGTATTCAGCGAACGGACCACGAGTCTTTCCGGCGTGGCGCACCGATGAATTCCCCCATCAGCTGCCGCTCTATTGGTCGGTCATATCGTCCAGGGAGAAGTGCCTCACGCCTAGCGCCACAATCTCGGGGTTTGGATCGGCACCGCACCAGACAACCTTGGCCGCTGCGTCGCCGGTCCGGCCGACGGAGGCGATCGCAGAGTTCCATCTGTGAAGGTCTCCGCTGCCGAATCGGCCGAGCTTCGCTTCGCCAACGAAAGCCCACTTCTTTCCTGTAGCCCCAGCGACGTCAAACTGGGCTTGAGGGCTGTCGCTCCACCACTCGCCAACGAGCACAGGTTTGTCGCCCCACGTGCCCAAGCCAGCAAGACGCGCTGCGTGCTCACGCGCCTCTTGTTCGAAGACGGCTCCGAGATGTTTGCGCCACTCGGGTTCGCGCCGCCGAATGACTGATGGCCCCTGGCCTCCCTCAATCAGTTGCATCTCGCGTTCGACGACTGCGAACCAGAACGCGAGGTGCACATCACCAATGATGTACCTGCCGCGACGCGAATGCGGTTCACCGAGTGGCTGGCGGTGTTGGACGAGGCCGGACGCGAGTAGGTGCGCCAGCGGGCGTTCAATGCGCTGATCGGCCCGTGCTCCGAGTTCGGAATACTTCGATACGCCTCGACCGACCGTACTGAGCAGGCGGCGGTACCCGGCTGCTTGAGGCAGGTCGAGAAGTTGAACCGCCGCAGTTGCGGCAAGTGGACCAAGAGGGTCGCCGGCAAGATTGATGAGATTGGTAAGCGCATCAGCCTCGGTGTCCCACCGTTCGAGCAATAGTGGGTAGCCCCCGCAGGCAGCGAAGGCTTCGAATACTGCAATCGCGGGCGCGGCCGCCGGTAGAAAACTTGCGGTCGTTGGGAGATCAAACGGATCGAGCCGCATCAGCTCGTCGGGTCGGCCGTAGAGAGGCCCACCGCTCGAAACGAGCGAGGTGATAGTTGCGAGATCGCGGCGTATGGCGATGTGGCTGTCGGTGCGCCGGTCGACTCTCCGATGGCTTCGGCCATCGGCTTCATTGCGGCCACGTCATCCACCTGGACGGCATGCTGTCCCCGAACATGCTCTCCGATGGCTTCGGCCATCGGCTTCATTGCGGCCTGGCTGCCACTGCTGGAAAGGTATTCCTGACACGATCGTACTGGGATAGGGTCGTGTGGGTAGTAGCGTTTGGGGTACGTCGACTGGGGAGTGGGGCCATGGCTGAGGATGATGCGGGGCCTCGAAGGCGGCGTGGCGGACGGGTTGATACGGGTGGGAAGGTGCGAGCGATTGAGCAGCGGCCTTACGCCCAACCGAGGCTGAGATATGCACCGACCGAGGTCGTCAGCGCTGACGAGTTGGAGCACATTCACCTGGCCTCGCTGCGCATCCTCAAAGAGATCGGGATGGACTTTCTCGATCCCGAGTCGCGGGACCTGTTGAGCCACGCTGGTGCCGATGTCCAGGGTGATCGGGTGCGGTTTGATCCGGACTTGATCCTTGAGAAGATCGCCACTGTTCCGAAGCAGTTCACGCTGCACGCGACGAACCCGGCGCACAACCTGCAGATCGGTGGGAATTGGATGGCGTTTGGGTCGGTGGCATCGGCGCCGAACGTGTTCGACATGGACCGTGGCCGTAGGGTGGGTAACAGGCAGGACTACCAGGACCTGCTGCGGTTGAGTCAGATGTTCAATACGGTGCACTTCCTCGGTGGCTATCCGGTGGAACCGATCGACATTCATGCGTCGGTTCGGCACCTTGATGCCACATACGACGCGCTCACGCTCGTCGACAAGCCGATCCACGCGTACAGCCTCGGGCGGCAGCGCAATCAGGATTGCTTGGAGATGGTCCGGATCGCTCGCGGCCGAACCGACGAGCAGATCGACAATGAGCCGTCCATCTTCACCATCATCAACTCGTCGTCGCCGCTGCGACTCGACGTGCCGATGCTTCAGGGCATCCTCGAATACTCCGCCCGCAACCAGGTGGTCGTGCTCACGCCGTTCACACTGTCGGGTGCCATGGCTCCGGTCACTCTAGCTGGTGCGCTGGCACAACAGAATGCGGAAGCGCTCGCTGGCATCACGCTCACGCAGATTGTGCGGGCCGGTAGCCCGGCAGTGTACGGCGGATTTACGTCCAACGTCGACATGCAATCGGGCGCTCCGGCGTTTGGTACACCCGAATACATGCGTACCGCCATGGTGGGCGGGCAACTCGCCCGGCGCTACGGCTTCCCGTACCGCAGTAGCAACGTGTGTGCGGCCAACGCCCTCGACATGCAGGCCGCGTACGAGTCGGTCTTCTCCATCTGGGGCGCGGTCATGGGTGGCGTGAACCTCATGATGCACGGCGCCGGATGGATGGAAGGCGGCCTGCACGCGGGGTTCGAAAAGCTCGTGCTTGATGCCGAACTTTTGCAGATGGTGTCAGCGTTTCTCGACCCCATCGTGGTGAACGACGACGAACTTGCGGTCGATGCAATCAAGGAAGTCGGGCCGGGCGGACATTTCTTCGGCGTCGGTCATACGCAGCAGCGATTCCGCAACGCGTTTCACCACCCGATGCTGTCCGACTGGCGCAACTACGAAACGTGGGAAGAAGCAGGCAGCCCGCAAACCGCGGGTAAGGCCAACGCCGTCTACAAGCAGATGCTCGCCGCCTACGAACCGCCGCCGCTCGACAGCGCGATCAAAGAAGAGCTCGAATCCTTCGTCGCTCGCCGCAAGGCCGAGGGCGGCGTCCCCACGGACTTTTAGCCGTGACCGTCTTTCAAATCCCTATCGCTGTCGGGAGACAGCGCTGGCCGGCGAAAAACCGCGACAGCGTCCCGTGACGCCGAATCGAGCGGCGCGGTGCGACGCCGCCAGGCGCCGTCCGTACGCGTTTGCGGGTGTATCTGATCGGATACAACCCGAAAACAAAATGGTCGAGCGACACGGTCAGGCCGGTGTTCAAACTGACACCACGCATCAGAATTCTAGAATCATTCACGTTCGGCTCGGCCGGGCCACACGAAGGGGAAACAGGTAGTGAAAACGTCAGCGCAGGTTGTTGTCATTGGCGGCGGTGTGGTGGGCGCCAGCGTGCTGTATCACTTGGCTGAGGCGGGGTGGACTGACCTTGTCCTCATCGAGCGAAAGGAACTGACCTCGGGGTCTACCTGGCACGCGGCTGGTGGCATGCACACGTTGAACGGTGACCCCAACGTTTCCAAACTTCAGCAGTACACCATCGAGCTGTACAAAAAGATTGAGGCGCAGTCGGGTCGCAACTGTTCCATCCACCTGCCCGGCGGGCTCATGCTGGCCGACACGCCCGAGCGCATGGACTGGCTGCGCATGGCCGTCGCTCGTGGCCGCTACCTGGGCATGGACCTCGAACTCATCTCGAGTAAAGAGGCGCAGGAACTCTTCCCGCTGATGGATCACAGCCACTTCATCGGCGCGTTGTACGACCCGGTGGAAGGTCACGTCGACCCCAGCGGTGTCACCTGGGCCTACGCCGAATGCGCCAAGCAAAAGGGCGCCGAGATCTACCGCAACAACTGGGTCTCCGCGCTCAACCAACGCTCGGATGGCACGTGGGACGTCGTCACTGAGCAGGGCGAAATACACGCCGAACACATCGTGAACGCTGGCGGATTGTGGGCCCGCGAAGTCGGCCGCATGATCGGCATCGAACTACCCGTCTTGGCCATGGAGCACATGTATCTGCTCACCGAAGACATGCCCGAAGTTGCGGCCCACGTGGCCAAAACGGGCAGGGAAATGCCGATGGCGCTCGACTTCTCTGGCGAGATTTACATCCGCCAAGAGGGTGGCGGCATGCTGCTCGGCACCTACGAGCAGGCGTGCGTGCCATGGTCGCCCAAGCACACGCCGTGGGACTTTTCGCAGCGCCTGCTCACCCCCGACCTTGACCGCATCGCACCAGAGTTGGAGGTCGCCTTCCAGCACTATCCGGCCATGGCTACCGCCGGCATCAAGACGGTTATCAACGGGCCGTTCACGTTCTCGCCCGATGGCAATCCGCTCGTAGGTCCGGTGCGCGGCATCCGCAACTGTTGGGTGGCGTGTGCGGTGATGGCCGGCCTATCGCAGGGCGGCGGCGTCGGTCTGGCGTTGGCCAACTGGATGACCGATGGCGAGCCCGGCCTAGACGTGTGGGGTATGGACGTGGCCCGTTACGGCGACTACGCCACCTTGCAATACACCAACGCCAAGGTGCGCGAGAACTATGCCCGCCGCTTCCGCATCACCTTCCCAAACGAAGAACTCGCGGGTGCCCGTCCGCTGCATATGACGCCCATCCACGGACGGCTCGATAAGGCCAACGCAGTGTGGGGCGCGTCGTTCGGTCTGGAACATGCGCTGTGGTTCCAGAAGCCGGGTGAAGATCCGCACGAGAACGTCACCTTCTACCGCTCCAATGCGTTCGATGTCGTCGCCGAAGAAGTGAAGGCAGTGCGCGAGCGCGTCGGCCTCACCGAGGTATCGAACTTCGCCAAGTACGAGGTGACCGGCAGCGGCGCGGAGGCTTGGTTGTCGTCGCTGCTTACCAACCGCATGCCAAAGGTTGGCCGCATCGTGCTGACGGCCATGCTGAACCCGGCCGGTCGTATTGAGGGTGAATTCACGGTCGCTCGCATGGGTGAAGACCAGTTCTTCCTGTTCGGATCACAGTCGGCCGAGATCAACCACAGTCGCTGGTTCCTCGCCCATATGCCCACCGATGGCAGCGTGCAATTCAAGGTCCACGGCCTCGGCCTGGTCGGCATCTCCGTCGCAGGACCGAAGGCACGCGAGGTGCTGCAAACCTTGGTCGACACCGACCTCACCAACGACTTCAAGTTCATGGACTTCCGCCCGATCGATGTCGGCATGGTGCCCGCCATGGTCGGGCGCATCACCTATTCCGGCGACCTCGGCTACGAGATCTGGGTGGCACCCGAGAACCAGTGCGCGCTGTATGACTCGCTGATGAAAGCGGGCGAGCCCCATGGCATTGGCCTGTTCGGATTCCGAGCGCTCATGTCGCTTCGTCTCGAGAAGAACTTCGGCACGTGGTTCCGTGAGTACCGCCCCATCTACACACCGCTTGAAGCCGGCATCAAGCACTACATCAAACTCGATCACGACTTCATCGGCCGCGCCGCCTACGAAGCCGAACTGGCTAATGGTCCCGATCGTCGTTTGGTCACCTTCGTGGTGGAGGTTGGCACCGGCACCGATGCCGCCGACGTCATTGGTGACGAGCCGGTGTGGCACAACGACAAGGTCGTCGGCTGGATCACCTCGGGCGGCTATGCCCACAACTCAAAGGTGTCACTCGCCATGGGGTACATCCCCGCCGAGTTGCTCGACCCCGCAACCACCGGGTTCGAGATCGAAATCATCGGCATCCGCCGCCCCGCCCGCCTCCAACTCGAGCCCATCTTCGACCCCTCCGGCCTCCGCATGCGCGCCTGAGCTGCTGACCAATATGACTGTCCCTGGCCGAGCGGTAAGGATCTGATAATGACGATTTCGGTTGACGGGCAGCAACTGGCTTTTGTCGAGGGGGATACGGTCGCCATTGCGATCGTGCGCAACGGTCAGCACCCCTCGCATGGCGGCACACTCTGCCTCGCAGGCGATTGCGGTAACTGCGTCGCTGAAGTAGATGGCACGGCGTTTGTGCGTACCTGCCAGATCGACGCGACAGATACGACCATCGTGAGGCGGCACCCGGCTATTGGTGGCCCGCCGATCGCCGCGCTCGACACCACCGAGACCCGGCAGCAGTTCGCTCACATCCCCGTCCGGCGAGAGACCGCCGATCTGGTCGTCATCGGTGCAGGCGACAGCGGGGGAGCGGCCGCTGCCGTCGAGGGTGACGATGCCGGGCGCCTGGTCACCATCCTCGATACCCTGGACGGCAACGAAGTCGTCGGTGTATACGGCGGCCCCACCGTCATCGTCCGCACCACAACCGGCATGCTGCACCTGCGGGCGAACGACGTCATCATCGCCACGGGCGCCGCCGAGCTGCACCCCGTCTGCGAGGGCGCCATGCTGGCCGGTATCTACACGCCGTCCGCCGCTCGAAAGCTCAAGGCGGCCAGCGTCGATCTGGGAAATCTCGTCGCCATTGGTGGAACGGGAATCGACATGCCCGGTCGACACGTCGACGGAACCGTCGTAGCGTTTATCGGCGAGGGTCATGTGATCGCTGTCGTCACCGAAGACGCCGACGGCAACCAGGACGCTCATCCCTGCGACAGCGTCGTTGTGGGGGTGGGCTTGTCGCCGCGCGACCTGTTGTTGCGCATGACGCAGGATGATCACGTCACTATCGTCGGCCCCGCGGCGCAGAAGTTCGCTCTGCCACCCTGCCCCGACCGCGGCACCGTGTGCCCCTGTGCAAAGACCACCGTCGATGACCTCAACATGGTGTGGGACAAGGGCTTCACCGAACTCGAACTCATCAAGCGCTCAAGCCTCGCCGGCACCGGCACCTGTCAGGGCGCGGTATGCGGTCCGTACCTGCGCAGCTATGTAGCCGAACGCAGTGGCGAAACCCCCGAGATGTTCACCGCCCGCCCGGCGAGTCGGCAAATCACTCTGGCCGAGGCGGGCGCGGGGGTGCACCCCGAGCCATTCCGCCGCACCGCGCTGCATGAGGAAAACATCAAAGCCGGTGCCAACCTCGACCGGTTCGGCAACTGGTGGCGACCCTGGAACTACGGCAACCACGAAGGCGAATACCACGCCGTTCGCAACGCCGTTTCGCTCGGTGATGTCAGCACCCTTGGCAAGATGATCGTCGACGGGCCCGACACGGTCGAACTGCTCGAACGTCTCTACCCGACCACCATCGCCGACATAAAGCCGGGCCGTTCGAGGTATGTGCTGCTGCTGAACGAGCGCGGTCACATCATCGATGACGGCATGGTCTGCCGAGAGACCGACACGCGCTTCGTGCTCACATTTACCTCTGGCGGCGCCGCCAATGCGGAAGCGTGCGTGCGGGATTGGATCGAGACGTGGAGCCTCGACGTGCGCGTGCTCGACCGCACCATGTCGCTTGCCGCTATCAACGTCACCGGGCCTTGTGCCGGCGAACTGTTGCAACGAGTCGGCGTTGAAAGTCCGCCCAAGTTCCTGCAGCACCAGCACGGCCCCGTCGCTGGCATCGAGTGCCACATTATGCGCCTCTCGTTCACCGGCGAAGCATCGTTCGAACTCCACCACGCCGTCGAACGTTCGGCCGAGTTGTGGCGTGCACTCATGGCCGCCGGCGCTGACATGGGTATCAAGCCGCACGGCCTGCAGACCCTGTTCGGTTTGCGGTTGGAGAAGGGCCACATCATCGTGGGCATGGATACCGAGATGGACACCACACCCCGCCGAGTCAACATGGACTGGGCGGTCAAGATGTCGAAGCCCGACTTCATCGGCCGCACGGCGCTCGTTCGCACCTCCAAGCTGCCTGACCAGCGGCGACTGCACGGCTTCGAGATGGACGGTGACGCTCCGGTTGAGGGCACGCCCATCATGGTCGACGGCCAAATCCACGGCCACGTCTCCAGCACGTTCGCGTCGCCAACCCTGGGTAAAGCCATCATGCTCGGCTGGCTGAAGAAGGGCGCATCGCTCGACGGCAGCCCCATTACCCACGTCGAGATCGGCGGCCGCCCCGCCACCGTGGTCGAACCTCCCTTCTTCGATCACGACGGAGCCCGAGCCCGTGCCTGAGTTCTCCACCATTCCCGGCTATCGCATCGTGGCGACCGCGTCGGCCATTGATACCTTCGTTGCGCTCGACGATCCGTCTGACCTTGGCGACAAGAAATTCTTCCACCCGCGGCTGCTGCGCCTAGCCCCCGACGATGTCTTTGTGTTCGGCCATATGCCGCCCGAATCGCCCGTGGCCGATGATCCGCACGCAATCGTGGAGGAAGAATTGGGCTTCCACGGTGCCTGGTTCTCGATCGAACACTTCGACAAACACATACGGCCCCACATCGACTGGGAACTTCCGATCGAACCTCGCTCGTTCACGCAGGGATTCGTTGCCAACGTGCCCGCCAAACTCTGGCTCACCACCGACCGGGTGCTGCTCATGACGAACGCCGCGTACGCCCACGAACTTGCGGAGCGCATCGGTGAATGAGTTCGTTGAAACCCTGCTCGACCTCACCTGGCACGCACCCAAAGCGAGCTATGACGTGGTCATCATCGGCGGCGGCGGTCACGGCCTGAGCACCGCCTACTACCTGGCCACGCAGCACGGCATCACCAATGTTGCGGTGCTCGAAGCGAACTACATTGGGTCGGGTAACTCGGGTCGCAACACCACCATCATCCGGGCCAACTACGGCATCCCTGAAGCCATTCGCTTCTACCAGCATTCCCTTGAGCTGTATAAGACGCTGGAGGATGACACCGGTTGCTGGATCATGCACGACACCAAGGGTCTGCTCTGGATGGCGCACACCGAAACCGGTATGCGACAGGAGCGCTCACGTGCACTGATGAACTCAGCGCTCGGCACCCACACCGAAATCGTCGGCCCCGAAGACATCAAGAAGATCTGCCCACCCATCGACATCACCGGCGGCGGTCGCTACCCGGTTCGAGGCGCCAGCTATCACGTTGGTGGCGCTACGGCCCGGCATGATCGAGTCGTGTGGGCCTACGCCCAGGGCGCCATGCGTAAGGGTGTGCACGTGCATCAGAACACCACCGTCACCGACCTGCTGAACGATGGCGATCGGGTCACGGGCGTGATGACCAACAACGGCCCAATCTCGGCCGGAGTCGTGATGTCGGCCGTCGGCGGCAACGTCACGACCATTGCCAACATGGCCGGGGTCCGGCTGCCCGTTCGAACCCACCCGCTGCAGGCGTTCGTCACCAACGCCTACGCCCAGTCGCTCGGCTCCATCGTGTCGTCCTCCGAGCTGCTCACCTACGTGTCGCAGACGGCACGTGGTCAGATGCTTGCCGGGGCCGAATTCGAATCGCAGCCGAGCTACTCCAAGCAGTCCACATTCCCGAATCTCGGCAGCGTTGCCAGCAAGCTCACCTATCATCTGCCGTTCATGCGAGACCTGCGCATCCTGCGGCAATGGACCGGCATCTGCGATGTGTCGGCCGACTACTCACCCATCATGGGCTTCACCGGTGTCGATGGCTTCCTGGTCACCACCGGCTGGGGCACGTGGGGCTTTAAGGGCATTCCCGCCGGAGGAAAAACCATGGCCGAACTCATTGCCACCGGCTCCACGCCCGACCTGATCGCGCCGTTTGCGCTCGCCCGCTTCGCCGCCGATCACGCCATGGCCGACCAGGGATCGACAGGTACCCGCTGATGCTCTGGATCACCTGCCCCCACTGCGGCGACCGCCCCGTGGAGGAATACCGATTCGGTGGCGAACTCCCTACGGTGCCAGAACACGTCACCGAACCCGACCAACGTGACCTCGACTACGTTTGGTTCTTCGACAATCTGAAGGGCCCGTCTACCGAGCGCTGGTTTCACCACGCTGGCTGCCGCCGTTGGCTCACCCTGCAGCGCGATACCACCACCGATTACATTCTGGAGTCTTGATGCGCGCGTCACTTGCCGAGCTGTTGGCCGAACGTCGAGTGCTGTTGGCCGACGGCGCAACTGGCACCAACTATTTCGCGGCCGGCCTGGAAGCGGGGGAGCCGCCCGAGTTCTGGAACTTCGATCAGCCCGACCGAGTCACGGCTCTCCACCAGAGCTTTGTGGATGCCGGGGCCGACATCATTCTTACCAATAGTTTCGGTTGCAACCAACAGCGCCTCAAGCTGCACAACGCGCAGGAAAGGGTCTACGAGATTGCCAAGCGCGCCGCAGAGCTGGCCCGCTCGGTCGCCGACTCGGTTGCCTGGCCGGTCGTTGTTGCCGGAGCGGTCGGACCGACGGGTGAATTGTTCGAACCGATGGGCGCGCTGAACGAGGCCAGCGCGGTGGCGTCGTTCGCCGTTCAGATTGCGGGGCTCAAGGCCGGGGGAGCCGATGTCGCCTGGATTGAAACGATGTCATCTCCCGAGGAGATTCGCGCTGCATCGAAAGCGGCCATTGCGATGGGGATGCCGTACATCGCAACCTGCTCGTTCGATACCGCCGGTCGTACCATGATGGGCCTCATGCCTGGCGACCTAAAGGTTGTCTTCGACGGACTGGAACCGGCCCCAATCGCCATGGGGGCCAACTGCGGCGTCGGTGCATCCGACATCTTGGTGTCGCTGTTGGAGATGACCGCGAACGACCGTCAGACGCCCTACATCTCGAAGGGCAACTGTGGTGT
>JANMCE010000342.1:0-4608 GCA_031360915.1 Actinomycetes bacterium | reverse complement strand
AAAATTGTCACGTTTGAATCTCAATGGCCCGCCCGGCGACGGACCAAGTTCTTTGGAGCAGAAGTCGACACCATTCGATAGCTACGGCTGCCAGAGTGAGGCGACCGGGTGCGCCGATAAGGTGCCGTCGTCCGAGAGCCGAATCGAGCTCTCGCCGGTGTAGAGCACGATGCCGTGATGGAAACGTGATCCGGCAAGGCTCGCAAGTCGACGAAGTCCCCCGGCGTCGCCTCGGTCGACGGTCGTGCTGGATTTCACTTCGATTCCGACGATTCGACCGTCGGGGTGCTCAAGCACCATGTCGACTTCGTTCTGTTCCCGATCGCGGAAGAACCAGGCGGTCGGCGGCTCGAGTTCCCAGCTCAACTGTTTCATGACTTCGTTTACAACAAACGTCTCAAGGATTGGTCCGAATCGTTCACTCCGAGCCAGCGTTGACGCGTCGATTCGGCAGAGTGCCCCTGCAAGCCCGCTATCGGTGATGTGAAGCTTTGGGTGGGCGGTGAGACGTGTGCCGAGGTTGTTGGCATAGGGCCGAAGGCGGTGCACAAGCATTACCCGCTCGAGAAGTTCGATGTAGCTACCCACCGTGTCTCGGTTTGTGTCGAGTTCGTTTGCAAACGTGCTCACGTTGAGAATCTCGGCCGTCCGGACTGCGCAGAGCGCGAGGGTGGAACGGAATGCCCCGGGGTTGCGCAGGCGGATCAAATCGGCGAGATCACGCTCGACGACACGTGCCGCATAGTCGGTGAGCCAGCGTGCTCGGGCCTCGGGTCGTGTTCGCCGCACGGCATCAGGAAACCCGCCGGTCGTGAGCAAACGTGCGTATTCGATACGATCAGTCTGATGGCGCTGAGCGAGGAGTGACTTCGGCTCGGCGAAGACGCGGGTCACGAAGTGCTCGCGTGTTCCGCGAAGCTCGCCCTGCGACAGCGGCCACAGCGTGAGTTCGTGGCTTCGCCCGGCAAGCGTTTCGCTGCCTTGGGGGAGAAGGTGGTGTGTTGTCGATCCGGTCAGGAGGAACGCTCCCTCTCGCGGCGTTCGATCGACCGAGCGCTTCACGTAGGCAAGGACGTCGGGAAGTCGCTGGAACTCATCGATGATGACCGGCTCTTGTCGGCCCTGCAGGTACGAAGCGGGATCCTGCGACGCGATGGCCAGCGTTCTCGGGTCACCGAAATCGACGACGTCGCGCCCGAGTTCACCAGCTAGCGCAGTCACGAGGGTCCTCTTCCCACATGCCCGCGGTCCCCGGAGCACCAGAACAGCCTCCTCGGCGAGCAACTGCTCCAACGTGGTCCGAAGCCACCGGTCGTACACGGGCACGAGCCCATCCTACCCGCATTTGGCGGGTCTTGTACCCTGCAAATAGCGGCACCACTGAGCGTCATTTAGCGGAGTCGATGACGCAACTGGGCCGCGGTTCGTTGCGGGCCAGCCTCGTCGGAGGAGTCGAAGATGCCAAGGCATCGGTAGCTGCGTCAGAGTCGCAGGGCAACGAGGCTTCGTACCCGTTACGCAGACTTCTGTGTGCTCGAACTCACAGCAATCAGGGAGTAGCGGACCTTGTCAAACTTCTCGATGAGGTTGTCTGAACTACCCAATGCGGACACCAAAACAGCACGAACCTTGGCTTTCCAGGCGGTCGCAGACTGACCGCCGTCAAGAACAGCGTTGAGGTTACCCTCCGATCGAAGTGCTTTCAGTCTTCAATTGCTCGCTCTGGCCGCATTTTGCAACGTCTACGGCAGAGGTGTCGCACGGCTGAGGAGCGCCACCAGGACCGTGAGTTCGAATCTCACCACCTCCGCCGTGTCTTCAGCGCAGTTGCTAAAGTCCGCAGTGTTTCGGCCGGCCGAGATAGGTTGCGCAGGTGAGTGGGCTGGTGCGTGCGTGCCATTGGCAGCCCACGTTGGCGGTCACGGCGATTGCGACGTCACTGGCGTTGTCGGTCGGCCGGGGCACGGGTGCGCTTGCGGTTGCGGCGGCGGTGGTCACCGGTCAGCTTTCGGTCGGGTGGAGCAACGATTACATCGACCGCCACCGTGACGTTGATCGCGATGACAAACCAATCGCAACCGGCGACGTCAGCGCGGCAGCTGTCCGTCGAGCAGCACTGGTAGCGCTTATCGTGTGCGTGCCCTTGTCGCTCGCCTCGGGTTGGCGGGGGGGCGCGGTCCATCTGGTCGCAGTTGGGGCGGCATGGATGTACAACCTTGGGCTGAAGGCGACGGTGCTCAGTCCGGTTCCCTACATCGTTGCGTTCGGACTGCTCCCGGCGTTCGTCACGCTCGGCAACGTCGGGCATCCGCTCCCGCCTATCTGGGCGTTCGTCGGAGCTGCGCTGCTCGGCTGTGGAGCCCACTTCGTCAATACATTGTCCGATCTGGACGATGATGTGCGGTTCGGTATCCGAGGGCTACCGCAAAGACTGGGCGCCTCGGCCTCGCTCCATATCGGCGCGCTCCTGCTGGACGCGGCGGCGCTGACGTTGGCTCTCGCTCCGCCGGGGCCGCCTAGTCTGGCGGCCCTTGGTCTGCTCGTTCTCGCTATGTTCTTCGTGGTGGGCTTGATCGTCGCTGCTCGCCGAGGTCATCCAAAGGCCGCCTGGTACATGACGCTGGCGACCGCGCTACTCGCAGTGACTTTGCTGCTGACGAATGGTGGCGCGCTCGTCTGATCAACCAGGACGAGACCGTCCAGCCGTTACGCTCGACGCAATGACCGACGACGAGGCGATGGAGTTGGCGCTTGTCGAGGCGGAAGCGGCAACCCGACACGACGACGTGCCCGTCGGAGCGGTCGTTGTGCGTGACGGACAGGTCATCTCCTGCCGACATAACGAACGCGAACTCACGGGTGATCCGACGGCGCATGCCGAGGTGCTCGCCATTCGTGACGCGGCCGCAGTGATCGGTCATTGGCGACTCTTGGACTGCACCCTGTATGTCACCCTCGAACCGTGCTTCATGTGCGCGGGTGCGCTGGTGAACGCCCGGATCGGACGCGTGGTCTTCGGTGCCACCGACCCGAAAGCGGGTGCGGCGGGCTCACTGACCAACGTCTTGGCCGACTCGAGACTGAATCACAACCCTCTGGTCCAGGGTGGCGTCATGAAGGAACAGTGCTCGCAGATCCTTAAGACCTTCTTCGTCTCGAAACGTACCTGACCGCGCAGGGCCCGTCCTGCTAACTTAGTGAACGGACAGGTGCCAGAGCGGCCGAATGGGACGGTCTCGAACACCGTTGTACTGCAAGGTACCGTGGGTTCAAATCCCACCCTGTCCGCCAGTGTGTGCTGATGTGTACGAAGCCCCGGAGACGTGGGGTTTCGTACACCGGCGTTCGTCGGCGTTTACCGCCGCTTGTGGAGCGCGCTAGGTCGGTTGCTAGGTAGGAGAGCCTGTCGACCATGCCGAGACCGCCAAGGGGGGAGGCGTGCGACGGCGGGTGATTGATTCCGTGAGTGTGCTGGGCAAGGCGGGCAACGGGGGAGTTTTGTGAAGGGAATTCGCTCCCGCTGATTGCGCGGGTCAGTGTGCGGTCGCCGGTGTCGGGTCGGGCAGACTGTCGAATGTGGTCAAGCAGTGTGCTTGCAGGGGTGATCCGCCGTTGCCGTCAGCGACGGTGATTGTGCGCGGCGTGGATCGTGTCGTTCACCGCCGGCGACCTTGCCGACGCGCGGGTCGAGTTGTGGGATACCGGGACGGCACCGCACTACGAAGTGGTCCACGACAATCGCGATGAGCTGGCGGCGCGTATGCTAGGAACTACGCACCGAGTGGTGCCCAACCCTCACTTCGAGCCAGGGAGGTGACCGCAATGCCGAGAATCGACTTACGAGCAGATCTGAACGCCGAGGACGACGAGGGCCGCTGGTGGACCCTGCTCACCGATGCCGCCGACCCGGCCCAGATCGTGCCCGGCGCTGTTGTTGTAGCTGGCACTGAGCGGTTCTGGTCCGTGGTCCGCATCGACCAGATTGACGCTGACGGCCAAGTGCACTTCGTGCCCGTTGCGGCCGACGACCCCGCCGCAGCGGCAGTACTGGCAATCGGCGCTGCCTGAAGGCCAACCGGCCGCCGTCGCAGGCACTGCGGCATACAACCCAAGCGCTGTCTTCCAACCAGTGTTTCGTCGGGACGACCGCGCACCAAGGTCGCTTATAGCGTACTGGTCGTGCCACCACTCTTTCTTGAATACGACGTGGAAGCACCGCTTGATTGAGGTCTTCTCGCCGTTCGGTGACACGACTTCGCGGTCGAGTTGTTCCTCGCTGACAGTGGCGAGGTACTGCTTGACTCGGTCCATCCGGTCGCGAAGCGCGATCAAGACTTCTTCGAGGGTCGGTCGGGCGCCGACGTCGAACATGCCGGGCGGCAGGGCATCGTGAGGAGGGTTGGGTATGCCGAGAGGATGGAAAGGCTGCGAATCCTCCAGCACGAGTGCACTGATCCATCGGTCTGTTGCATAGACAAGGCGTAGCGTCTGGAGGTACGACCGCTCAAGCGTTTCGGTCGCAGCCTCCCCGAGAACGGACCAGGCCCGACGCAATCCATCCGGGTCGGTCGCAACAAGAAGCATCGACGTCGAGATCATTGAGAGTCA
>JANMCE010000323.1:0-15391 GCA_031360915.1 Actinomycetes bacterium | reverse complement strand
CGGGCGGAACTTCTTGCGCATGGATCGCCGTTCGCGGTCACTGAATCGGTGGTCGGTGGCGTCTCGATGAAGACGTTCGCGTCGGCCCCGGCCAACATGCGCGTGGTGTGGGAGAGCGCTGCGGCCGGCTTCGGTGATCGCCTCTATGTCGTCTACGAAGATGAGTACTACACCTACGCCGAGATCGCCGGTGATGTCCGCGCTCTGGCTCATTATCTGCATCACCAAGGTGTGGGCCCGGGTGATCGAGTCGCCATCGCCATGCGCAACTATCCCGAGTGGATCACGGCCTACTGGGCGATTGTTTCGGTGGGGGCGGCGGTCGTCGGCATGAACGCCTGGTGGACCTCGACGGAAATGGAGTACGGCCTCACCGACTCCACGCCCAAGGTGCTTATCGCCGATCACGAGAGGATCGAACGGGTGCTGCCGATCCTCAACGCCATCCGGACGACACACCCGCTGCAGCTACTGGCCGTTCGTTCACCGGGAGACCTGCCGAGCCACGCCGACCGATGGGAAGACATCGTGCGGCGCGACACCGCACCGGCCGAGCTTCCGGCCGCCGCGATCGACACCGACGACGATGCGTGCATCTTCTACACCTCGGGTACAACCGGATTTCCAAAGGGAGCCCAGCTCACGCACCGTGGATCCGTGGCCAACATCTTCAACATCGGATTCATGCAGCTGGCCGCGAGTATGGCCGACGCAAAAGCCATGGCCGCCGGAGACCTAGCCGCCCCCAAGACACCAGGGGAACCGCCCGCCCGTACCATCCTGCTAGCAACCACGCCACTGTTCCACGTGACGGCTCACAACTGTGGCGTTCAGCCGACAACCATGGCGGGCGGGTGCGTGGTGCTCATGCGCAAGTGGAATGCCGGCCGCGCGCTCGAATTGATCGAACGCGAACAGATCACCAACATGACCGGCGTGCCCATCATGAGCCGCGAGCTGCTCGCACACCCCGACTTTGCCACGCGCAACACGTCGTCGTTGCGCGCGCTGACCGGCGGTGGCGCCCCCGTTCCGCCCGACATGGTCGGAAAGATCGACAAGGCCCTGAAGAACGGAGCTCCTACCACTGGGTACGGGCTCACGGAAACGTGCGGCATCATCACCGCCAATATGGCGAGCAGCTACTTCCTCAAGCCCAGCTCGTGCGGCCCCATCGTGCCGACACTAGACGCCAAGCTGATCGACCCAGACGGTAAGGATCTGCCGGCGGGACTAGATGTCGTCGGCGAGCTGTGCGTGAAGGGCGCAGTTGTGGTGAAGGGCTATTTGAACAAGCCAGACGCAACCGCGGATGCCATCCGCAATGGTTGGTTCGCTACCGGCGACATCGCGCGCATCGACAATGAGGGCTTTGTGTTCATTGTCGACCGAGCCAAAGACATGGTGCTGCGCGGGGGCGAAAATGTGTACTGCTCGGAGGTGGAAGCGGCCATCTACCGCCATGACGCCGTCGCCGAGGCCGCCGTGTTCGGCATTCCCGATGAGCGCCTCGGTGAGGACGTCGCCGCCGCGATCGTGCTCCGCCGCGGTGTAGCGTTGACCACTACCGAGTTGCAGATCTTCCTGGCCGAGACCATCGCCAAACACAAGATTCCGAGCACGGTAATCTTCCTCGACGAGGCGCTCCCCCGCAACGCCAGCGGCAAGTTCCTGAAGCGCGATCTGCGAGCTCTAGTCCTTTCCAGTCGGTGACCTTGGGACGAAGTCCTCTTGACCGACGCCGACGCGCTCGCCAGCATCTAGGCAGAGGAGATGCAATGACAAGGACTCTGACCGCCACTGCTGTGGCGAAACTGATCGATCACACGCTGCTGCGTCCTGAAGCGACATCGGATGAGGTGGCGCAACTGTGCACCGAGGCTGTCCAGTTCGGCGCGATTGCGGTGTGCGTTTCGCCGAACATGCTGCCGCTAACCGGCGTGATTCCGAACGGTGTGCTGGTAGCCACCGTGATCGGATTTCCGTCGGGTGCCCATCGTGCCGAGGTGAAAGCCGACGAGGCCGCCCGGGCCGCCGCCGCGGGAGCGGACGAAGTTGACATGGTGATCAATCTGGGGTGGGCGAAATCGGGCGCATGGCGGGCGGTGGAAGCAGAGATCGCGTTGGTCCGAGCTGCTGCGCCTCTTGCCACGCTGAAGGTCATCATCGAATCGGGTGTGCTGACCGATGACGAAATCGTCGCGGCGTGTGGCGCCGCCGAGGGCGCTGGTGCGAATTTCGTGAAGACGTCTACCGGCTTCCATCTCTCCGGTGGAGCGACTGAGCACGCTGTGGGGCTGATGAAACGCGCTGTCGGCGAGCGCCTCGGCATCAAGGCTTCGGGCGGCATTCGTACCGCCGAGCACGCCCGCTTGTTCATCGAAGCCGGTGCCACCCGCCTCGGCACCTCGGCCACCGCCACAATTCTTGCCGGCTTCCCGTCGGGATGATCACGTCGCCGGAGGGCTACACGACGGCGAGGAGGCCGCCGTCCACATAGATGATCTGACCGTTGACGAAATCACTGGCCCGAGACGCAAGGAAGACCGCCGCGCCGACCAGTTCGTCGGTAGTGCCCCATCGTCCGGCGGGCGTACGTTGCGTCACCCAGCCATTGAAGACCGGATCGTCTACCAGCGGCTGGGTGAGTTCGGTGTGGAAGTACCCGGGGCCGATCCCGTTGATCTGCATGCCGAACTTGGCCCAGTCAGCGCACATGGCCTGAGTGAGCATTTTCAGCCCGCCCTTACTGGCGGTGTAGGGGCCGGTGGTGGGCCGGCCAACTGCACTCATGACCGAGCAGATGTTGATGATCTTGCCGCGCTGGCGCGGCATCATCTTTCGCGCCACCGCGGTACCCACCAGGAAGGCGCTGGTGAGGTTGGTGTCGATCACTTCGGCCCACAGTTCGGGCGTGACTTCGTGCAACGGCAAACGGCGTTGGATACCAGCGTTGTTCACGCAGATATCGATCGGCCCGACGTTGGCTTCGATATCGGTGATAGCTGTTTCGACTTGGTCCGGCTTGGTGACATCAAAGGCCAAGGCATCGGCGTGGTGACCGGCCGAGCGCAACGCTGCAACCGCGCTCTCGACGTCGGCCGCGTTGCGAGCGTTGATGACCACATGCGCACCGGCCTCGGCCAGACCGAAGGCAAGCGCGTTGCCGATGCCACGGCTGCTGCCGGTGACAAGCGCTACCTTGTCGTCGAGATCGAACAGAGTGCTCACAGTTACCCTAGGCGTGCTCATGCCACGTCCGAAGCGTTCAGATCGACGGCGTAAAGAGACGTCGAGGCGGTGATGTACAGGGTTCGCCGGTCGGGTCCGCCCCAGCAGCAGTTAGCACTCTTCTCCGGGACGGGGATGCGCCCGATGTACGTAGCGTCCGGCGCAAACACCTGGATGGCATCGAGGGACGAGGTGTAGATGTTGCCCTCGGTGTCGAGCCGGAAGCCATCCGAGCAACCCGGTTCGATCACCGCGAAGACGCGACCGTTCGTCGTGGCCAGGCCATCGACCACGTCGTACACCAAGATGTGATGGAAGCCTTCGTCGCCGTACGGATCGATGCTGGTGTCAGAAACGTACAGCAAGGATTCATCCGGGGAGAATGCCAACCCGTTCGGGTGGCTCATATCGGTGATCACCGCCGTCAGATGCTGCGACGACGGATCCAATCGATAGACGAAGTTGCCAGCCTGCTCGGAGTCGGCCTGGTAGCCCTCGCGATTCGACATGATGCCGTAGGGCGGATCGGAGAACCAGATGGTGCCGTCGCGCTTGACCACCACATCGTTGGGTGAGTTCAACCGATGCCCGTTGTACCGATCAACAAGCGTGGTGAGCGTGCCGTCGAGTTCTGTGCGAACGATGGCTCGGGCGCCGTGCGAGCAGTGCACGATGCGACCCTCCCGGTCGTGCGTTCGCCCGTTGGTGAAGTTGCTCGGGGCCATCCAGTCGGTGACCGCGCCGTCCTTCCACATCAGGATGCGGTTGTTCGGAATGTCACTCCAGATCACCGAGCCATCGAGGAGGTAGAGCGGCCCCTCCGACCACATCGCGCCACCGCCAAGTCGCCGCAGGGTGCTGGTCGGCACCGCCAATGGTGCCATGCGCTCGTCGAAGATCTGGACATCGCCAATGGTACTGAGCGGAACGGGATAACTCATCACGTCATCATGCCAGGACGTCGGGTTTCGTCACATTCAGCGGGCAGTTGAACGCCTAGAAAAGTGTGGTCGACATGCGCGTGGAAACCCATTGGTTTGCCATACTTCGCATATGTTCTCTCGGCAGATTTCCTGCGGTTCTCACGGCTCTCGACCCGTCCTCGGGACGGTCATGCTTGCAGCCATCAGCCTGGTAACTGCCACCTTGACCGTGGCCGGTGCTCCCCCGGCTGTAGCCCTCTCCAGCCTCGCGGCCCCCAAGCGAATCGCTGACACCCGACCGACCGGTCAGACCGCCGACGGCTTCCTGGCCGGCCAGGGTCCGCTTGCGGCTGATTCAGTGTTCCACATCGCCGTCCGCGGTCGAGTTGGCGTCACCAACACGGCCGTGGCGGTCGTCCTCAACGTTACCGTCGATGGCGCAACCACCGACGGGTTTGTCACCCTGTACCCGTGCGACGCCCCCCGGCCCGTGGCATCCAACCTGAACTTCGTGGCCGGCCGCACCGCAGCGGTTCTGGCCATCACGAAAACTGCGGCCGACGGCGTTGTGTGCGCCTACACCTCGGGGACCACCAACCTCATTGTCGATGTGAGCAGCTGGTTCGAGCCGGGCGAGTTCCAGCCGCTTGACGCACCACAACGCATTGCCGATTCTCGCGACACCGGTGCCACCGTTGATGACCGCGTGGTGGGCGGCGGACCTCGTCCGCGGAACAGCACGCAAAGAGTGAAGGTAGCCGGGCGAGCGGGCGTTCCGACTGGTGTCCGGACGGCAATGCTCAGCGTCACCGCGGAGGGCGCCAAACAACCGGGCTTCCTCACGGTTTATCCGTGCGATCAGCCCACGCCGGTGGCGTCCAACGTCAACTATGCCGAGGGTGACACCGTGGCCAACGCTGTGGTCAGTCGCCTCGATGGTGGAGGTGATACCTGCGTGTTCAACTCTGGTTCGACGAGCACCATCATCGATGTCGTCGGCTGGTTCCCGGACGGCAACATCACCTCGCTCCCCACCCCTGCCCGAATCCTCGATACGCGCAGCGTGAACAGCACGGCTGACGGCTTGTTTGCGGGGAAGGGACGACGACCCGATCAAGGTACCCTGCAGCTCAAAGTCGGCGACCGGGTCGGCCTACCGAGTGATGCCACGGCTGTCTTGCTTAACATCACCGCGCTCGGTGCCGAACCTGGTTTCATCACCTTGCATCCTCGTGGCACCGACCGGCCCGTTGCGTCCAATCTGAACTATCGGGCGGGCCAAACCGTTGCCAACGCCGCCATCTCCCGCCTCGGGGTTAGCGGCGATGTGTGCCTGTTTACCGAGGGCAACGCCAACGTCATTGTCGACGTGGTCGGCTACTTGACGGGCCCGCCGCCGCCCGCGACTGGCCCCGACTGCCCGGGGCAAAGTCTGTTCCCGACGTTCACCATGATCGGCCTCTACGGCAACGGATCGGGCCCCGCACTGGGTGTTCTCGGCGAGCAGACGCCCGAGGAGTCGGCCACCCGTGTCGCCAATTTGGCTTCCACCTGGAAGAGCTTCGGCCGACCGGTCCTCGGCACCTTTGAGTTCATCGCCACTACCGCACAGGCGGCACCCGGAGGCGACGGTTTGTATCGAGCCCGAGCTACCGATGCCGACATTCAGCGCTACCTCGACGTGGCGCGGGCCAACGGTCTGTACCTGGTGCTCGACATTCAGCCGGGACGAAGTGATTTCCTCACTGAAACCAAGGTGTACGAAAAGTTTCTCAAAGAACCCAACGTCGGCATTGCACTCGATCCTGAGTGGCACGTCGGACCAGGCTCGTTGCCTGGCGTGTCGATCGGCTCGGTGACTGCCGCCGAAGTGAACGAGGTGTCCAACTATCTGGCCAAGATCGTGACCGACAACCACCTGCCCCAGAAGCTGTTCGTGCTGCATCAGTTCCAGCGACGCATGATCCCCGACCGCGAGCTGGTGGTGAACAGGGCCGGCTTGGCCACCACGTTTCATATGGACGGCTTCGGGTCTCAGTCAGAGAAACTTGCCACCTGGGGCTTCACCCAGGCGAACGCGCCATTCCACAACGGGTTCAAGCTGTTCCTCCGTCAAGACACCAACCTGTTCACGCCGGCCCAGGTCTCGGCGCTGTCACCCCGGGTTGACCTGGTCACCTACCAATAGCGACGCCGGGCGAAACGAGGTACTACGACCATTGTCTCGTTTCGATCTGCATCGTCGTCCGTCATACTGGGTGCATGACCAACGACTCGTGGCTGGAGACCGGGCACGACGTGGCTAATGGGCCATTTAGGCTCGTCCTCAGCTCAGCGGGACGTGGCGAACGAGAACACTCGGTACCGATCCGCAGCATCCTTCGGGCGGAGAAAACCGCTCGATCGACGCCATCGGCCAGAAGTCGGCGAGCCCGGTCCTTAGTGGCCGGAGGCTTGTGGTTCGTCCTTGGTTTCGGAACGGTGGGTACCGCCTACGCCGTGCGTCAGACGTTGTTCCCGAACCTCGGCCCTTCGTCGGGGCAGTCCGTCTGGGACATCTCGGCTCCCGCCGATGGGACGACGAGTTCCACTGTCGCGGCCGCCACTCCGGCCAGCGTGGCGACCACGAGCGCCAGCACGATCGCCTCCACCACCCCGACAACGGTTGTGCCCGTTAGCTCGGTCGCCGTCACCGTGCGCTCCGCAAGCGCTCAGGATGGTTCCACCACGTCGGCCAGTCAGACCACGTCTCCTCCAGAGACCTTCGGTTCCGCCTCGTCTGGAAGCACCACTTCGAAGGCCCCATCGACAACCGTCGCAAGTACGGTCGGAACCTCTGCGCCGACATCGAGCGGATCGAGTGGCTCGGGCTCCGGCTCCGGCAGCTCGGGTTCGAACGGGCCGAGCGGAGGCGGCTCGGCAACAACGGCCGGTCCGGCAACCACAAGCAGCCCAGCCTCCATCAGCGGCCCAGCGACGACTGACGGCAGCGGAGGCAGCTCGGGCAAAGGCGGCGGCTCGGGCACCAGCTCCACCACAATTCAGGCCAAGTCAGCAGTAGCGCCCGTGACGGCACCGGCCACGTCGGTGACGACGGCCGACACGTCCGGTAAAGGCTCCGGTTCTGGATCGAGCGGCAGCGGATCCGGATCCAGCGATTCGGGCTCCGGCAGCGGCAGCGGCAGCGGCAGCGGCAAGGGTAAGTAGCCCAGCCCCGACCTAATGGGTCAGGTGAGGTTCTTCTCGGCCCACAGCGCAGCCTGCGTGCGATCCGACACGCCCAAACGCTGAAACACACTCGTGAGATGCGCCTTCACGGTCCGCTCACTGATGGCCAGGCGCCGAGCGATCTGCTTGTTCGCTAGCCCATCTCGCACCAACAGCAGCACCTCTCGCTCGCGATCGGTGAGGGCAATGCCGGCCTGCTTGGTGCGCCGTGACTCGAGCAGCACCCGAGCGGCCTTCGGATCAAGCGGCGAGCCACCCTCATGGACCGATCGGATGGCGGCCACGATCTCCTTCGGCTCGGAATGCTTGAGCAGGTACCCCTCCGCCCCGGCTGACAACGCATCCATAATGCGCGACTGATCACTGAACGAAGTGAGCACCAGGACGCGCACACCGACGTGGTCGGCAGCGATTTGACGCGTCGCCTCCACGCCATCCATTTCGGGCATCGACAAATCCATCAACACCACGTCGGGCCTGTGTTCGGCAACGGCGACCAGTGCCTCAACACCGTTGGACGCAGTGCCGACCAGTTCGATGTCGCTCGCCGAGGCAAGCACCTGAGCGAGTCCGTCTCGGACGATGACGTGATCGTCAACCACAAGCACCTTGATCATGAGCGGGCCTTTCGGGGTACGGCGACATAGGGAATCTTTGCCTCAACGCGGGTGCCGCCAACGAGCGCCGACAACACCGCGAGCTGACCGCCGGCTTCGGTTATGAGGTCCACCAGCCCACGCAGCCCGACGTGGCCCTCGTCTACCCGTACGGCCATGCGGTCGGCGGTGAAACCCTTGCCATCATCATCGATCACAATCGAGGCGACGTCATCGAGCGCCGACAGCGCAATGCGAACGTTGCTCGCGCCGGCATGGGTCACAACGTTGCGGAGTGCCTCCTGGGCCGTTCGGTACAGCAACCGCACCACGTCGGGCGGAAGATCGGCACCATTCAGTTCGGCTGCCAGATGAACGTGCAACCCACGATTGGCGAGCCCGCCAAGCAGATCACCGAGCGCCGATTCAAGACCCTCTCCGTACAGGTTCGGCGGATAGATGTCCACCAGCAGCGATCGCAACGACTTGATGCCGTCCCGCAGCTTGGACGACGCCTCGGCCATGGCCGGCGCGTCCGGTCCGCCCGCCCAACTGGCCGCAGTGAGACTCATCGAAACACCGGTCAGATCCTGCACAACGCCGTCGTGAAGATCACCCGCGATACGCCGCCGTTCCAACTCCGAGGCCTCGATGGCGTGACGCAGAAGTCGCTCGCGTTGTGCCTGCCCTGCCCGCAGGCGACGAGCCAGAGTCAGTGCGATCGGAATCTGTATCAGCTCGAGCAGCACGAGAGATCCAATAGCGATCGGTGCGAACTGGCCCCACAGAGTCACGCCGACAGCGCGCACATCGTCGTACTTGAAGTAGGCCTCGAACAACAGGGGCGTTCCCTGTTTCGTGTGAGTCAGTTCGTACACCTGCACCAGCTTCTTCTCCGTCTCCAACGCATTCTCGGGTTCGGACAGATCGCTGATACCAGCGACACCCTTCGCTCCTTCGAAGATCGCCAACTCGTCTTCACCAAGCGGGAAGTTCCGGAGGATAAGCCGCGAGTCATCGGAATAGACGATGGTGCCATCTTTGGTCCACAGCTTCACTCGGGCGAAGGCACCGCGATTGACCACGGTGTCGGTCACGACCTTGTTCAGCGCCTGCAAGGCCGCCCCGTACCTCGCCGAGCTCGTGTCACCGGACAGAATGTCATCGTCAGCGTTCGTCTGAATCACACCCCTTGCCACGATGCGGGTGATGTTCTGCGCCTCGGTGATGGCGCGTTTGTTGCCGACGGCGCTGCTGGCAAACGCTGTCACCGCGCTGACGATAATGAGCGCAAGAAACCCGGCAAGCACGAAGCGGACCAGCAGTTTTCGAATCGAGCTCGACGACGAGTCCAAGATCTTCGTAAATCCTGTTTCGGTTGCAAAGATGGGTGTACGTGCGTCCGCCGTCGTCTTGCCCTTCTGTCGGGTCGCCACACGGCGATGCTGCCAGGTCAACTGGTCAAGAGCAACGAAGCAGTAACTGTGCCGTCTCGTCGTTGACCAATCCGGAGAGTGAGGTAAGCCAGTCTGACCGCTGATGCCGGGTCTCGGCGAGGCCGCACAGGCGCACCAGGCTGAGCCGTTCCCAGATGTCGGTCGTGGCCGGAAGCGGTCCGTAGCCCAGACGGAACGCTGCCACCGCCGCGTCGGCCACCGTCTGATCGCGGAGCCCAATCGCCGGTTCGCGTTTCAGGTGGGCGATCATGTTGCCGACATCAAGCCCCGCCGGGGCCATCGCGCAGTCGTCCAGGTCGATCCATCGAGCGGACCCATGAGCGATGACGGCCTGGCGTGGATGGCAATCGCGATGAGCGGTGACCAGCGGCTCGTCCGCCAGCCGGTCGGCCAGTTGTTCCATACCGCCCATCGACGTGATGAGTTGCTGCACGGTCGGCGTCCGCTTCTTGTCCAGCAACGCCAGCTCGTCACGGATGGTCCATGAGCGATCAAGCACGATGCTGCTTTCATGAAGTTGGCGCAGCGACACACCCACCTGGAATGCGGCTCCGGCGAAACGCTCGTCAGGGGTCTGGTCGAACATCACGCCGTCGACCCATTCCACCAGAGAGACATGACCGGTGGCATCGACGCCGATGGGGCGCGGCAGCAGGTTGCGCGCCCAGGAGCGTTGAAGTGCCTCTAGCCGGCGATCGTTACCTCTGGCACGGGGACTGGCGAAGACCTTAAGTACCGCAGCCTGTCCGTCCGTCGTTCGCACCTGGGTTGCAACGCGTCGCCCGGGAAGGTGGCGCAGCAGGCGAACGACCTGCGCGCCTGGCGCGATCGTGGCGGCATGGTGCGCCCATGGCGCGAGGCCCTCATCGGTTACGGCGGGGTGATCAAGCGGCCACTGCATGGCGGTCACGCTCCTTCGCTGCTTGGATGATCGTGTCGGCACGTTGCCGCCAACTGTGATGGGTGAGCGTGTGCCTCCGGGCCGATTGCGCCGCGGCCTGATAGCGCTGTGGTTGTGACAGTGTGATCCAGAGCGCCGCGGCGAGATCGCGCACGTTTCCAGGACGGGTCAGCATGCCGAACGCGCCGTGGCCAAGCACATCGGGAATCTGCCCGATGGCGCTGGCCACGACCGGCAACCCGGCCGCGAGGTACTCGTACAGCTTCAGCGGCGAGAACGCGAAGTCGGCCAGGTCCGGGTACGGGGCGACGGCGGCGTCGCAAGCGACGAGCACCGTGGGTACATCGGCGTGCCCGACCTGACCGAGCCAGTGCACGCGGTCTGCCACGCCGAGCTGATCGGCCAGCGCGACAAGTTCATCGCGGATCGGACCATCCCCTGCCACGACAAGGTGAACGATTTCCGGTACAAGAGCCAACGCTTCCAGGGCGAGGTTCACTCCGTGCCAGGGTCGTAGCGCCCCGACGAATCCGACCAGAGAAGCGTCTTCGGGTAGACCGAGCTGCTGTCGAGCCTCACTTTTGTCGGGGAGGTCGCGAAAGCGGCTCGTCTCCACACCATTGGGAACAACGATGGTCCGACCACCGCAGACCGCGTCGACGGACACCGCGTGCTCTGTCGAAACCGCGACCCGCAAGTCGGCGTGGGCGAGGACCGCAGCCTCATCACGAGACGCCCTCATCGCCAGTCGCAAACCACGCCACCTGGCCTCCTCCTGCGCCAGTAGCGCATTCACCTCCACCACGTGCTGCGCACCGGTGCGTCGAGAAAGTTCGATTCCGGCAGTGCCAAAGAGCGACAGGCGCTCGTAGATGATGTCGGGCTTGAACGCTGCGACCTCAGTGCCAACGGCGCCGCAGAAACCCTGGACGAAGCGAAGCTTGTTCACTTCTCGCCGCAGACCGGCGGCCCGGCCGGGATGAGGCAGCAGAATCGAGCGCACCTCGGTCGGCGGGGCGCCGTGACCGGCAACACCGACAAGGAGCACGTCGTGACCGGCTTCGGCAAACGCCTTGGTGATCGACGTCAGATGCAGCGACGCTCCCTTGTCTCCGGGAACACGGACACCGAGATCGGTACAGGCAACGACAATTTTCATCGGGCAACCTCCTGGAACAACGCCAACATCTGTTGAGCGGACTGAGCGGGATCATGGCGGCGCAACACGAGGTCGCGCCCGGCCGTGCCGAGTTGGCCAGCGAGGTCGCTATCGGACCAGAGCTTGCCGATGGCGGCGGCGAATGCGTGCGGGTCGTCGGGCTCCACCAGCAGCCCCGTTTGCCCGTGATGCACGACTTCGTTGATGCCGCACACATCGGTGGACACCACAGGAATGCCGCGAGCCAGCGCCTCAAGAATTACCGTCGGCATGCCGTCACGATCACCATCGGTCGTCACCCGGCATGGCAGCGCCAACATTGAGCAGCGCCGGTACGCGTCCATAACTGCGTCGGATGCTTGCGGGCCGAGGAACTTCACTCGCTCCGCGATGCCGAGTTGCTGGGCCAGTGCCTGCAGCGGTTCGGCGAGTTCGCCGTCACCGATGATCTCCAACCGCATCGAGGGAAAGTCGCGGGCCGCAAGCACCCACGCTTCAAGCAACGTGTCTAGGCCCTTCTTGGCCACCAGTCGGGCGACGCAAAGGACCGGCCCGTGCGCGGCTGGGCCGTGCATGTCGGCTGCGGCCACACCGTTGGCGATGAACCGCACCGGCGTCTTCGGCACCGTTTGGCGGAGGTGCTCAACGTTGAATTCCGACACGGTCACGACCGAGGCCGCGCCCGCTACTCGTCGAGCCAGGTGGGCAACGTTGTCGGTGTGGAAGATGTCCTTTGCATGGGCGGTAACGGTGAATGGCACGCCCGCCATGGCTGCGGCTGCCTGTGCCACCTCGCAGGCTGCGGTGGCGAAGTGGGCGTGCACATGGGTTATACCTTCACGACGCACACGATCGGCAACGAGTCCCGCCTGCACGAACCGACGCCAGGTGCCGTAACGCCGAGCATGAAGGGCACATTCAATCCAAGCCGATGGCCGGCGCACACCAACTCTCATATGGGCGGAACGGACCGAGGCTGATCGCAGCCGAGGGTGGCGTGGGATGTAGCGAACCGCAGCCCGCACCGACGCCACTTCAGGGTGTTGCAGTCCCGACTCCGCGGGAAGCAGCGCATCGATCGACACGGTTGCGCCGGCTGCCTCGAGCTGACTGATCTCGCGCACGACAAAGGTCTCGCTGAGCCGCGGGTAACGCTTGAGCACATACAGCACGTGGGTCATCGTTCTCCTCCGCGGGGTGCGGACATGAGCGGTGTGGAAAGGCCGTTCTGCAGATCGACCAGGTGGCGGTAGGTGCTCTCCGAGCGAAGGAGATGGGCGGGAGTACCGAGCTCGATAATCCGTCCGCTCTCCATAACCACGATGCGGTCGGCGTGGCGCACGGTCGACAGCCGATGAGCGATCACGAGGGTGGTGCGTTGCGAAGGGAGGTTCGACAACGCTTCCACCAGGAGTTCCTCCGACCGGGTGTCGAGGGCGCTGGTTGGTTCGTCGAGAATCAGAATGGGCCGATCGCTCAGAATGGCTCGGGCGATAGCAACCCGCTGCCGTTGGCCACCCGACAGGTTATTGCCGCGTTCGCCGATCATGGTGTCGAGTCCAGCGGGCAGGCGGCTAGAGAACTCATCCACCAGCGCCAGCCGCACCGCCCGATCGATCGCCGCCTCGGATGCCCCCGGGAACCCGCATGCGATGTTGTCGCGCAGCGTGCCTCGCAGCAGAACACACTCCTGCAGCACCATCGAGACGTGGTGGCGAACGGATCGAAGCGATACTTCTCTGAGGTCATGTCCGTCGATGCGCACCGCGCCCGTGTCGGGGTCGATGAAGCGCGGCACCAACGAGGCGAGCGTCGACTTGCCAGCACCCGTAGGCCCGACCAGCGCAATTGTCTCACCTGCCTCAATCTGCAGGTTGATGTTGGCCAGGACAGCTTCACGGCCGTAGGTGAAACCCACGTCGATCAGTTCGATACGACCGGTTACCCTCGGCAACGTGGGTGGTCGTCCCGTGTCGGCGATCTGCGGTGAAGTCTTCAGGATCTCCATCACCCGCTCAGATGCCGCGAGGCCTTTCGACGTGACGGTGCTGAGCTTCGAGAGCGCCTTAATGGGCTTGTAGAGCGAGCCGAGGTAGCTGAGGAACACGAGCAGTACTCCCAGCGTCATGTCGCCGCGGAGCACACGCACCGACCCGAACCACAGCACGATCGCAGTCGAGACCGCACTCGACGTGTCCACGATCGGGCTGAGTCGAGCCTGCAGCCGAGCGGTCTCCAACCCGGCCCGCATACTGGTCTGACACAACTTCGCGAACCCATCACGCTGGCGGTCTTCCAGTGAATAGGCCTGGATCAACTGCATCGCCGAGAGGTTCTCGGTCGCCGCCGCAGCGACCTGCCCATCAGCTCTGCGGGCCCGACGGGAGGACACCTTCAACTGACGGGTCGCCCGGTGCACGGCGAGACCCAATGGTGGCGTGACGACGAGGGCGAGCAAGGTGAACCAGGGGTCCAGGGCCACCATCACCACAAACATCCCGATGATCAGCAACAGGTTTGGGAAGAGCACCGAAAGCGTCTGCACAATCGTGTCCTGCGACCGCTCGACGTCACCCGTGACCCGGGCCGCCAGGTCGCCGACCTGGCGTTCGCCGTGGTAGCGCAACGACTGACGCTGCAGATGACTGAACACTTCGTCGCGCAGATCGTTGGCCAGATGAAGACCCGATGCCGAGAGCAGCCGGGTGGACCAGTAGTCGAGCAGCGAGGTTGCGCCGACCAACACGAGCATCGCAATAATGGCGCCGGCGAGCCACGACGTCGACCCGTGATGGGTGCCGTTTGGTTGGATGACCTGGTCGACTACGAAGCTCAACGGCCAGGGGCCGGCGAGGTTGAAAAGCACCTCAAGCCCGGCGAACAAGGCACCGACCAGGAGACCGCGGCGATAGCGGCGGATGTGCGGCCACAGATTGCGGGCCAGCGTGATCATGAGATGAACTCGCGAGCATTGTCGAGCAGCGCCGTGGCGCTGCGCGAGGCGCCGTCCATGTGGATACCGGCCTCCTGCAACACTGACGAGGCAAAGCTACGCGGTCGGTCCAAAAGCCATGCCAACTCCGATGGCGTACTGGCGTCGTCGAGCACATCGGCCAGACCAAGGGAGGCCAGACGGGTCGCTCGGATGGCCTGTTCGCGCCTAGGCGCTCGACGGGGCAAGAGAATGGGTCGAACACCGGCTGACAGCGCTTCAAAAGTGGAGTTGTATCCTGCCATCTGCACCACGAAACCAGCGGTGGCAAACACTTCGGCGCAGCCCGGCACGCTGCGGACGACCGAGACGCGACCCGACCGGTCGACCGAGCGGGGAAGGTGATCGGCGTATGGTCCGGCAACGATGATGAAGCGCCGATCTTCACGCAATCGGGCTGTGGCGAGCGCCAGCCTCAACAGGCTTTCGCCGTCCGCTCCTCCGCCAGCGGTCACGACCACGAGGTTTGGGTCGCGCCGCACGACGGGAGCCGGATCGGTGACCCAGCCGAGATACGTCGGGCGAATCGGTAAGCCGTACTCCAGGTGATGGTCGCAGATCGACGGTGCCCCGTACACGAATGCGTCATCGAAGAGTTCGGCTACGTCACGCCAGCCGTCACCTTCGATCTCGCTGCGGACGACAGCCGGGTCATCCAGGATGTCCCTGAGGCCAACAGCGATGCGAGCACCAAGGCTACGGGCGAGTTCGATACCGTTGCGCCATTCGCCGCCGATACCATACGGGTGGCGATCTATCACCAGGGCCGTGGGACGAAAGGTGTGGACCACCTCCGTCAGTAGTCGGGCTCGCTCGCGCAGGGCCTCATCGAACGACATCGTCGAGTGGTGGTACATGCCGGAGGCGTCCTTCGTCATCGACGGGACGCTCACCACCGACAGCC
>JANMCE010000288.1:0-5057 GCA_031360915.1 Actinomycetes bacterium | reverse complement strand
TGGGTCGTAGGGAACCTCCACGTACGGACATCCGGAAAATGCGAGGGCTGCGTGAAGGTTGCACACGAGGCCGTATCCGTTCGACCACGTATGCGGTGTCCAGACGCGACCATGGAGATCGGCCAGAGCAGCGAGACGTTTACATCCCCCGAGGCCACCCGTGAGAACGACGTCGGGCTGCAGCACGTCCACGCCGCCGCGGGTGATGAGATCACGAGCCTCATGGGCGTGACGCACCATCTCACCTGCGGCGATACGTAGTGATGTCTTGTGACGCAGAAGCGCGTAGCCGTCGACATCCATGGTCGGCAACGGTTCTTCGAGCCAGTACACACCGAGCGGTTCCAAGGCGCGGGCGACTTGTGTGGCGGTCGCGACATCCCAACGGGGGGTCGTGTCTCCGGGCATGCGCCAACCCTGGTTGGCGTCGATCATGAGGTCGATGTCGTAGCCAACCGCGTCCCGCACATGCTCGACAACGGCGATGTCGTTCCGCCAGTCGGGATCATGAAAGCGAACCTTGAATGCCCGAATGCCCGCAGCTTTCTGCTGAGCGATGCGCGTGGCACGCTCGGGTGCCGAGACCCGTTCGGCGTTGGAGGCGTACGCGACGAGCCGCTCGTTGCGACCACCCATCAACTTCCACACCGGCTGGTTGGTGGCTCGACCGACCAGATCCCACACTGCTGCTTCGGCCGTCCAGGGTCGACCGCCGTGGAAGTCGATCGTCTCGCAGATCTCGCGTATCAGTTCCGTGCGGAACGGATCGATGCCGGTGAAGAGACGCGACACCGCGGCATGATCGGGCAAGAAGTCACCCGAGGCATGCCCCGACACACCCTCGTCGGTGTGCACGCTGACTATGCAGGCGTCCTGATGGGTTCGCGGGTTCGGGTCCCAGGCGGCATGCAGTGGCGGCTCGTACGGGAATCTATAGAGACGAGTTTCCACTCCGGTGATGCGCATGGTGCGGTCCCCTCGAGTCGCTCGCCATTCATGAATCGTTCGTTTCAGAATAGACCGGGCATCCGACGCCTGTCACCCTGCCGCAAGCTACGCCCGTTTTGTGAGCGAGCTTCGGGGAGGTATAGCCAAAGTCGTAAGGATGCGATCGTTCTGGCGGAACACGACTGAGGTTTCAATGGAGGTCGGGTTCACCGCTGCCAGCGTGGTGCGACCATCGGATGAGCGGAAACCAACCCCGTACGGTGGATCGCTGATGATGCTGTTGTCGGGTCGGCCGGCGCGCTTCAGCAGCCCAATCCAGGCGTTGGCAAAGGCGCGGCTGTTGCCCTCCTCGATTGCGGAGGCCTTGGCCAGGACCTCGGCGGCCGTGTCGGGGTCGGCGATGGCCAGGTCAAGACCCAGCAGATCCGACCAGTGATCGCCGCTGTCTTTGCTGCCCTCGGCAAAGCGTTTGATGGCGGCGTCGGGGTTCGAGCGGTACAGGCTGCCGAACGTGAACGGCAGCAACTGGATACCCACCGCGCTTACCGGACGGGCGTCGAACCACGTAGCGAAGTCGATCTTGCCACCCCACACGATGCCCGCGGTCTGATGGTCATAGCCGGCCTGCCGTTTGGACTTCTCGCCCAGCCAGTACCAGCGCGCCGTGTGGGCCTCGGTCGCAAACAGCGCTATCGCCTGGTCGGCCAAAGCAGTCTGCCCGGTGGCCAGCGCCCAGCGGGCCATCGACCACCAAGCATGCACGGCCTCCGATGACGACTCCTGATTGTTGCCGTCGATGAAGGGAGCGAAACCCGACGCGTACGAGTGACCCTCATACGCGTTCATTACCCGGAAGGGCGGAAAGCCCGAGTGACATTCGAGCACGCCGATGTCGGCCACGATGAGGTCGAGCATCGGTTTGAGTTGGTCCGCTCGCGGGTCGCCAGCTTCGGCCAGGGTGGCTGCGGCTTGCAACAGATAGCCATTCTGGAAGTTGTGATCGTTGTAGTTCTCGGACCCGAATTGCGGTGGCATGGTCATGAAGCCACCCCACTGCTCGTCGTACCCCGCCCAACGATCATCCCCCGTCGTCGAACGGGTGAGGATGTTCTCCAACTCTTTACCGAGTTTGTCGATCATCGGTGGCGAGGTGGCGAGGTCGGCGGCGCGAGCAAGATCGACCTGCGTGGCCAGACGACCGATGGCCTTCGGACCGAAGTAGGCCCCGGCCGGAACCGGCGGTTGCTTGTCAGCCGCGAGGTCCATCGCGATCGCACTGTTGACCTCGTCGGACAACTGCGGAACGCCGAACAGCACACCAGGCAACGGGGCGTCCCACTCGACGCGAGACGCGGCCACCACCGGCATGTCGCCGCGAGGCGAGGCGAACGTGCCGACCGACTTCGTCTTGTCGGTCGTCTGGTGCGGCAGGAGCGCAACCACACCGGGTTCACCGACCCAGGTCAGTCGCTGTGTCACCGACCCTGGCTGACGACGCCAGGCGGCAAGCGTGCCGGTCACCGGATGCCGACCGGCGATCCGGGCCAGCGCGTTCCACGTCGACGTCGCCTCGTTTGGCCGTGCCACCAAACCAACGGTGTCACCAGCAGCTACTTCGGCTCGCAGACGGATGCCGTCGCGGTTCCATGCGGCCTTCTTCGGCAGCACGACCGTCCAGCCCGAACCGTCCGGTGCGGCAACGCGTACTTCGTCTTCGGTCCACCTTGCCGCGGTGATGGTCTTGCCTTTCGACGACGTTATGGTGGCCCGGTCAGGCAGTTGAAGAGAAAGTCCGCCCCCACCCACCTTCACCCAGGTAGTGGGACTGCCTTGGGCCACGGTGACCTCTCCCGCTGACGACGTTCCCTTCATCGCAACCACCACATGGAAATCCCCGTAGGACGACAGCTTGGGTGCGGCGCCAGGCAACATGACGACCAGAGGCGCGGTCTGCCCGGCGAAAATGGTTTTGCTGACCGCTCGCGGCCGCGGCACAGTGAGTGCCATACCCTCGGCCGTCCACGTAACGGTGAGCGGCTGAGCCCAGAGCGCTTCGGGGTGCGGGGACAACAACGAACTCCACCACTGATTGGTCGGCAGCGCGCCGAGCCCGGCGGGCGGACCGAACGCAGCGTGGGGTACGGGTTGGTGTGCATCGGCCGATACGGCCTGACGATCAACCGGGGTGCGCTGCTGGCACATCGTCATCCAACCCACCTCAGGGGCCGGACGACTGGTCTTGGTACAGGCACCAATCAGGCACATCACCCCGGCGAGGATGACGCACCTGATTGGTGAGAAACGCCGCCGTCTCAGAACTTCGGATTCAGTACGGCGCGCACTGCATTCGCGTCACTGGAATTCTCGATACGACCCTTGGCAGTCATGCCGGGTACGACCGTCTTGAGCGCATTGACATCGTCGGGCTGGAACACCATGCGAGCGACCCGCACGTTTGCCTGCTCGATATCCGTCTTGAAGTCAGAGCGCACGCCGACCACCTTGGCGTTGACATCGCCTAGACCGGGCACGTTGAACTTCGCCTTGCTGCCGATGCGGATGTTGGACGCTGTCTTGTAGGGAACGGGCGCCTCGAACAGCATCTTGCTCGGCTGGTAGAGCGTGATGAATTCAGTACCGCTCGCTACCGTGCCATTGACCGGAGAAGCGACGCTGTGGACCAGACCGTCAACCGGGGCCACGATGTCGAGCTTGCCCGACTGGGCGTTCGCGGGCAGCACCTCAATAGTGGCCAACACGTCGCCAGCTTTGACCTCAGTACCGACCACCGCGTTCAACGCCGAAATACGGCCACTCGCGGCTGAGGTCAGCACGACCGGGTCGGTGGTGACGGTGACTCGGTCAAGCTGCACCCGACCGCGTCCGACAATGCGGTTCTGAATTTGCACCGATGCAATCCACGCACAGCCAGCCAGAGCGGCCAGCACGAGGAGCAGGCTGGTCAGGCGCCGAGGCGAATGGTGCGGGCGCTTCTTCCAGTCCTTCGATTGAGCGGATACGGCGAGTTCACTCGGAAGTGCTCGCTGCTGAACAGGGGTGGGGCTAGAAGTTTTCACGCCGGTACGGCCTCTCTCGTAGAAACTCTTGATGTCTTGTTCTTGTGTCGCAGAGAACGCCACCATTCACTGGTGGCTTTACGGATGACCACAAGCAACGACAGGGCGTACACAAGGCACAACACCAGTGAGATCGTCGTGGGTACCGTACTGCGGAGGGGGAACAGACCAATCATGAATGCGGTCAGCAGACCCAGCACCATCAGGAGTTGGGTGGGCATCGACTCAAGTACCGACGGGACTCGACCTTGGCGATTGGTCACTCTCCATCCGTACTTCCGTCGGAACAGCGCGGTGAAAAAGGCCCGAATGTGCACGGGTACCGATGCGATCGCCATGCAGTAACTCCACACGTGCAATCGACCCACCTGGTAGTAAATCGCCAACTGGGTCAGAACCCAGAACGGGGCGTACCGCAGCAACCAGCCGACACCGTTCACGCGAAGTGGCTGCACGTAGAACACCAGGAAGAGTGCGGGCAGCAGCATAAAGAACAGCATCGCCACACTCTGCAGGTAGTGCAGGCCGGGCTGGATGTACTGAATACGCTGATCTCGGGTGAGACCCTTCATGCGCCAAGGACGAGCGTGCAACAGAATCTCGAATGCACCTCGCGACCACCGGTATTGCTGTTGGAGGTACGTGGCGACATCCTCGGGAGCGAGACCTTCGGCGAGGATTTCAGGAACAAAGACCGACGCCCAACCAAGTTGATGCAAACGCAACGATGTCCAAATATCCTCGGAGTTTGTCTCGCCGTAGAGACCGTTGACTTCGGCCAACGCATGACGGCGATAGACCACATTGGTGCCCACGCTGAATACGCTGTTGTAAGCATTCTTGCCGGGGCAGACAAGGTCGTAGAAGACCCGCTGCGACTCATGCGACGCGGAAGCAACCGGGCTGGCGTCACGGTTGCGGTAGCTCTGCGGGCTCTGCACAAAGGCCACGCGTGGATCAACGAAGTGAGCAAGAGTACGTTCGAGAAACGCGCGGACCGGCACGTGATCAGCATCAAGGATGGTGACGTAG